>DTYI01000064.1 GCA_012961935.1 Thiotrichales bacterium | reverse complement strand
GTCAGCAAGATTTGTATTCGCGTGGATACATTCAGAATATCAATACAATAGGAGAAATTATGGTCTATATTACTTAGTTACAAGCGTTTTGTTCATCATGAATGGTTGCTTCCAGCTTTGAAGCATTCGTTCACAAACCAGACCAGAGAAAATGGTCGCCTATTTGATAATGAATAAGTAAGACGACTGCGGCGATTGTTGCGGTGTTAATTACAGGAAAGGAGGTTTGTCATGAAGGCTATAGTCATCTCATTATTTGCTGTGATTCTATTACCAGCCTGTATTCCGCCACCTGCACCTGTACCAAAAGATGAGCTTGTTGCAAAAGGAAGAGCGATCTTCTTCGAAGAGACCTTTAACGGTAATGGCCGGACCTGTGGCAGTTGTCATCCGGCGGAGAATAATTTCACGATTGATCCAGCCTTTATAGCGCGGTTGGCTGATGATGATCCGCTATTTGTCGCAGAGTTTAATCCGGCGCTAAAGGATCTTGAAAACCCGAAGTTGATGCGGGAGTTTGGCCTGATCATTGAAAACCTCGACGGCTTTGATGATTTGAAAAACAAGTTCAACCAGCGTGGCGTGCCTCATACGCTTGCCCTGCGAACATCAGTAGAAAACCCTGCGGGTCCAAGAACTGGGTGGTCAGGTGATGGGGCGCCTGGCGATGGCTCGTTGCGCTCTTTTGCTACCGGCGCAGTGATACAGCACTTCACCAAAACACTGGATCGCATTGCTGGTGTTGATTTCCGATTACCTACGGCTGAGGAGCTGGATGCGATGGAAGCATTTCAGCTCTCCCTGGGTCGGCAGGAAGAGCTGAAATTGCCCCTGCCGTTGAAAAGTGTTGTTTCAGCACGGGGCCAGGAGATTTTTAACAGTCCTGCGCTGGGAAAATGTTTTGCCTGTCACTTTAACGCCGGGGCGAATGGCGACCCCAATATTTTTGGCCCGAATCCTGGTAATCTCAGCTTCAATACCGGCGTCGAAGACCTGCCGGATCAGCCAGCCGACCTCAGTGGTGAGTTGATGCCGCCAGACGATGGTTTTGATACACCGGGTAATGGTGAGTTTAATACGCCCTCTCTGGTGGAGTCTGCCGACACGGGACCATTTTTCCATAATAACGCAGTTGAAACCATTGAGGGCGCGGTGGCCTTCTACAATGGTGATAGCTTCAACAATTCTCCGGCGGGACAATTATTGGCTGGTGCCACTGGCAGCGGAATCAATCTTGACGCGACCCAGACAGTTGCTGTAGCTGCATTTCTAAGAGACATCAACGCCCTTGAGAATATCCGCCAGAGCATTGAGCTGCTGGACTCGTACGTTACAAGAGAGTTTCTGGGGAATGAAGATTTTAATCAGCTGCCCCAGCGCGCCATCCACGAAACCGACGACAGCATTATGGTACTGGCGGGGGGAGGGCTGCATCCTGGTGCGGTGGCTCACCTAAAAGAGTCGCGCCGACTGATAAAAAAAGCCATTAAAAAGCATTCATCTTCTACCGGGTTACTTGAAGAAGCGATTAGTGAACAAAAAATGGCGCGAGCTGAGATCATCGAATGATGCTTGCCTTATTAAATTAAGTATATTGGACGAAGGAGGTGCAGCAATGTTTAGAAATTTGATGAAAACTGCAATAGCGATTATTTTGCTGAGCATAGTGCAAAATATAGACGCACAAGAAGCCACTGAAATATATATTCCGGTTGGCCAGTCACCGGGACTTTCTGGTGAGTACACAACGCTTGGAAAAATCAGCAAAATCAATACAAATAAACGGACTATTTCCATGAGTGATTCGGCTGGAAGTTACAACCTGAAAATCACGGATAAAACTAAAATTTGGCTGGATCGAAGCAAACTTAAATTACGCAATAAAAAGGGTTCTATCAAGGATGTCAGGGAAGGGATGCTGGCTGAAGTCAAGTATCAGAAAAACAAACAGGGTGGCTCTGTCGAGTGGATTAAAGTGCAGCTGGTAGAGTAGATCAGTGCTTTGTTAGTCTATTTTATGTGAGAGATAATTTAGTCTGAATCGCTCAAGTGACG
>DTYI01000063.1 GCA_012961935.1 Thiotrichales bacterium | reverse complement strand
GCAGGACGCGGCTGCAGCACGACCGCGATTGACGCTTGCTGCAACGGATTAAGGCGAATGACGGGGCGCGTTTTTTCGTCTCTTTTTTGCCGCGCAGCAAAAAAGAGACTTGCGCATCAGCGATGAAGTCAGAAAAGAAGTACGCACTTCATAATGCGCAAAATTGATACCACGTAACCTGCTTACCAAACCCGGATTACACTGCGCTAATCCAGGCTACGATCTCTGAGTTTTTCAACCATGCGGCGGATGGCGCAAGCTTATCCGCCCTACAGAGCTGACAAATTCGGTATCGCACAAACCCTCACCTTGTCTCCAACATTGAGTGTTTTCCCATTATAATCAGATCTATTTCTGATTCTTATTTTTAATTCCCAGTCACAGATAACTACAGTATAAACCGACTCAAATCCTCATCCTCAACCAGCTCATTCAGATTGCTATCCACATATTCCTTATCAATCACAATCTTCACTCCCGATTTATCCGGCGCTTCAAAAGAAATTTCATCCATCAATCTTTCGAGCACGGTGTGCAATCTCCGCGCGCCGATATTTTCGGTGCGCTGGTTGACTTCATAGGCCGCTTCGGCAATTCTTTTTACACCCTCATCAGTAAACTCCAGCGTCACCCCTTCCGTTTGCATCAGCGCCTGATATTGCTCCGTTAATGATGCGTCCGGTTCGGTTAAAATTCGCACGAAATCTTCAGCCGTTAACGCATCCAGTTCTACGCGAATCGGCAAACGCCCCTGTAATTCTGGAATTAAATCTGATGGCTTGGCCAGGTGAAATGCGCCCGACGCGATAAATAAAATGTGATCGGTTTTGACCATGCCATATTTTGTGTTGACGGTACTGCCTTCAACTAACGGTAGCAAATCACGCTGTACACCTTCGCGGGAAACATCGGCGCCGCTGGTTTCGCTGCGTTTGGCGACTTTATCCAGTTCATCCAGAAACACGATGCCGTTTTCTTCGACATTTTCCAGCGCTTTTTGTTTGAGTTCTTCTTCGTTAATCATTTTATGCGCTTCTTCTTCGGTCAATAATTTCAGCGCTTCTTTCACTTTTAATTTACGACTGCGGGTGCGTCCTTTACCCATGTTTTGAAACATATCCTGCAACTGACTGGTCATGTCTTCCATGCCAGGCGGTGTCATGATTTCAATGCCCATTTGCATGGCTTCTACTTCGATTTCTATTTCTTTGTCGTCCAGCTTTCCTTCACGTAATCTTTTACGCAGTTTTTGTCGCGTCGCTGATTCTTCTTCAACTGGTTTTTCTTCCTCACCTTCCTCTTCAAAAAAACCAATGCCACTACTTTTTCGCGGCTGTGGGAACAACGCATCAAGTACACGTTCTTCGGCAGCTTCCTCGGCATGAAATTGCAGACGTTCAACTTCCTGTTCACGCAGTAATTTAACGGCTGCATCGGCGAGGTCGCGAATGATGGAATCCACTTCACGGCCAACGTAACCGACTTCGGTAAATTTGGTGGCTTCAACTTTTATAAATGGCGCATTGGCCAGTTTCGCCAAACGCCGGGCAATTTCAGTTTTGCCAACACCGGTCGGGCCAATCATGAGAATATTCTTGGGCGTAACTTCAACCCGCAAGTCTTCATCAAGTTGCATGCGCCGCCAGCGATTTCTCAGCGCGTTCGCGACGGCGCGTTTTGCATTACTTTGGCCAATAATATGTTTGTCCAGTTCCTGGACAATTTCACGGGGGGTCATTTCAGACATGTTTATTTTATATCCAGTTTTTCGATGGTTAAATTGGTGTTGGTGTAGATACAAATTCCGGCTGCAATATTGAGTGATTTTTCTACGATTTCGCGAGACGATAATTCTGTATTTTCCAGCAGGGCGCGCGCAGCGGCCTGTGCAAATGGCCCGCCGGAACCGATTGCAATCAGTCCATCTTCCGGTTCGATCACATCGCCGTTACCGGAAATAATTAATGAAGCGGAATGATCGGCAACTGCGAGCAAAGCTTCGAGCCGGCGCAAGGCGCGATCGCTGCGCCAGTCTTTTGCGAGTTCGACAGCGGCGCGCGTGAGGTTGCCGTTGTATTCCTGGAGCTTGGCTTCAAATCTTTCGTTCAGGGTGAAGGCATCGGCGGTGCCGCCCGCAAATCCGGTCAGCACTTTTCCATCCATTAAAGTGCGCACTTTGCGCGCGTTGCCTTTCATGATGGTGTTGCCGAGCGTGACCTGTCCGTCGCCACCCAGTGTGACTTGATTATCCCGGCGAACGGAGACGATGGTGGTGCCGCGGTATTGTTCCAAAGTAGAGCTCCTGAAGTGTGCGGATATGTTTTATATTAACGGATTAATGTGGGGATTATTAGCCACTTTTTAACCTGGCTTCTTATTTTTTCTGGCGCGTGGATGCGCGTCATCATAAACTTTTGCCAGATGCTGAAAATCAAGATGCGTGTAAACCTGGGTGGTACTGATATCGGCGTGGCCTAATAATTCCTGCACCGCTCGCAGGTCACCAGAAGATTCGAGCATGTGGCTGGCAAAAGCATGGCGCAGACGGTGTGGGTGAACGTGCTGATCCAGCCCCTGCTTTTTGGCCCACATGGATAAACGCTGCTGCAATGTGCGGGGCGACAATCGTGTCCCGCGCCGACTCACAAACAATGCGTTTTCATCCGCATTTGCCATCTCATGACGCACAGCCAACCACCGGCTTAGTGCAACCAGCGCCTTTTGCCCGACCGGGACATCGCGTTGTTTGGCGCCTTTACCCAATACGCGGACGAGATGCATATGCTGATCAAGATCATCCACCGACAGCCCAACAATTTCTGCAAGCCGCAAACCGGAAGAGTAGAGCAACTCCATAATGGCAAGATCGCGCAGGATCAGCGGCTCGCCACCTTTTATCGCAAGCAGCTGTTCTACGCTTTCGATATCAAGCGTTTTGGGCAGCCTTTTATCAGATTTGGGTATGGGGATATCCTGTGCAGGATTGTGGCTGACAAGCTGGTGGCGTTGCAAATATTTATACAGGCTACGCACTGCGGAAAGCTGGCGTTGCAGGCTGCGGCCATTAAGTCCCTGTCGATGTCTTTGACTGGTGTACTGGCGGATATGCTGGGGCGTGACTTCTTCCCAACTGCCAATTTCATGGGTGACGAGAAATCCCATCAGTCCATTCAGATCGCGACGGTAGTTACTGACGGTGTGTGCGGAGTAGTGCTTTTCGTGCTTGAGAAAATCGACGAATGCTGAGATAGCAGCCAGTAATTGTTTACTAGGGCCTGTTAACACTAATCTGACAGGCTCTGCTGAGCCGCATTTTTCGTCCAGCAAGGCAGAATGAGCGATGTGTAGTCATTCTACATGAGCGAATGATAACGCCGCTGGGCGAAAAAAGCGTCCCAGCCCTTCGGGTTGCACCTGAAAAAGCGCCACTCTGCGTTGCTTGTCGTTCATTTGGAATGACCAAACTTCTCTCCTCGCGCCTTGATTGGCACTTTTTCAGGTGCAACAGGACCCATTGGGTTAGTGTTAACAGGCCCTAGTGCTTCTTCAACTTTTCCAGCACAGCAAAAGGATTTTCCTGTTGCGTATCTGGTAAAGACTCTATCTCATTCACCATCTCATGTGACAAACAATCACGCTCCTCTCTATGTCTCGGAATTGCTGGCATGGACAGCAATATTTCGTCTTCGACAATCGTGCTGATATCCAGTTCATCATCAACGACGATGAGGGGTTCAGCCATTTCCTGCACCCTTTCAGCCTCTCGGTCATCAGCAACCAGCAGCAATGAAAAATGGCTGTCTATCTCCTGATCATAGGATTCAAGACACCGCTGGCAAGTCAACTTCAGGCATCCTTTAATATGCCCCGTTAAAAAATACTGCCGGACTTGTTTACTGAAGACCAGACGACATTCCACATCTCCAGATGAACCTGCAAGCAACAGCTTGAGCCGGGGCATTTTGTCGACCGCAAGTTCGCCCGAGAGTGTCCGGCCTTTTTCAGCCAGCCGATAAGGGTCAACACGTACAGGTAACCGGTCAGGCATAACCGCGCAATGATACTGGCTCTGTCACCTGCCTGTCAAAATAAAAACAACAGGTTATCCTATTCCCATACCGGAATACGGTTAACCTGAAAAGGAATGAATTGGTGAAATCACACATCTTAGTGCCAACAACTCACTGGATCAGATAAAATCACTATATGTTACCGATAATACTGGCTTCAACCTCACCCTTCCGGGCTGCGTTGCTGAAAAAATTACAACTGCCCTTTACGACCTGCGCGCCGGAAATAGACGAAACACCTCTGAAAAATGAAGACCCGAAAACGATGGTGCAACGCCTGACGCTGGAAAAAGCCAGAAAGGTAGAACATGACTGGCCGGAGCATTATATTATTTCATCCGATCAATGTGCCGTTTTTGATGGGGAAATTATAGGCAAACCTGATGGGTATTCTGAGGCGATAACCCAATTGCAAAAGTTTTCAGGTAATCGTGTTGAATTTCTGACGGGGCTTTGCCTGCTTAACACGGCAACGGGTAGCTGGCAGTTGGATGTCGTACCTTTTTATGTGCATTTCCGAACTTTGACGACGGGGCAAATTGAAAATTACCTTCGCCTGGATCAGCCGTACAATTGCGCGGGCAGTTTCAAGTCCGAAGGTTTGGGAATCAGCCTTTTTTCCAGACTGGAGGGTGATGACCCCAATACATTAATTGGGTTGCCTTTGATCCGACTTACAGATTTCTTTCTTCAGGAAGGCATAGAGCTGCCAGTTGCTGTGAAATAACTGCTTTCTAATCTATGTTAATATTGAGGAAATATTAAAGCACCTGGATCATTTTCCCTATGCCTGCTTCCAGCTCTGAAGAAGAAAGCAATCAACTGTTTGAAGAAAGTATTAGCTACCTGAAACGCTCTCTTTTACTTTCTGCAAAAACCCAACAACGCGTTGGCTTGAGAGTCAGGATTTTAATCCGGGGCGTCATGATTGGTCTGGTTGTCACGCTACTTTCAATTTTTTATCTGATTTATCTTTTAACGAATCAGGTCAATTCTCTGTCTGATTCTCTGGACAGAATCACGACCGAAGCAGTCGCAATGCGAAACAGTGTGGACAATATACAGATTGTATTGATGAGCTTCGAGACACAGATGGATGTCATGCCAGCACTCAATTATTCAGTAGAAAAAATTTCAGGTGATGTTGTTACGATCTCGGACGGCATGAACGGAATCACCCACAATATCTCGAAAGTCTCAACCGAACTGACTGACTTGCACGGTGCGATGCGAGGTCTTTCCGGGAAAGTTACTGGACTGGATCAGACTTTATTCAGAGTTGAGCGTGACATGAATTCCTCGAGCAAGCCATTCAGGCGCTTTAACCAAATGAACCCGATGAACCATCTGCCATGAATTTTTCCAGACAACAAGTTGAGTTCTTTCACAAGAGCATGAAAGAACTGGCAGAGACAACTGAACGACAACAGGCGAGTATTTCAGTCAGCATTCGGCGTACCAACTTGATTATTGTCAGCATGGCGATTATCGGCATCCTGCTCGTCTTGCTAACGCTGCTTGTGTTTAACCAGTTTTCCCGTTCCATCTCTCATTCCCTAAAAAGCATGGATGCGATCACTAAGGAGGTGACTGCGTTTCGGGAGACGATGGTGCAGGTCGAAGGCTCGATGCAAAGCATGGGCAAGAATATCGAATTTCTTTCCTTCATGAATAGCCACGTTGCGAAAATGGCCGGCCAGACAGAACAGATTGGAATCAATGTTTCCGCACTTCAAAATGAGATGGCGCAGATTGCTGAAAATACCGGCGCACTGCGGAAAAACACGCAGTATATCGATCAGCAATTTGGGAGGATCAACAGCTCCATTGGACGTGTCTCAGGGTCTTTACACGATATTGCAAAACCAGCACGACAGTTTTTTCCAGTTCCTTAAAACTGATAACTGATGCCAAAAGAAACAACCGGATAATATTCATAACTGGAAAGCTCGTCCTCCAGTTCTCTTTCTTCTCGGGCAAGGTCGGCCTGAAACGTAGGGTCACTTGCTAATGGACTATCAGCTGTCAACTGGACATTCGGTGAACCCTGTAACAGGACGCCCAGATCAAACGCCCAGCCGAATCCACTGTTCTGGTCATAGGCATTACCCCACCCTATTCCCAGATAAGCCGCCGGGCTATCAAAATCGACTTTTCCATTTAATGTGCCGACGGCCGAAGCCGGGTAAGTCGTATCACCAATCGTATAACTTCCAGCAGGTTTTGCTACGCTGGTTAACTCATTGGAGTTACCGAAAACGCCGGCAGAAAAATAGAAACTACCCTCATTGGGGTGCCAGTCGAGCAAGGCGGACACGGTAGACAAATCCAGCTCATAGTCATAATCAATTCCATCGTCGACCTGGCTAAAATCATAAGTAAACTTGTTGAAACCAAGGCGGCCACTCAGAGTGGGTGTAAAAAAATGTGTGACTTCCAGGCCTACACCCAGGGTACTTAACTTGCCGGTTACTGATGTCGGGCCAGCCAGTAATGTAGCCGGGAATAGCAATAGCGTCGTAACAATTAGTCGAATACTGGACATGAGACTGGCCTTCAGGAAAAAGAAGGCTTTACGATAACGGAAACCAGCCCCCCACAAAACACAGCCCGGCCTGTGAAATTGACCGTCTAGATTATTTGCCAGTCATTCATCCGGTGAAATTAGCCAGTCAGGGAGTTCCGACATACAATCAAGAATTGCTAACGGCTCATGTTCCAGCAATCGCTCAGGTTCATGCACACCATAACTGACGCCGACTGAAGGGACGCCTGCGTTGACCGCCATTTGTAAATCAAATGCGGTGTCGCCGATCATCAACATATTTTCAGCGCGCACATCAAGGTCTGTTTTGATTTCATCCAGCATCTGCGGGTGTGGCTTGGAAAATGTTTCATCGGCGCAGCGGGTCGCAACAAACAAATCTTCCAGACCTGTTTGAGCTAAGACTTTATCCAGACCTCGGCGTGACTTCCCTGTTGCCACGGTCAGCAGGTAGCCCGCCGAATGAAGCTTGCGCAATGTTGATTCGACATCCGGAAACAAATCGCTTTGCGATTTTTCATCAGACAAAAAGCGATGACGATACGTTTCTGCTATTTGTAGGTGTGTCGTGTTTTGATGATCGGGTAATAATTCAGCAACCGCTTCATTCAGACCCAGTCCGATTACACGTTTAAGTTGATGCGGCGGATCAGGCTCAATGCCGTTTTCACGAATCGCATAGTCCATACAGGCGACAATATGCGCCTCAGAATCCATCAGTGTCCCGTCCCAGTCGAACACCAGCACTTCAAATTTATTTTTCATCTAGTTTCTGTAAAAAAGTTTCAAGTTCATCAGGTAATGCCGCTTTAAAGTGGTAATGATGTCCACAAGATTCAAGCCGAAAATCAATCTCTGCGGCATGCAGAAACCAACGCTTTAATCCCAGCTTACGGAATTCACGGTTAAGGGCAAAGTTTCCATACTTATCATCACCCAAAACGGGATGCCCCAGGTCGGCAGATTGAACGCGAATTTGATGGGTGCGTCCAGTGAAGATTTTTACCTCCATCAACGTGGCATTTGAGAAATGTTGTACGGGTTTGAATTCAGACACAGCGGTTTTCCCATCCTGTTGTTGGCGGGTTTTTCGAATTTGGCCTTGCGGACCACTTCTTTCAAGCTGGCTGGTGATTGTTTTCGTATCCTGTCCCCAATTTCCTGCAAGCAGTGCCAGATAGCGTTTATTGACTTTCCCTTCGCGCAACAGGTCATGCAATTCCGTCAGCACCGGGCGTGATCTGGCCAGCAATAAACAGCCACTGGTTTCCCGATCCAGCCGGTGAACCAGTTCCAGAAAGTCGGCATGGGGTCGAAGCTCACGCATGACTTCGATTACACCGAAACGCAAGCCAGAACCAGCGTGTACCGCAATGCCGGAAGGTTTGTTCAAGACCAGCAGATTATCATCTTCAGATATCACTGCGGATTCAAGCTGCTGCTGGACCGTATCCGGAATGATCATTGTCCCCTGGGTTTTCTGATGTACAGGTGGAAGCCTGACCAGGTCACCCGCCTGAATTCGATAAGCAGGTTTGACCCGGCCTTTATTAACTCGCACTTCACCTTTACGCAACATGCTATATATGCGACTTTTTGGGACACCCCTGAACTGACGCATCAAGTAATTATCCAGTCGCTGACCAACATCTCCTTCGTTGACGATGACCTTCCTGACTTTGGCGTGTGGCATAAAATACAACCCTGAAAAACCTTAAGGATACTCTGAACAAGCCGTGATTGTTTTACGCTGGCTAAAAGTGCCCAGATTTTCCCCGAAGTTCGTTGCAATAGAATGACTATTACGCCTCACTTCGAGAAAAATCTGAACACTTTTATCTCAGCCTAAATTCAACCAGACTTGTTCAGAATATCCTTAACTATTCAATTAATTGCCTGTAGTGACCACCCCTGATACTATAAGGTCACGGCACGCAAATTATAGGCGTGTTCTCTTGCTGCAGCACTACTTTAAAGGTGTACAGGAGCAAGACCTGAAACCAGTTACCTGGTTTTACAGTTTTTACACGAGCTGATCTGTATTTCAGCTCTATACCGTCTCCGGTTTTGTTAACTGGCGACAGCGGAATACCGCAGGATCATACGAACACAATATGGTCCATTAACAGGCTGTTGAAAATGCCTCAGGCGAGCGCAAGACAAGGCAAAAATCGGCAAAAAAGCGCAGTGTACACGCAGTACATGAGCATTTTGAGCTGATTTTTAACGCAGGATTGCGCCGCATGAGGGTTTTTCAACAGCCTGTTAAGGCAGATTATCCTGCCACGCTGCCCTGAGGGGCTACTACGGTTTTAATCGCACCCGTATTAAAGAATTCGGCTGTCATGGAGCCTCTGGTTAGGTCTGTACGACTTATTCACAGATTCCCTGTTAGCCAAAGACATTGATGAACAATATGACGCATATACTCATGTGCTCAAATTGTCTGATCATTTACTTTCTTTTATCAAGAAGGAATTGGTCTATCGTTCTACAGAATGTCTTGCCGGGTGCATGGATACGGCGAGAATTATTACATGAAACGCATATTAATCAACGCCACGCAGAGCGAAGAGCTGCGTGTGGCCATTGTCGATGGTCAACGACTTTACAACCTGGATATCGAAGTTCCAGCACGCGAACAGAAGAAATCCAGTATTTACAAATGCATCATTACCCGCATTGAGCCCAGTCTCGAAGCGGCATTTGTTGACTATGGCGGGAATCGTCACGGGTTCCTCCCGTTCAAGGAGGTAGCCCGTCGCTACTATAGCGAAGAAGCCAAAAAATCCGAGGGCCGTCCCAGCATAAAAGATGCGCTCAAAGAAGGTCAGGAACTGATTGTCCAGATCGAAAAGGAAGAACGCGGCAACAAAGGCGCCGCACTGACCAGCAAAATCAGCCTGGCAGGACGTTACCTGGTTTTAATGCCGACCGAGCCACGTGCAGGCGGTGTCTCCAGAAGAATTCAGGGCGAAGAACGCGCCCAGATTCGCGCCACAATGGACGAGGTCAAACAACCTTCTGACATGGGAACCATTGTCCGCACCGCCGGCATTGGCCGTAGCGTTGAAGAACTGCAATGGGATCTTGACTATTTAGTATCGCTTTGGGAAGCCATCGAAAAAGCTGCCAAAGAGCGCCCAGCCCCGTTTCTGATTTACCAGGACAGCAACCTCATTGTTCGGGCACTACGTGATCACTACAATAGCGATATCGGCGAGATCATTATTGATGATCCGGAGATGTATAAAAAAGCAGAAGAATTCATGCAGCAGGTCATGCCGCATAATCTGCGCAAGCTGAAGCTTTACAATGAGCGAATCCCCCTGTTCAACCGTTATCAGATCGAATCACAGATTGAATCAGCGTTTCAACGCGAAGTCACTCTGCCCTCAGGCGGTGCGATTGTCATTGACCATACTGAAGCGCTGACCTCTATCGACATCAACTCTGCCCGCGCGACCAAAGGTAGCGATATCGAAGAGACCGCATTACATACCAACCTGGAAGCAGCCGACGAAATTGCACGTCAACTACGCTTGCGTGATCTGGGTGGCCTGGTCGTTATTGATTTTATCGACATGATGGCCAACAAAAATCAACGTGCCGTCGAAAATCGCCTCAAAACAGCATTTCGCGCAGATCGCGCGCGCGTACAAATTGGCCGGATTTCGCGTTTCGGTCTTCTGGAAATGTCACGCCAGCGGCTACGTCCCTCGTTGGGCGATGCGAGCCAGGAAGTTTGCCCAAGATGCTCTGGCCATGGCACTGTCCGTAACGTCGAGTCGACTGCGCTTTCAATTTTACGCCTGATCCAGGACGAGGCTCTGAAAGAAAAAACCGGGCAGATTACCGCACACTTACCCATTTCTGTGGCGACCTATTTATTGAATGAAAAACGCCAGCAGATTGCCGATATCGAAGAGCGCTATGAAATCCACGTCATGCTGGTACCGGATGAAAATTTTGAACGGCCTAATTATCGAATTGACCGAGTCAGAGCTGACGACCATTCTCACGCCAGCCGAAGAAAAAGCAGCTACGAGTTACCTGAGAAAAAAGAGCCGGAAATCTCCCCGCCGCAGACACAACGAGCGGTCGCGGAACAGGCCGCAGTGCAGGCAGTTGTGCCGACCGCTGCGCCTGCACCACAGCCCAAACCTGTTCAGGAGCCACCACAAAAACCTGGTTTAGTGACACGTGTCCTGAACAGCCTGTTTGCTCCAGGCACGAAAGAAGAACCTGCAAAACCAGAAAAGGCTAAAAGAAAACCACAGGGAAACAAACCACGTGGCCGCAATACCCGGCCTTCGCAGCGTCGACGCCCGAATCAGAATAGAAAGCAGCGACCACAGCAAAAGAAGGCAGCCAAAGACACTTCTGAATCAAGCCAGCCGCAACAAAAGAAAGCTGAGCAAAAAACAGGCGGGAATCGACGCAGACCACGACGCAGAAGACCACAAGGCCAGCGCCGTCAAAGCAACCAGAATCAGCAGACTGAAAATAAAAACCAGCAGACTGGAAAATCTGAAACAAAAGGGAATCAATCTGTTGCTACAGAAAATAAGCCTGCACAGAAAGCTCAAGCCTCAGCGAAGCCAAAACCTGAACAGGCCAAAGCTGCGGCTGGAAATCAATCTGCTGGTGCTTCTACAGATAATAAATCATCACAGGCAGCTAAAGCGCCTGCACAACCAAAACCTGAGCAGACCAAGGCTGCGCCTACGGCAAATGCATCTGAGAAACCGAAGCCAGCCCCAGTCAGTCAACCCAAATCTGAGCCGGGAAATCAAGCAGGCAATTCAGATAATTAATAAATCGATCGGCAGGTGGGCTCTCTGATTTAAATTAATCAGAGAGCCCACTTCTGCCGGATTTCTTGCAGCAGCCCTGCCGAAGCAGCTTCTACTAAATCCAGTACATGATCAAACCCTCTGCTGCCTCCGTAGTATGGATCTGGCACTTCCTGAGTATTCGTGTTTTCAGCATAACGCAAAAATAATTGCACCTTTTCATGGCTGCCGTTTGTGCAGAGTGCCTTTACATCTACCAGGTTGTCCTGGTCCATCACGATCAGATAATCATATTCTTCGCAGTCGATTGACTGGACTTTTCTCGCACGTAAATCGCTTAGATCATAACCACGTTGTCGCGCGGTATTCTGCGCGCGGTGGTCTGGCGGTTCTCCGACATGGTAAGCATGTGTCCCTGCAGAATCAATTTCAATTACATGATTTAATCCTGCCTCGGCAACCTGATGCGCAAACACCCCATGCGCTGTCGGTGAGCGGCAAATATTGCCCATGCAAATAAATAGTACTTTTACAGCCATTTCGTGATCCGGTTTTTGTCTTATTACTGGTGTGTTATTTTACATTGCCTACAGGATGCAGGTAAGGGACGTGAGTGGAGCGGAAGCTTTCTTTCCTGGTTGCCTATAAACGATGTGGAAACAATTATATTTTGAATATATCAGCACTCGGTGATACTAACCGCCAGTCCACCCAAAGCCGTTTCTTTATATTTATCCGACATTTCCTCACCGGTTTTTTTCATCGCTGCGATACAGGCATCTAACGGCATAAAATGTTGTCCGCTGCCATGTAGCGCAAGTGAAGCAGCGGTATGTGCTTTAATCGCACCAAACCCATTTCGTTCGATGCAGGGCACCTGCACCAGCCCTTTTACCGGGTCACAGGTCATACCTAGATGATGCTCAAGTGCAATTTCTGCTGCATTCTCTATCTGCTCTGTGCTGCCTCCACGTGCAGCACACAAACCTGCTGCCGCCATCGCAGCCGCCGAACCAACCTCCCCCTGACAGCCGACTTCGGCACCTGAAATCGAACTCAAATGTTTTATCAAACCCCCGATAGCGCTGGCAGTTAACAAAAATGTTTTTACCTGCTCGAGCGTGCCACCTTCGTGTTTCACAAAATAATACAATACCGCCGGTATCACGCCAGCCGCTCCATTTGTTGGCGCAGTCACAACCATATGACCGGCTGCATTTTCTTCATTCACCGCCATGGCATAGGCGCATAACCAGTCATTTAAATTGGCATCATCGCTTTGTTTTAACTGCTGATATAAACCCTGTGCGCGACGCACGACACCCAAACCACCCGGCAGAATTCCCTCTGCAGTTAAACCATTTTTGATACAGCGCTGCATTGAATCCCAGATAACATCGAGACCATTTTTTAGCACTTCTTCAGCATGGTACTCAAGTTCGTTCACCCATTTCATCTCGGCTATCGATAAGCCACTTTCGACCGACATTTGTAACATCGAGGAAGCCGTATCAAAAGCATAAGGGCAAGAGGACGAAGATTGCATTTTAAGGGGTGCGACCAGCTGATTGATTTCAGCTTGTGTGCTCACAAAACCGCCACCGATAGAAAAATAAATTTCAGACAATAAAATATCATCTGTGTCTGAAATCAGATCAAAAATCATTCCATTTGAATGTTCTTTCAGCGGCTTCCCTCTATCAAACACGATATCGCTTTTCGGCGAAAATCGTACTGACGAAGAGTCATCGATAACAATTGATTCACAATTCCACAGCCGATTATTGACAGTGTCCAGGTCTTCATTCGCGACACTGGCAGGTGTATAACCATGCAAACCTAATGTGATTGCTTTATCAGTGGCATGGCCTTTGCCGGTAAACGCTAACGACCCTTTAAGCGTGCAACGAAGCGCCATTGCTTCATTGTTTTTGTTGCGAGCGATATATTTTTTTACCTGAAGCAGAAAATTATTTGCTGCAACCATCGGCCCCATCGTGTGAGAACTTGAAGGGCCTATACCGACTTTGAAAAGGTCTAATACGCTGATGAACATTTGCCGAGTATATCGGGTTCATACTTCAAAACAAAAATGACTCTGGAATAGAACGGTTAAAATATTTATCCCTGAAAATGAAACTTGAGAAAATTCATTTTTTTTATATTTTTTAACTGGCATGCTATTTTATATCCTTTCCTGATTTGCTGCTTTCGGTGCGCAGATGCTTGAATACATATTTTTTGACGACAAACTCCAGTATCAATTTTGTGACTATTTGCGCAACAAACAAATCGGGTTCTCACTTGCTGATGACTCGATGGGACAGTTAGTCAACGTGCAATTACCCGATGATGACCCACAATGTGAGCAACTGGATGAAGTTTATGATGGCTTGATGGAGCAGCAGGAAATTCTGCTCCAGGAAGAAGATTGCGAAGGTACTCAGGCTGTCACAGCGATAACGATACACCTGAAGGATGGCGCAACCGTTTATGCAAATATCGAAGCCGAATTGATGAATCGGTTGCTGGCCGTAATCAGTCCTGAAGAGATTAGCAATCTGGTTGATGCAATTGCCAGCGCAATTGAAAACCGCGATACAAAGCCATTGTGTAAACGTTAGCCACAGCAAATCAGACTGGCAGACAACATTTAATCCGCTTAGAATAGCCACCCTGCCCCGGTAGCTCAGTTGGATAGAGCAGCCGCCTCCTAAGCGGCAGGTCGGACGTTCGAATCGTCTCCGGGGCGCCATTTTTTTTCGAGCATTATTATGCCTTCAGCACCACAAATCGGTTTTGTCAGCCTTGGATGTCCCAAGGCACTTGTCGACTCTGAACGAATCCTGACCCAACTCCGGGCTGAAGGTTATGCTATTTCACCGGATTATGACCATGCCGATCTCGTCGTGATTAATACCTGCGGGTTTATTGACTCAGCTGTCGAAGAGTCACTGGATGCCATCGGTGAAGCGCTGGATGAAAACGGTAAAGTGATTGTCACAGGCTGTCTGGGTGCGGAAGCAGATAAGGTATTAAAAAAATACCCGGATGTGCTCGCCGTCACGGGGCCGCATAATTATGAAGCGGTCATGAATGCCGTACACGAATATTTACCGGCGGAGCATGATCCACACATAGACTTGCTCCCGCCCCAGGGCATCAAACTGACACCGCCTCATTATGCCTATCTAAAAATTTCCGAAGGCTGCAATCACCATTGCACATTTTGCATTATTCCGGATTTGCGTGGCAGGCTGGTAAGTCGGCCGATTGGTGATGTGCTTCAGGAAGCTGAAAACCTGGCTAACGCAGGCGTCAAGGAATTACTGGTGGTTGCACAGGACACCAGCGCCTACGGTGTGGACATTCAATACCGCACAGGTTTCTGGCAGGGCCGCCCGGTTAAAAGTCATATTCAGCAGCTAGCTGAAGCG
>DTYI01000062.1 GCA_012961935.1 Thiotrichales bacterium | reverse complement strand
TGCAACCGGAGGTGTTTTGAGTCTTGCCGGTGGTTTTGGAATTGATATGCTGGTGTTAGGTTCGGCAGAACACCTTTCGGTTTTGGGGCGCTCTCGGGCGCCTCTTTTTTTATTGTCTGGCCGATCTTATCGAGTTAAGCTGTTCGCTTATTGTGAACGGAGCATGGCCGGATAAACGTTCTTTTCTCAATCGAAGGCCTATACCCTGCTTTATCTCATGCAGGTCGAGGGCAGCTGTGCTGTCGGTCAGGCCTGACCTGCTTGCTGTTAGTTTCCTTGATTCTGTTGTCGTCAGCCGCCGCTGCTGGTATTCCATCTGCTCATAATCCCAAAAACCTGGTCGGTCATGGCGGCCCGGTCAATTGTATATCTGTCAGCCCTGACGGCAGCTCAGCACTCACCGGCAGCCTGGACTATACGGTCATGTTATGGGACATCCAGTCACAAAAACCCAGGCTCAATAAACGATTTGTTAAACATTACGGTGCAGTGAGTACGGTAGAATTCTTGCCATCAGGAAACCAGGCGCTTTCCGGAGGTGATGATGCGACGGTTTATCTCTGGCATCTTGAATCTCGGAAGTTATTGCATCGCTTTAAAGGGCATGACAGCAAGATTGTTGCGCTAAGTGTTTCTGAAGACGGAAATCTTGCCGCCTCGGCAAGTTGGGATGGTACGGTGCGTGTGTGGGATTTAAAAGCACGTAAGCCAGGCCCTGTGATCAGGGTGCACAAAGAGCCTGTCAGTTCTGCGCTGGTTTCTGCCGATGGGAAAACGATCTACTCTGGTGGTTACGATGGAGAAATCCGGGAGTGGGATGCAGTAACAGGTGAATTTAAACGCAGTCTTTACAGCCATGGCTGGCCAGTGAATGTCATGCGTTGGCTGCCGGATGACCGACAGATTATTTTTGGTACGGCCAATGGCGACGTACAGGTACTGGATACTATTCAGGCGACAGTGACCAAAATATTAATCCCGCATGAAAAGCCCGTGCTCGGGCTGGCAGTGTCTGAAAAACATGGACTGATTGCAACTGGCAGCAGCGATGGTGTCATTCGCGTCTGGAATATTGGGGACTGGTCGGTCAAGGGTGAAAACTATAATGTCAATGGCCCTGCCTGGTCTCTTGCCTTTTCGGGAGATGGCAAGCAACTATATTACGCTGGACTGGATGATCAGGTTAATGCCTGGAAAGTTTCGATGGAAGATAAGCGCGATCAAGACCGGACTCCCAGACGCTTTCAGGTAAAAGCCGGTGCTTCACTGGGTGAGTTACAATTTGCGCGTAAGTGTAGCGTTTGCCATACCCTGGAGCCTGATGATGCCAACCGCGCTGGGCCATCACTTTATGGTGTGTTTGGACGCAAGGCTGGGACGTTACCCGGCTATCCCTATTCAGAAGGCCTGCGCAGGGCAGAAGTGATCTGGAACGAAAAAACAATAGACGAACTATTTGTCAAAGGCCCGCAAGCTGTGGTGCCCGGTTCCAAAATGCCTTTACAAAAAGTGGCTGACAGGAAAAAACGCCAGGCATTGATTCAGTATCTGAAAAAAGCAAGCAGTGCGGATGCACACGCCGATTGACACTACTAGTCAGAAAGGTAAATCTTGTTGCCATTGATTTCTAACGGCAACGCTGTCAGTGAGCGTTGCTTGCAGGGGCCGGCAAAGCAGTAACCGTTTTCTATGCGAAACTGTGCACCGTGAGTGGCGCAGATGATGTGGCTGAATTCTTCGTCCAGAAAATGATCTTCCCTCCATTCAAGCGGTGTACCGGTATGAGGGCAAACGTCGATGTAGGCAAAAATACCCTCCGCATTTCGCACCACGAAAATATCCTGCGTTTTACCCTCTATTTCTGCAGTCAGACTTTTAGCTTGCGTCGCATCAAGGTCTGTTGTTTTGCAAAGAAACTGCTTCATGATGAGTAAACAAGATCAGGCAGCCAGGTGGCCAGTTGTGGCCAGAACGCGAGCAGGGCGAGCACGAATAGCTGAATAATTATGAAAGGGATGACGCCGCGATAAATCTGGCTGGTTTGAATTTCTGCTGGCGCGACGCCGCGTAAATAAAACAGTGCAAAGCCAAATGGTGGTGTGAGGAAAGAAGTCTGCAAATTGATGGCAATCATAATGCCGAGCCAGACTGGATCAAGTCCCATCATGAGTAATATCGGCCCGACGATGGGCACAACCACGAAAGTGATTTCGATAAAGTCCAGCACGAAGCCGAGCACGAACATCACCAACATGACGATCAAGACTGCGGTGAACACACCACCCGGCATGTTGGTGAGAATTTCGTGCACAGCTTCATCACCACCGAAGCCACGAAACACCAGTGAAAATAACGTTGCGCCGATCAGAATCATGAACACCATGCTGCTGACGCGCACCGTGGTGCGCATGACGTCGATGAGCCGTTGCAGATTAAATTGCCGGTTGCTGATCGCGAGCAGGATGGCGCCCGCCGCACCTACGGATGCGGCCTCAGTGGGTGTGGCCATGCCTGCCATAATGGAACCGAGTACAGCGGTAATTAAAAGTAGTGGTGGTAACAAGGCTTTGAGTAACTGCCCCAGGTTGCTGTGCCGGTCGTTGTCGGCAGCGGGTAGCGTGTCTGGTTTGATCCGCGCCATCAAAACAATATAAAGCACATAAAGCACAACCAGAATCATGCCGGGAATAACGGCACCGACAAACAGGTCGCCGACGGAAACCGTCTCGGGCGAATAGATGCCCTGATTGAGTTGCGCCTGCTGGTAAGCCGAGGACAAAACGTCACCCAGCAGCACAAGAATAATCGAAGGCGGAATAATCTGCCCCAACGTACCGGAGGCGCAAATCGTGCCGCAGGTTAGCGCCGGATCGTAGCCGCGCTTGAGCATGGTCGGCAGGGAAAGCAGACCCATGGTGACAACGGTTGCGCCGACAATGCCGGTGCTGGCTGCGAGTAACATGCCGACAATAATGACAGCAATAGCCAGCCCGCCACGGCGCTTGCCGAACAAACCTGCCATGGTGTCGAGCAGGTCTTCAGCAATTTTCGCGCGTTGCAGCATCACGCCCATAAAGACAAAAAGCGGCACGGCAAGCAACGTCTGGTTGGTCATGATGCCGTAGAGACGGCTGGGAAAAGCGTCCAGAAAAGCCGGGTCGAATACCCCCATCGCACTACCGATCAATGCAAATATTAACGCCACACCACCCAGCGTGAAAGCAACCGGATAGCCGGCCATCAGTACGGCGATAACAGTGAGGAAAAGAAGTAAAGCCATCCAGGCCATTAGTTTTTCTCTCTGATAGTCTGGATGCTGCGAGCGATAAGATTAAAACCCTGCAGCAATAACAAAACGGCCATCAACAAAATAAAAGACTTGAGGATGAATACCAGCGGCAGGCCACCCGCTTCAGGCGAGCCTTCAAAAACCGCCCAGGCTTTTGTGACATAAGGCCAGCCCGTCCAGAGCATGAACAGGCAGAAGGGGATCAATAAAAATACTGTGCCGAGCAAATCCACCCAGGCTTTTTTCCGGGCGCGCATGCCGCCGTAGAAAATATCGACCCGCACATGTTCATCGTGACGCAAGGTATAGGCGGCACCCGCCATAAAAACCAGCGCATGCAGATAAATAACCGATTCCTGCATCGCGATCGAACCCCAGTCAAAGCCATAACGCAACACCACAACCAGAAAAGTCGTCAGCACCATGAGCAATGTCAGCCAGGCGATGACGCGCCCGATTTGCTCATTGATAAAGTCGAAAAATGCAGCCAGCTTGTTCATGGTTCAATCGGAGAAATCACAAAGCTGGCAATCTTACACTGAAACAAGGATTTACGCCTGGCGCTGATGGTGGTTCTAAATTGATATCAATGATATCATTTCGACATGTAAATAGTTTGTGAGGGTATCATGGCAAATTTAGTGGTTAGAAATATCGATGAAAAAATTGTGCGGGTATTAAAAGCTCGGGCAGGAAAGCATGGTGTTAGCGCAGAGGCCGAGCATCGAAAAATTCTTGAGGCTGTATTGCTCAAACCAAAAAAGAAAAATTTTGCTGAAATTATTCAGTCCATTCCAAATGTAGGAGAAGACGCCGATTTTGAACGCAAGCAAGATGGCATAGAAAAAAGTGACGATGTATTTACTTGATACCAATGTCATCAGTGAGATCAGAAAAAAGGATAAGGCCAACCGAGGTGTAAAATTATTTTTCAAAGAGGCAAAAAGGCAAAAAACCAGCCTGTATATTAGCGTAATTACCGTAGGCGAGCTTCGACGTGGTATAGAAATGATTCGATACCGAGGCGACAAAAGGCAAGCAAATGCCCTGGAAAAATGGCTGGAATTAATCCTCAATAGCTACGCCGAAAATATTCTTGAGTTTTCAGCAACAGAAGCACAGGTCTGGGGTCGACTGAGAGTACCAAACTATGAAAACGCACTGGACAAACAGATAGCTGCGACGGCCTTAAGCTATGGTTTAAGGCTGGTCACAAGAAATGTCGATGATTTCAGAAATACTGGTGTTGAGTTATTGAATCCGTTTGAGTAGTTTAGCCTGGGTAATTTATTCATGATGCAGAAGAGGGATGAGAATGAAGTTGAAGGTTTTTTTGGTGGTTGCAGCGGTGGGTTTTCTGAATACACCGGTGTTAGCTTGTAATGTTGATCCTGCCCGGGCAGTGATGGACAGCCTGCTGAATCTTGATATTCCACAGGCGCAGCAGCGGTTGCAGGCCTGGCCGGTCGATCAGTCGAATCAATTTATGCATGAGCTTTATGCCGCGATGACGACGCTGGTCAGGTCGTACAATGATGGCGCGGGCGTTAATCAGGGCTACAAGGATCAGGCGCTGAAAAAATTAAAGAAACTGATTAGCGAGACACAAAGGAAACTTGAGAATGGTGACGCCGATGCACAAACCCGGTTTGTAAATGGCATGGCCGAGGCGTACACATCCGCGATTTTATTAAGCCGCGATAAAAAGATTCGCGCCTACAATCATTCATTGGCCGGGCGTGAGGCTTTGCAGGAATTGGTGAACGATCACCCGGAGATGGAAGATGCCTATTTGATACTGGGTATGTTTGAATATTTTCTGGGCAGTATTCCGGAAGATTTAAAGGGCAAAGCGCGGTTGATGGGGATGGAGGGCGACAAGGAGATGGGCCTGAGCTATCTCGAGCGCGCGGTTGAGCATGCGCCGGTTTCTGCGCCGGAAGCGGCGCGGGTGTTGTTACTTGAAACCGGGTTGCCGGATGCCGAGACCTGCCGTTATAAAAATCTTGCAGAGTTAATGAATCGTCGCTACCCGGAGAATGAGCTTTTTCAGGTCACTGCCCGGATTATTAAACTGCAATGCAGAATTGCCGAGGCGGAAGGCGAGGCCGTGGCGGAGCCGGTGCAGCTGAATTTAAATGAAGGTTGTCGGCCTTAGTTTTTAATGCGGGCGCTGACATTATTTATATTATTCACTCTGGCTCAGGCCGCCGACGCAGGCGTGGACAAGACGCTTGCGTACCCGGATGGGACGCCCAGTGCAGAAGAAATCATGCGCCAGGTTTATTTCGTCAACCATCATTACGCCGTCAGCAATATCAGCTTCGGAGACAAGTCTTCACCGGTCAAACTGGTGTTGATGTCATCGGGAAAGGCGCCCCGGCTGCACAGTTTTATTCGTCACCTGAATAATGACTACGCCGATGGCGTGACCAAACACCGCGACCGTGTGGTGTTTAAATCCGGCAAATTGCGCGGTACGGGCATTCTGGTCAACACGCCTGTGGACGACAACCAGGCGCAGCATTATTCGATGTGGTTGCCCGCGTTGCGCAAAGTCCGCCGCCACAACGAGCCGGCGCATAACGATGCCTGGGGCGGTTCGCCCTTTACCTACGGCGATATTTATCTGCGCAAGCCCGGCCATGAAACGCATGAACTGATCGGCGAAGAAAAATTTCCAGCCTGTTTAAAATCATTGCAGCGACCTGATAACGTTCGAGATAAACGTCTGGCTGATTTGCCCGAACCTGCCTGCGACGTGCGCGGCCGGGCAGTTTATAAATTAAAAAGCCAAACCCGTTTTCCAAACTGGTGGTATGACTACCGCGAAGTCTGGATCGATCAGAAAACATTCGCAGACTATCGTTCCATTTATTATAAAAATGATCAGCCGGTGAAAATAATTGATAAGGACTGGCGCAGCATGAAGCTGGATGACCCGCGCGGGCTTTACTGGCGCTACTGGTATGCCGATGATTATGTGAACGGCAATAAAGGGCTGGCCTTTGTGCAGCCAGCAGCGGTTCGCTGGAATCAGAAAGTAAAAAAATCAATGTGGACAGAACAATCATTGCGCAGGATTAAGCAGTAGCATTTGTGGTTGTAAAAATATGATCCAGTCGTAAAGAATCATGTCGTGAATGCGTTATACTTGCGCGCTTTATTCACAGGATTGTAGGGCGGATAAGGTACGCCATCCGCCTTTTGTCCAGATTAACCACGGTGGATGGCGCTGCGCTTATCCACCCTACAAAAAAATATTAATATAACCATGTCCGACTACGACGTTTCGACTTTTCAGGGGCTGATTCACGCCCTGCAGGATTACTGGGCCAAACAGGGTTGCGTGATTGTTCAGCCCTACGATATGGAAATGGGTGCCGGCACTTTTCACCCATCCACTTTTCTGCGCGCCATCGGCCCGGAACCCTGGAGCAGCGCTTACGTGCAACCTTCGCGTCGTCCCACCGATGGCCGTTACGGCGAAAACCCGAATCGCCTGCAACATTACTATCAGTTTCAGGTCGTGTTAAAACCTTCGCCTGATAACATACAGGAACTCTACCTGGATTCGCTTCGCGCGCTCGGCCTTGATCCGCTGGTACACGACATTCGTTTCGTCGAGGATAACTGGGAATCACCCACGTTAGGTGCCTGGGGGCTGGGCTGGGAAATCTGGCTGAATGGCATGGAGGTCACCCAGTTTACTTATTTCCAGCAGGTGGGTGGTCTGGACTGCCGTCCGGTCACCGGCGAAATTACCTATGGTCTGGAACGCATCGCCATGTACCTGCAAAATGTCAAAAGCGTTTATGATCTGGTCTGGACAAAAGGCCCGCAGGGCACGGTTACCTACGGTGATGTTTTCCACCAGAATGAAGTCGAACAATCGGCCTACAATTTTGAACACGCAGATACCGACTGGCTATTTAAACAATTCGATGCGCAGGAAAAAGAAAGCCAGAAACTGATCGAGCGGGATCTGCCGCTGCCAGCCTACGAACAGATGCTCAGGGCATCGCATACGTTCAATTTACTCGATGCGCGTCATGCGATTTCCGTGACCGAAAGGCAGCGCTATATTTTACGCATTCGCGCACTGGCGCGCGCCGTGGCCGAAGCGTATTACGCGCGCCGCGAAGCGCTGGGTTTCCCCATGCTGGCGCAACAAAAGGAGGTGGTCAATGGCTGATTTATTAGTCGAAATTGGCACGGAAGAGTTGCCACCGAAAGATTTGAAAAATCTGTCAGAGAGCTTGGAATTTTATTTTTATCAAAAAATGATCAAGTTAAGATTGGTCGCCAGTAATCGTTCACAAGCAGTGCGAACGATTTATGCGACTCCAAGAAGAATAGCTTTTAAGCTGGCTATTCAAGACAAGCAATCTCCCCAGGCCTCTAAAGGTGCTGCGAAAATGGGCCCTAAACTTGAAATTGCTTATGACGAACAAAAAAAACCGACCAAGGCAGGTCTGGGGTTTGCGCGTTCTTGCGGGGTTGATTTTGACAAATTAATTGAAATGGATGGGAAGCTTGCTTATATACCTCCGCAGCCGCCTCGGTTAGAGGCGCAAGAACTTTATACTGAGATTGCTGACATTCTTGCAGAGACACTAAAGGAGTTACCAATATCAAAGCGCATGCGTTGGGGCAATCACTCAACTGAATTTGTGCGGCCGGTACATTGGGTTGTGCTCGTGCTGGACGATGAAGTGATCCCCGCGACCATTCTGGGAATTGAATCCGGCAATGCAACACGCGGCCACCGTTTTCATCACGCAGATTTTTTAACGGTTGCGCCAGACAGCTATGAACATTTACTAAAAGAAACCGGTCATGTCGTCGCTGATTTTGAGCAACGCCGGGAAATGATTCGTCAGCAGGTGACTGACACCGCAACAAAACTCGGTGGTGAAGCGGTGATTGATGTTGACTTGCTGGACGAAGTCACGGCGCTGGTGGAATGGCCGATGGCGCTGGCAGGCAGCTTCGAAGAAAAATTTCTTGAAGTGCCACACGAAGCATTAATTACTACGATGGAAGACAATCAGAAATATTTTGCCGTAGTGAATTCTGACGGAAAATTAATGCCGCATTTCATTACCGTGAGTAATATTGAAAGCAGTGATCCCAGTAAAGTTATCGAAGGTAATGAGCGGGTCATCCGGCCGCGTTTTGCAGATGCCGTATTTTTCTGGGAACAGGATAAAAAACAAAAACTGGAAGCACGAACAGAAGCATTAAAATCGATTGTGTTTCAAAAACAGCTCGGTACTTTATGGGACAAAACCGAACGCGTTGCTGCGCTGGCAAAAATAATCGCGAAAAAAATTAGCGCGGATGAAAAACAGGCCGAGCGTGCGGCGCATTTATCCAAGTGCGATTTAATGACCGACATGGTCGGCGAGTTTCCGAAAATGCAGGGCATCGCCGGGCGTTATTATGCGCTGCATGATGGTGAGCCGGAAGCAGTTGCCTGGGCGCTGGAAGAACAATATTTACCCAAATATGCGGGCGACTTGTTACCGGAAAATCCGGTTAGCCAATCACTGGCGCTGGCGGACAAGCTGGATACGCTGGCGGGTATTTTTGGGATTGGACAAAAGCCAACTGGAGCGAAAGATCCCTTTGCTTTGCGTCGTGCCGCACTGGGCATATTGCGAATTTTAATTGAACAAAAACTGGATCTGGACCTGAAAAACCTGATGCAACAGGCTGCCGACAATCTGGGCTCGCGTCTGACAAACGATGCCGTTGTTGACGATGCTTTTGATTATGTGATGGATCGCCTGAAAGCTTACTATCAGGATCAGCGTGTCGCGGTGGGTGTCATCGATGCCGTGCTGGCGCAACGACCAACGCGACCACTGGATTTTGACCGGCGGATTCAGGCCGTCAAGGCATTTCATGATCTGCCGGAAGCTGAAAGTCTGGCCGCAGCGAACAAACGAATACGGAATATTCTGAAAAAAGTAGACGGCCAGATAAATGATTCTGTAGATGAAAAATTATTGCAGGAAAAAGCCGAACAAACACTTTATTCAGAAGTCGCAAAAATGCAGGCATCGGTGACACCTCTGTTTGATGCAGGTGATTACGAACCGGCCTTAAAACAACTGGCCGGGTTGCGTGAGTCTGTGGATCAGTTCTTTGATGATGTGATGGTGATGACCGACGATGAAGCATTAAAAAATAATCGCCTCGCGTTGCTTGATAAAATGCGCAACCTGTTCTTACGTGTTGCCGATTTATCACGGCTACAGTGAAGCTAATCATTCTCGACCGCGACGGTGTCATCAACGAAGACTCCGACGCCTTTATTAAATCACCGGAAGAATGGGTGCCGATTCCCGGCAGCCTTGAAGCGATCGCGCAATTAAACAGAGCAGGATTCACAGTGGCGGTTGCCAGCAATCAGTCAGGGCTGGCGCGAGGTTTATTCAATCAGGCTACACTTGAAGCCATGCATGAAAAATTCATAAAACTGTTGGCAGAAAAAGGCGGTGAAGTGGCGACAATTCAATACTGCCCGCATGGGCCGGACGATGGCTGCGACTGCCGCAAACCTGAGCCCGGTTTATTACATCAAATTGCCAGCGCGCTAAATGCTGATTTAAAAGGGGTTCCGGTCATTGGTGATTCGCTGCGAGATTTGCAACCCGCCGAAGCAGTCGGTGCGCAACCCGTTCTGGTCTGCACTGGTAAAGGCGCCGACACACTTGCGGCGGGCAATTTACCTGAAGCAACGCAAGTCTTCCCAGACCTTGCTGCTGCGGTTGCCTTTTTCACAGGAGAAGCCTGATGGCTAAGCATTCAACCAGCGCAACGGTACTAGCCTTTCTGAGAAGCGTTATCTGGTGGATACTTGGTTTTATTACAACCGTCATTTATGCCATCCTCGCCCAGTTTTTGATCGTCTTGCCCTTGCGTTTGCGTTACCGGATTATTACGACCTGGGGGCGGTTTAATATCTGGACGCTGCGGTGGATTTGCGGGGTACGGTACCGTGTTGAAGGCCGCGAGAATTTGCCCGATTCAGCTGTAATTTTGTTGAGTAATCATCAATCGACCTGGGAAACGTTGGCCTACACTTTTATTTTTCCACCACAAATCTGGGTGCTGAAAAAGTCTTTGCTCAGGCTACCTTTTTTCGGCTGGGGTATCGCTGTGCTGAAGCCGATTGCCATTGATCGTTCAGCAGGTTCGACCGCCGTAGAGCAGGTGGTCGAGCAAGGGCGAGAACGTCTCAAAAGTGGTTTCTGGGTGGTTCTTTTTCCGGAAGGCACTCGTGTCGCGCCGGGTAAAAAGAAACGTTACAAAATGGGTGGCGCCATTCTGGCGGCTGAAACCGGTTATCCAGTTGTGCCGGTTGCCCATAACGCCGGTTATTTCTGGCCGCGGCATACGTTCATCAAATGGCCGGGCGAAATTGTTGTCCGGATTGGACCGGTTATTGAAACTTCCGGCTTGAGCGCTGATGTGATCAATATAAAGGCTGAAACATGGATCAGAGCACATCTGCCAGATAAAGAATCAGACAATGCATGAAGATCAAGGGAACCTCTTAATCCGGTTAATCCGGCTGTAAAATCCAGGGTTGCCGGTTACAAGCGCATAAATAGATTATTACCTATGGTTTAAATAGAAAAGATTTATTTTAATTTATATCCGTGTTTGTGCAGAATATCGCCATCGCGGAATAACCGCGTGCTCATTCAATTGTTGAAACACAGGAGATATAACTATGGCTAAAGTTTATGACGCGGGTGTAAAAGAATACCGCGAAACATATTGGATGCCGGACTATACCCCAAAGGAAACTGATATTCTGGCTTGCTTCAAGGTCACACCTCAAGACGGTGTTCCTCGTGAAGAAGTGGCTGCAGCGGTTGCGGCTGAATCCTCAACAGGTACCTGGACCACAGTTTGGACTGACCTGCTGACCGATCTTGATTACTACAAAGGTCGCGCCTATGCGATCGAAGATGTGCCAGGTGATGATACTTGCTTCTATGCATTCATCGCTTACCCGATCGATCTGTTCGAAGAAGGTTCTGTCGTTAACGTCATGACCTCACTGGTCGGTAACGTCTTCGGCTTTAAAGCGCTGCGCGCACTGCGTCTGGAAGACGTTCGCTTCCCCATCGCCTACGTCATGACCTGTAATGGACCACCACAGGGTATCCAGGTGGAGCGCGACATTCTGAACAAGTATGGCCGCCCGCTACTGGGTTGTACGATTAAACCAAAACTGGGCCTGTCTGCGAAGAACTATGGCCGCGCCTGTTATGAAGGTCTGCGTGGTGGTCTTGACTTCACCAAAGACGATGAAAACGTAAACTCTCAGCCATTCATGCGTTGGAGAGC
>DTYI01000061.1 GCA_012961935.1 Thiotrichales bacterium | reverse complement strand
TCCACGAAGTGAGTCGGAAAGCTACCGCTCCTGCTCACGCTCCTTACCTACGTCCTGTAGGCAATAGCCCAGCTATTGCGGCGAACCTCGTGGAACTTGCGGGGCATTTTAACCCGCAGAAAACAATTGGGACTTGTTCAGACCATCCCCAGCAAAGAATTGAGGGTAAGGAACTTGCTGGTGAGAAAACTTGGTCGGGACGGTAGGATTTGAACCTACGACCCCCACAACCCCATTGTGGTGCGCTACCAAACTGCGCTACGCCCCGATGCGAGTTGCGGACTATAGAGAACTATTTAAGTAATTTCAATAACTCTTCCAGCTCAAGCCGCATCTGGCGGATGATCTGGTGGCTTTGCTGGAGGTCTTCTTTTGCGTCAGCACCCTGTAACTGTTGCCTGGCACCGCTGATCGTGTAGCCATGTTCATACAGCAGGCTGCGGATCTGACGAATCAGGAGTACGTCCTTACGCTGATAGTAGCGGCGATTTCCCCGTCGCTTGACAGGCTTGAGCATTGGGAATTCCTGCTCCCAGTAGCGCAATACGTGTGGCTTCACCGCACAGAGTTCACTTACCTCACCAATGGTGAAGTAGCGTTTGCCAGGGATCGCTGGCAGTTCGTTATTATTCCCGGCTTCCAGCATAATTTTCTACTTTTGATTTGAGTTTTTGACCTGGCCTAAATGTCACTACTCGACGAGCTGAGATGGGAATCTCTTCTCCGGTTTTTGGGTTTCGACCTGGTCGTTGATTTTTATCACGAAGAACAAAATTACCGAACCCGGAAAGTTTGACGTCGCGTCCACTCTCCAGAGCAATTCGCATTTCTTCAAAAAATTGTTCGACCAATTCTTTTGCTTCACGTTTATTTAAGCCAAGTTCTTCAAACAATTCCTCGGCCATATCTGCTTTTGTTAATGTCATCTTAACGCCATCATTTAATCTCTTAACCGGGCTCCAACATCTTTGTTTAATTGCTCAACAACCTGTGTGACAACATTTTCTACATCCTGTTCCTCAAGAGTGCGTGAAAAGTCCTGCAAAATCAAGCCTAAAGCGATACTTTTTAGACCAGATGCTACACCTTCACCCTGATAGACATCAAAAATATGCGACGCAGTTATCATTTTGTTATCAAGACTGGAGAGGCTTTTCACAATTTGAGCATAACTAATATCTTCATTAACCAGCAAAGCCAGATCACGACGAACCGTTGGGAATTTGGAGAGCGGTTCATAGGATGGCAGTTTATTTTTTCCTAAAATGGATAGATCAATTTCGAATAAAAATACTTCTTGTGTTATATCGAGCTGTTTCTGAATTTGCGGATGAAGCGCACCGACATGTCCTACAGTTTTACCTTCAAATAAAAGTGTCGCGGACTGGCCTGGATGAAGCGCAGGATGCCTGCCTGTTACCCACTCAATTTGTTGGCCTGTTTGTGATAAATTCAGTAAGGCTTCAAGGTCACCTTTGATATCAAAAAAATCGACTTCACGCGTTTTATTCATCCACTGTTCTGGCTGGCTTGATCCGCTAATTAACCCGGCTATTTTCTGAGTTTGCGTCAACTTTTTTTCCTGTTGCAAAAAAACAAGTCCGGTTTCAAAAACCCGCACCCGCTCCTGTTGCCTGCGCAGATTGTGTTTGAGTGTCTGTAGCAGACCACCCCAAAGCGTTGTCCGCATAACAGCCAGCTCTGTGGAAATCGGGTTACTTAATGGCAGTGCCGGATAGTCTGGATTGACGAGCTGTTCAGTTAAACTATCAATGAAACTGTAGCTTATAACCTCCTGATATTCCAGGCAAATCATTCTTTCTTTTATCTTTGATATTGAATTTTCGGCTTCAGGTTTTTTCTCAATTACTGGTGCCCATGCACGCTGCTCTGCCTTGATCCGGTCATAGCCATGGACGCGAGCCAGTTCTTCAATGAGGTCAACTTCAATCCGCAAATCAAAACGGTAACTCGGCGGAATTACCTTCCAGTCCTCATGAGTGGCGTCCACAAGGCAACCTAATTTTGTCAGAATTTCCTGTGCTTCGACCTGCTCCATTTCCAGACCTAGAATCCGTGATATTTGTTCAGGCCTGAAAGTAATCACTGGCAATTCTGGCAGTTTATTGTCTGTGACTTTTTCAACAATAACGCCCGCTTTGCCACCTGCAATCGATTGTATTAATTCACTGGCCCGCGCCACAGCCTTACATTGCAATTCAAAATCAACACCGCGCTCAAATCGATGGGATGAATCTGTGTGCAAACCATAGGCTCTTGCCTTACCGGAAATTATTTCCGGCTGAAAAAAAGCGCTTTCAAGGACAATCGATTTTGTTTCATTCGACACAGCACTTTCCAGCCCACCCATGATGCCAGCCATAGCCAGTGGTTTTTTCTCGTCAGCTATTACCAGTGTTTCTGTATCCAGGGTGATTTCTTTTTCGTCCAGCAAAGTTAATTTCTCACCCTTCTTTGCCATCCTTACAACAATTCGACCAGATAATTTATCCGCATCAAAAGCATGCATCGGTTGACCCAGTTCGAGCATGACATAATTGGTCACATCAACGATTGGATTCAGGCTGCGCAGACCGCATCGACGTAACCGTTCCGACATCCACAATGGCGTTTCAGCGTCCATATTAATATCGGTAATCAACCGGCCGATATATCTTGGACAAGCGTCATCCGCTTCAACTGTAACAGCAATTTTCTCAATAATTTCTGGCGGGTGCTCATCAATCTCAAGCTCATTAACCGTTCGCCCGGTTAACGCGCCCAACTCATGTGCAATTCCAGCAACACAAAGACAGTCTGCCCGATTAGGTGTTAAGTCTACTTCAAAAATCGGATCATCCAGATCAAGATATTCACGCAGGCTGGTACCCGTTGGCGCATCTGCTGGTAAATCCATAATGCCTTCAGACTGCTCGGCCAGGCCCAGCTCGGGTGCAGAACACAGCATCCCCAGTGATTCAACACCACGCAATTTTGCGCGTTTAATTTTTAACCCGCCCGGCAACACTGCACCCACCTGAGCCAGTGCAACCCGCATACCGGCACGCGCATTGGCCGCACCACAGATGACCTGCAAAACTTCCTGACCATTATTCACTGCACACACACGTAATTTGTCAGCATCGGGGTGCGGGGCAATTGATTCAATATCGGCAACAACCACATTTGAAAATTCAGGCGCCGCGGCTGTGATGCTATCCAGTTCCAGACCTGCCATGGTCAAACGCTCACCGATAGTTTCAGCATCAAGCCCAGTGTCAATCCATTCATCTAGCCATGATTTATTAAATTTCATACGCTTAGAGCCGTTATATAATGTCTATTATAGATCAAGAGAATTGTTTCAGGAAGCGCAGGTCGTTCTCAAAAAACAGACGCAGGTCATTTACGCCATAGCGCAACATCGCCAGGCGCTCCACCCCCAGACCAAATGCATAGCCAGTGAATTCATCACTATCAATACCTGCATGGCGAAAAACTTCGGGGTGTACCATGCCGCAACCCATCACCTCCAGCCAGCCTGTATGACTACAAACCCGGCAGCCTTCACCGCCACACATCACGCACTGGATATCGACTTCTGCCGAGGGCTCAGTAAAAGGAAAATAAGAAGGCCGAAAGCGGGTTTTTAAATCATCATCCTCAAAGAAGGCGCGCAGAAACTGGTCCAGTACGCCTTTTAAATCAGCAAACGTCACATCGGTATCAACCAGCAAACCTTCGACCTGATGAAACATGGGGGTATGGGTTAAATCCGAATCACATCGATAAACTCGACCTGGTGCAATCACACGCAAAGGCGGTTTCTGTTGTTCCATCACCCGCACTTGTACCGGTGATGTATGCGTGCGCAGTAAACGTCCGTCCGGAAAATAAAAGGTATCGTGCATCGCGCGAGCGGGATGATGCGCCGGGATATTCAGCGCTTCAAAATTATGATATTCATCTTCAATTTCAGGGCCTTCCTCGACCTTGAAACCAACTTGCGCAAAGAGATCACTGATGCGATCAATCGTGCGGGTAACAGGATGCAATAAACCGCTGGATTTCCTGCGGCCTGGCAAACTGATGTCAACCGCCTCATTGGCCAATTGCGCCGACATCGCTTTTGCCTGTAACGCATCTTTTTGTTGATTAATCAGTTTTTGTAAAGTCTGCTTACCTTGGTTGATACGTTCCCCGGCTTTGGGGCGTTCATCAGCTGGCAACTTTCCCAGTAATTTCAACTGCGCTGTCAGGGCGCCTTTTTTACCCAGGTACTGGACACGAATCTCATCAAGCTGCCGCACATCACTGGCAGCATTTATAGCCTGACTTGCCTCTTCTACAATTGATTCAAGATCAAGGTCAGCGACCGGACTTGCCACGTTAATTCCTCACGATAGCGGAGACAAAAAAGGGAAAGGCAAAGCCTCTCCCTATGAGATTAAATAATTACCCGACATTAATGGGCAAGCGCGCTTTTTGCCTTTTCTGCAATCTGGCCGAAAGTGTCAATGTCATGCACAGCCAGATCGGCTAGTACTTTCCGATCGATTTCGATATCAGCCTTGTTCAGGCCATCAATCAACCGACTATAAGACAGGTCGAACATGCGAGCACCTGCATTGATGCGGGTAATCCATAACTGGCGGAACTGACGTTTGCGCTGACGGCGGTCACGATAAGCATATTGTCCGGCTTTAGTTACGGCTTGTTTGGCAACACGGTAAACACGACTGCGCGCACCATAATAACCTTTGGCTTTTTTCAGTACTTTCTTGTGCTTTGCACGGGCATTGACGCCCCTTTTAACTCTTGGCATGACTCAATGTCCTCAGCTGTATGGCAGCATCTTGCTGATGCTGGCCGTATCACAGGAAGCAACCTGGCAAGGCGTACGCAACTGGCGCTTACGCTTCGTGCTTTTCTTGGTCAAAATGTGGCTGCGGAAAGACTGACTCCGCTTAAAGCCACCTGATTTGGTCCGGCGAAAACGTTTAGCCGCACCACGATTAGTTTTCATCTTGGGCATTTTACTTACTCACTACTAAATTAATGCTTTTTCGGTGCCAGCACCATTACCATCTGCCGGCCTTC
>DTYI01000060.1 GCA_012961935.1 Thiotrichales bacterium | reverse complement strand
CTGTATCGGGCAAAACCTCATCCACGATTAATTCAGCCGGTATCTCGCGATGGCTATAATACTGGCTGATAAATGCGCTGAGTATTTCTGCTTTGCTTGCTGTTGCATCCGGCAACCTGGGAAAAAAGCTGCGGTTACCAAGGCTGCTGCCGGCACGGATATAAAACACCTGTACACAGGCAGTACCCGATTCCATTGCGCATACAACAATATCAACCTCCCCTTTTGCACCAGTGATATATTGCTGCTGACTGATTTGGCGCAGAGATTCAATCTGGTCACGAAATACCGCTGCTTGCTCATACTCTTGTTTACTTGCAGCTTCCTCCATTGCCAGCACACGGGCATTAATTATTTCCCCGCTTTTACCTTCTAAAAAGCGAATGCTGTCGACTATATCCTGATGGTATTTTTCTTTAGAAATTTTCCCTACGCAAGGCGCTGAACAGCGGTCAATTTGATACTGCAAACAGGGTCTGGATCGATTACGAAAAAAACTGTCTTCACATTGCCGGACCTGAAAAATTTTCTGCAGCAGATTTAAGGTTGAACGTACCGCGCCAGCGCTGGGGTAAGGCCCAAAATAACGCCCCGGTTTATTTTTGCCGCCACGGTGAAAAGTCAGCCTGGGAAAATCGTCTTCTGTGGTGACATAAATATAGGGATAACTTTTATCATCCCGCAGCAGAATGTTATAACGTGGCCGGTGCTGCTTGATGAGGTTGCTTTCCAGCAACAGTGCTTCAGCCTCGGTTTGCGTGACAGTAAATTCAATTTTTTCAATCTGCTCAACCAGTCGCTGAATGCGTGGCGTCTGATGTTTATTAAAATAGCTGGCAACCCTTTTTTTAAGGTTTTTTGCCTTGCCGACGTATAGTAAAACCTTTTTCGCATCAAACATGCGATAAACACCAGGATTGCCTGGAATGCCTTTGAGTAAAGCTTTTTTGTCTGTCACTTCAATAACTTAATTATTTCTAATAAGCTCGCGGGCGCGTGCAAAAACAGATGCAAACATTTCAGTTGTAAGTCTTTTGGTCTGGGTGTTATAGCGGCTGCAATGATAGCTATCCAGCAAAATTAATTTTTCATTTGGCTGATGTTCAGCTGCATGTGCAAAACGAAATTCACTCAATTTACGACCACAGGCTCTGACAACAGCATCATGTGCAATCTTACCCAGTGCTAAAACAATTGATTTCCCAGGCAGTGATTTAAGTTCTGCCTGCAAGAAGTGGTTACATTGTCGTATTTCCTCACCTTTGGGTTTATTCGCAGGCGGCAGGCATTTGACTGCGTTGGTGATACGGCAATTCTTAAGTTTTAAATCATCATCAGTTGAGACAGAAACCGGCTGATTGCTGAACCCGAAGTCATATAAAGTTTGATAAAGAATTATGCCGGCGTGGTCGCCAGTGAAAGGTCGACCCGTGGCATTGGCTCCATGCATACCTGGCGCCAGGCCGACGATTAAAAGCCGCGCGTTAGTGTCTCCAAATGACGGAACCGGCGCGCAATAATAACTGGGGTGTTTTTCTTTTATTTCTGTCAGGAATGTAGCGAGACGGCTACATTCCTGACACTGAGAATTAAATTGCATGCTGCCATGATACAGCAGCGATTAGTCTTTAGACCAGCCCGTGTTCGCTCGTAAGCACACACATTTCCTGGGTATCTTTAAGGTTTAATTTTTCTCTGACTCGGTGCTTGTAGGTGCTGATGGTTTTTGGACTCAATGCCAGCCGTGTCGAAATTTGTTGAGGTGTATCACCATGACTTAGCTGCATGATGATCTGCATTTCCCGACCAGATAGACGATCCAGTGGAGAAGGCTCGCCACCTGGCAACAAAGACAGCGCGATGGTTTGTGCGATCTCACAGCTGATATATTTATCACCTGCCAATAGCGCGTGAATAGCCTTCAACAATTCATCATCTGATGTATCGCGTGAGACAAAACCCCGTGCCCCCAGATCCATTAGCTTTTTGGGAAATGGGCCACCGCCATGCGTTGTTTGTAAAAGCACAGGTACTCTTGGATAGTTAAGGTTCAGATGGCGTGCTGTTTCCAGTGCATCCAGTCCTTCCAGCCCCAGGGAAAGTAATATTAGATCAGGTGTTGCTTGCTTCAGCTGATCAATTACTTCCTCACCTTTTGAGCAGTGAGCTGAAATATTGATATCAAGGTCAGCTAGAAGCTGAGTATAGTGTTGTTGTGAATTGCTGTCGGCATCGGCCAATAATATTTCAGACATAAGCATTTCCTAATCCATTCATTGCAGCCGAGTTTAATATTGGGTCAGGGAAAAAACAGGAATTGGGTCACGGCATTCGCAGCAAAAAGCCGTTTTGTGACCGAAGGGGCTATTTTATGTACGAAAGGGCACCATTGCTGCGCTTTACAGCTTCAACAACACCGAACCCCAGGTAAATCCACCACCGAACGCTTCCATCATGACGGTTTCTCCAGGTTTTATACGTTCTTCGCGCACCGCGACATCAAAAGCCAATGGGATAGAGGCCGCAGAGGTATTGCCATGTTCATCAACAGTGACGACGACATGATCCATATGCATCTTCAGCTTTTTGGCAGTAGCCTTGATGATGCGGATATTGGCCTGATGCGGTACCAGCCAGTCAATGTCGGATTTTTTCATATTATTAGCTTCAAGTGTCTCATCAACAATCCTTCCTAAGGTGTTGACTGCCATCTTAAAGACTTCATTCCCTCTCATTTGCACGTAGGCTTCTCCGGCCAACAATTTGTCATAACCGCTGGATACGCCTGCAGGAACCGTCAGAAGATTTTCGTATTGCCCATCTGCATGCAGGTGTGTTGATAATATTCCTGGTGCTTCTGAGGTTTCAACGATAACCGCCCCGGCACCATCACCAAACAGCACGCAGGTCGTGCGATCCGTCCAGTCAAGAATCCTGGAGAGTGTTTCGGCCCCGACTACCAGTGCGCATTTGTGACTACCTGAGCGAATAAATTTATCTGCGACACCCAATGCATAAACGAATCCAGTACAGACAGCCTGGATATCAAAAGCGGTGCAACCATGAATATCCAGACGTTGTTGTAAAAGACAGGCCGTACTGGGGAAAATACGGTCAGGTGTCGTGGTCGCAACGATGATCAGGTCAATATCGTCTGCTGTTTTCCCCGCCATCTCCATGGCGTTACGTGCAGATTTTTCGGCCAGATCGCAGGTCGTTTCACCGTCTACAACAACATGGCGTTTTTTAATGCCAGTGCGATCTCGTATCCATTCATCTGACGTATCCAGCATTTTTTCCAGGTCGTGATTATCCAGAATTTTCTCTGGTAAATAGCTACCTGTGCCGGTAATGCGTGAATACATAATCAGTTCTCAAATGTTTCTTTAAGAAGTTTATCAATTCGCTGCGGAATATTCTGCTGCGCCTCAAGACGAGCTATTTTAATCGCATTAGCGAAGGATAACTCATCTGCGCTACCGTGACTTTTTATTGCGATCCCTTTAAGCCCCAGAAGGCTTGCACCGTTGTAGCGGCGGGGATCGATACGTTTGCGAAATGCAGATAAAACAGGCTTGCTGATCAGACCCATCAGCTTATTCAAAGGGTTGCGCATAAACTCGGCCTTGAGGTTGACGGCAATCATTTTTGCGACACCTTCAGTGCTTTTTAACGCCACATTGCCAATCAACCCGTCACAAACGACGACATCCACATCACTGGTGTAGATATCGTCACCTTCCACAAAACCGATGTAGTTTAGCTTGCTTTTATTCAGCAATTTTGCAGCATCCCTGACTTGCTGATTCCCTTTCATCTCTTCTGCGCCAATATTCAACAACCCAATTTTGGGTGCCCTGTTCCCATCGACAGCTTCGACCAGAGCCGCACCCATCACTGCAAATTGATAAAGTTGTTCGGCAGAAGAATCAATGTTTGCGCCCAGATCAAGTATATGTGTATGGCCATGCAGGCTCGGGACAGCCGTACAAATAGCCGGGCGATCAATGCCGGGCAGAGTTTTGAGCACGAAACGGGCAGTCGCCATCAAAGCGCCGGTGTTGCCGGCACTGACACAAGCATCCGCCTCGCCACTCTTAACCAGATTGATACTGACCCGCATGGAGGAATCTTTTTTCCCCCGCAACGCCTGTGCTGGCGCTTCATCCATGTCCACAACCTGGCTGGCATGCTGAATACACAGCCGGGTATTATTCCCGGTTAAAGGAGTCAGCTGGGATTCGTCACCGACGAGTATTAACTCTATATCATCAAACTCATGTAGTGCTTTCAAAGCTGCGGGGACGATAACGCCCGGGCCATGATCGCCGCTCATTGCGTCCAGAGCTATGCGGTAGCGGCTCATATTAGAGTCTTGTCCAGACGATAAAAACAACAGCAGGCGCCTGTTGCGCCTGCTGGGTGATTAATGATGACAAGTGCTACTCTTCGTCTTCTTCGGGTTGATCCTGGATAATGACCTGACGGCCACGATAAAAGCCATCCGCACTGACGTGGTGACGGCGATGCGTTTCTCCAGTGGTAGAATCCACAGACAAAGTCGGCCCACCCAAACTATCATGAGCGCGGCGCATGCCACGCCTGGATCGCGATTTTTTACTCTTTTGTACTGCCATTTTAAAAGCTCCAAACTATTTACTAATTCATTACACCCAGCCTTACAGGCTAGGGCCTGTTAACACTAACCCAATGGGCCCTGCTGGGACGCTTTTTTCGTCCAGCAAGGCAGAATGAGCGATGTATAGTCATTCTACATGAGCGAATGATAACGCCG
>DTYI01000059.1 GCA_012961935.1 Thiotrichales bacterium | reverse complement strand
TAAAAATCCTCTAGTAAGTTTGCGGGCAACATGCCTCGGTTTCCAAAACTCGGCAGGTTTGTTGCCCACCGCATTCTCGTTACATTGAGGTTATCGGCGCTGGAGGTGTTTTCTTGAGTGAACTGCGTCAAGTTTTTAAATTGTGGAAAAAATAATAATTATTAAGAATCAATACGATAGAGAGGATTGTCGATCGACATTAAAAAGTTATTGATTTCTTCTTTTCTGTGGAGGTCAGGAATGACGAAAAATTTTGATAAAAGTCCCCTCTTTGAGAGGGGAGACCGAAGAGATTTTTAGAGGCGCCCTTAAGTTGAAATAAATGCCAGTTTGCCGTCACCGTAACCTGGTATGGTGACATCAAAGTCTGCACGTCCAGCCGAACTGCTGAGAATTTGTTTTGCGCCTTCCGGTATTTCATCCGGCGAGTTATAAGTTTTATCCAGACGTAAATGCGGTGTTGAACTGTTCATGAATAATCGTGAGCAGATATTCATGACCTCGTTCAGGTTGCCCAGTATGGCGCCTGAAAAGTCACCGCTGCTGGCAGCATCTTCAGCACCACCTTTGGGGATTTTTGTTAATGCTGCACCGGCAAATGCGGTGAAATTATAATCACAGGCGCAGACGGTTACAGGCTGATCTTCGTCATCGACATACAGCGCAATCAAGCTTTTGCTGCCAGCTTCAGTGGCTAGCGCATCACCGGATTTAACGCTGAGTCCGGCGTCGTACAGCATGCCGAGCATTTCCTGCACTTCGATTTCTTTTGGTGTTGCAAAAGTTGTAGTCATCTTAATATTCCTTTTAGACTGAGAACCAGTTAGTTCAGATATTTATCAAGTTCCTGTTTAAATGATTCAGGTGTAAAGGGCTTGGCGATTAAAAACCGCGCGCCTAACTCCATTGCTTTTTCGCGCATGGCGTCGGTGCCTTCCGTGGTGACAAAACCAAACTTGGGTTTAATACCCTCATCATTTAAAGCTGCGAGTAATTCCGGCCCAGTCATGTTGGGCATATTCCAGTCGCAGAGGACTATATCAGGTTCATTGCTTTTAATTTGTTCGAGTGCTTTTGCACCATCTTCCGCCTGGGTAATTTCGTGGCCATCGTAACCTGCTTCACGTAAAGTCTTCATGACGATCATGCGCATTGCGAGGCTGTCATCGACAATTAAAATATTCATAAATGATCTCCTTTGAGTCGTTAAAAAATTGCCTTTTGGCATAAGATATTTAAAAGCAAGTTATGTGCCGAATCGCCTTTCATGTTCGGTTAAAGCAACAATTTTGCTGGCGACTTGCTGTAGCGGAAGAATGTAGTCCGCTGCTTCCAGTTTGACTGCTGCGCCGGGCATGCCCCAGACCACACTGGTCTTCTCGTCCTGCGCAATAGTTGTGGTGCCGGTTTCCTGCAATTCTTTCAGTCCTCTTGCGCCGTCGTCGCCCATGCCCGTTAATAAGATTCCGACAGAATTTGAGCCTGCGCTTTGTGCAACGGATCGAAATAAAACATCAACGGAAGGCTTGTGACGGTTTACTGGCGGTCCATCGCAAAGTTTGCAGTGATAGCGTGCGCCATTGGCTTTGACCAAAAGGTGTTTGTCGCCCGGCGCAATGTAGGCATGTCCTGGTAAAATCTGTTGTCCATCCCTTGCTTCACAGACATTCAGGGCGGACACACCATTCATGCGGTTTGCAAAAGCCGTGCTAAAGTTACCAGGAATATGCTGGGTAATTACAATGCCAGGTGTATCGGCCGGCAAGCGAATCAAAACTTCTTTGATGGCTTCTGTTCCGCCTGTCGATGCGCCGATGGCAACGATGGCTTCTGTGGTTGTAAAATGATGGCGAGTTGATTTGTTCAGAATGACATCGGCTGTGTGTTTTTTATCCACGTGCAGCGTTGTTACTGTTTTACCTTGATAGGATTTAACACGAGCACCTGCGGCGGCTTTTATTTTTTCGATTAATTCGTCACCATAAGTTTTTAATTGATGGGCAATATCCGCCACAGGTTTGCTGACGAAATCAACAGCACCGATTTCCAGCGCCTGCAAAGTCACATCCGCGCCTGATTGCGTCAGACTGGAAACCATCACGACGGGCATTGGTCGCAAGCGCATCAAATTCCGAAGAAAAGTAATGCCGTCCATCTTTGGCATTTCGACATCCAGTGTCAGTACATCCGGATTAAGTCGTTTTATTTTTTCTCTGGCAATAAAAGGATCCTGTGCGGTGCCGACGACATCAATAGAAGAATCCTCAGCCAGGATTTCCGTAAGTAATTTTCGAACGAGAGCCGAATCGTCAATGATTAAAACTTTTATTTTATTTGGCATATTATTTTGTCTTTAATGATGTGAAACGGCTTCATCCTAGAAAAGATCAATTTCACCGACGACCGGTTTTTGTTCAATTGAATGTTGGTAATTGAGTTCAATCTGGCTGACCTCATCATTTTTTGTGATGGGTAATTTTTTCATCAGCACTCGCCCGCTTAATGGAAAATAAAGAACCTTTCGCGGGTGCAGCCCGCCGAGGTCTTCACCGCTTATTGGTAGCGCTTCTGTCCGTAGATATTCACGCACAAACTGGATATTATTTTCGCCAACGTTGGTTGAGGATCGCAGCACTTTCCCGCCACCGAACAGTTTAATTTCCAGGTGTTCGCGCCGACCGCCATTCGCCAGGATGGTGTTGATCATATGTTCCATCGCGTAACTGCCGTAACGAGCGGAAGCGCTAACACAGCCATTGACGCCATGCTCGCAATTCCCACCTTCTGGTAGCATAAAGTGATTCATCCCGCCGATGCCTGCTTTGGGATCTCGAACACAGGCTGATACACAGGAACCTAGCACCGTGGAAATAATCTCATCACCACGTGATACGTAATATTCGCCCGGTAAAATTCTTGCAGAATATTTTTTATTCTGCGCATCCCAATATGATTTTATGGTTTCAAAACCGGGCAGGGTAGGTGGCCGTGGTGGGCGACCAGCAGAAACAGTTTTTTGTGCCTGGATGCTCATTAGCGAATCTTCCTGTAAATCGTTTTTCCGATTAGCGAAAATCTGTCGGTTACTTTATTCAGGTTTTCGGAATGGCCTATAAATAAATGACTGTTGTCCTGTATTTGATTGGCGAAGCGGTCAAATAAAACAGCCTGTGTGGGCTTATCAAAATAAATAACTACGTTACGGCAGAAAATAATGTCAAACTTTCCCTGCATCGGCCAGGCATTCATCAGATTTAATTGCCGGAAGGTAATCATGTCGCAAAGTTCTTTATTTACTCTAACGCTGCCAGCATTATCACCTTTCCCTTTTAAAAACCAGCGCCGGAGTTGTTCTTTGGGCAGGCCTTCGACACGTGAAGCAGCATAAATTCCGCTGGAAGCTTGCTTGACAACATTGGTATCAAGGTCGGTTGCTAAGATCCGAACGTCATAATTATCAATGTTGGGAATTGATTCGCGTAATGTTATGGCAATGGAGTAAGGCTCTTCACCCGTAGAGCAGCCCGCCGACCAGACGCGTAAATTTTGGAGTCTGTTTTGCTGTAGCAAATCAGGAATTAATTCCTGAGATAAATAGTCGAAATGATGCCGTTCACGAAAAAATGAAGTCAGATTAGTGGTGATAGCATTGGTGAAATGCTCCATCTCCTCGCCAGGATTATTTTGTAACAGGTCGCAATATGCGTCAAAACCACTAAGCCCCAATGCACGCAAACGTCTTGTTAACCGGCCATAGACAAGATCGCGTTTGTGGTCGGATAAACTGATACCTGTTTGCTCACTGACAATTTCCCGCAGAGTATTAAAGTTCCTGTCCGTAAATTGATAAGTATCCGTTTTTTGTTGTGTTGCAGCTACCATATTGGCCTCAAAATAATTCTATCTCACCAGCAGTCTGGCTAGTATTTAAAAGGGCAGAGTCTGGTGAAGTTTCCGTTTCTGAGAGATCATGCAACAATGCCTGATACATCGTCTGTTCCTGTTCTGTGGAATAAACTGAACGCAGTTTTTTCTGCAGATCTTTCCATAATTCGGGATGCTGCTGTTCCGGCTTTGTAATGATTTCAGCAACCGCCTGCAAGTTTTCCTCAACATGCGCAAAGCGTTGTGACATTCGATCATAAAACTGAAAGGACATGATGGCATCCTGCATATGCTGGTTGGCAGTGCTGTGATACTTTTGTATTTCGGCAAGTGATTCAGCGTTGGCCCCGTCATCAGTTCTGCTGATAACCGTGCTCATCTGGTTAAGGCAGGTGTTCACTGCCGTCATTGATGCAATCAGTTGTTGTACAGATGTATCTGATTCCTGCATCGACATATTAATTTGCGCAATCGCCAGTTTTAATGATCTGGCGACTTCCTGCGCATCCGTCGCTCCTGCGCTTCCTGCGCCCGAGATATTTGCACATCCATGTGCGTCATCCGGGTTGTTTGTTTTGTTTTCCATGAGTTAATAAATAATTAGACAATTGCGCAGTCCAGACCTAATTCCTGCTCCAGGCCTAACACTTGTGCGACATTGCAGATTGCAGTTGCAGGCGCCTGCCAGTTAACCATGCAATCGTTGTTTTCAAGTTGTTTGATAAAGGCAAGCAACAATTGCATTGAAACGGTATCAATACTTTCAACTTGCGAACCATCCAGCGTTAAATCCTGATCCGAATCGGCATAACATTTCAGCGTATCTTTGAGTGTGGCCACGTCAGTAATTGTCATGCTTGAATCCAGCACGATAATGCCGGGTTGATTCTCACTGTTTTTTGTCGATAGTTTAGTCATCAATTTTATCCGGACTAGAATTCTTCCCATTCGCTTTCATCAGCAGAACCGGTCGCGGCTTTAGCCGACCTGGTTGTACTGACAGGTTTTTGTGGCTGGACTTTTGTCGTGGCCTGTTCAGCCCATGGCCGCTCTGATTTTCTGCGCTCCGGCCCGGCATAACTTGCGGCGCTCTGGCCGGTTTTAAAGAAGCCCACCATCTTGCTAAGATTACCGGCCTGCTCACCCATGGACTCAGAAGCGGCGGCTGCTTCTTCAACCAACGCTGCATTTTGCTGCGTCATCTCATCCATCTGTGCAATGGCCTTGTTGACCTGTTCGATACCCTCCGATTGTTCCTGTGAGGCAGCAGCGATTTCAGCAATGATGTCACTGACTTTTTTCACCGAATTCATAATTTCATCCAACGTCTGACCGGAGGCATCCACCAGCTTGGAACCTTCCTCGACTTTAACAACGCTATCCTCAATCAATTCTTTAATTTCTTTTGCTGCCGTTGCAGAGCGCCCAGCCAGATTGCGAACTTCGCTGGCGACGACGGCAAATCCGCGGCCCTGTTCACCCGCACGCGCTGCTTCCACCGCCGCATTCAGGGCCAGCAGATTGGTCTGGAAAGCAATCTCATCAATGACACCGATAATGGCCGCAATCTTGTTGGAAGATTCCGTGATGCCGGTCATGGCGGTGATGGCTTTACTGACAACCTGGCCGCCCTGTTCAGCCTGTTCGCGTGTGCTGGAAGCCAGCTGATTGGCCTGTCTTGCATTGTCAGCATTCTGGCGCACAGTTGAAGTCATCTCTTCCATGGAGGACGCGGTTTCCTCAAGAGAAGAGGCTTGTTGCTCTGTGCGCTGGGACAGGTCTGTATTGCCCTGGGCAATTTCCTGAGAGCTGCTCAAAACTGACGTGGCACTGTTGTTGATTTCACCCATAACTTCTGTCAGCTTTGCGATTGTCGCGTTGACATCATCTTTTAGCTGGCCGAATGAGCCTTCGTAATCGGACTTGATCTTTCTGGTTAGGTCACCATGGGCAACAGCGCTCATGACCTGCACCGTCTCATCAATGACATTGCCACAGACATCGACCAGTTGATTGATGTTTTCACTCAAGCGGCGGGTAAAGCCTTCCTGAATCGAGAGGTCGATACGGCGGTTGAGATCACCCGACATGGCGCTGCTGACAATATCCTGAATGTCATTTTCAATGGCGACTTCCTGGGTGCGGTCGAACCATTCGGCAACAGTGCCGATGCGCACGTTGTTGGCGTCGAAAACAGGATTGACAACAATCCGTAATTGTAAGTCACCGATGGGTACTTCAGCCATGTAGGTTTCTTGCAGTTCACTCAGTAGACTGCGCTGATGAGAAGGATTCTTGTGGAACTGGTCGAAGTTTGAGCCGACCAGGTTGTTGCTGTCGAATTCAGGTAGTGCTTTTTTCATGTCGGGCTCGATCTTGTGCATCATTTTCTCGATGGCCTTGTTCGTGTAAATGATTTTTCCTTTCGTATCAGCCACCATGACTTTGCCACTGACGTTATCGAGGGCTTCCTTGATGCGGCCGTTGACTTCCGCAATCCGGTGTTCTTTCTCAATGCTTTCATGCAGACTTTTCTGCATGCAGATGACGGATTTATAAACGCCCGTCATTTTTGCATTGTCGAGTTTGGTGGTTAGGTCGCCTTCTGCGATTGCCTGCGTGATTTTTAATAATTGTTTTGGATCGGCACCAAGCTGGGACTGGATGTTCCGCACCATTAACCAGCCAAGCAGGGACAGTAGAACAACACCTGCCAGAATGGACAGAATAGTTTCATTACGCCCGTTGATATGCAGGGATTTGATCGTTTCTTTGGAGGCCGCACTGATGCTTTCCAGTTTGCCGACCAGTTGATTAATATCTTTATGTAATTGCGCCAGGGTTGGGGTTATCCTGTTGCGCACAATCCACGCATCCATGCGCCACTTGTCGCCTTCGTGAATCTGAAACAGGGTATCCAGGTTATTGAAGTAATGTTCGGTTTTTTCTCCCACTTGCTCGATGCCATCAGCTTGTTCAAAAGTCAGCGCATCATTCCAGGTCTGGGTTTTTTGAATAAGTTTTTCAACATTCTCTTTGTGCAGTAACAGGTTCGATTTTGCCGTAGGCGCTCGGAATGCAAGATAGAGACGCATCTCGTTGATCAGGTTTGACCAGGCATAACGCAGGTTGTTCAGGTCCGCCAGTATGGCTTTTCGAACCTCTGATGCTTCTTCTTCCTCTTCAATCTGAATCATTTCGCTGAGGTGCTGTGAGATTTCCATGGCAAACGGGTTGATCTCGTCGGATGCGTATTTTGTTGCTGGGATGTTGATCTGATCGTTCCCGGCAAGCTCGATGACTTCAGGCTTGAAGGCTATAAGCTGATCAATTCTGTTAGAGATCACGTCCAGCAGTTTTCGGACTTCATGGTCGTTCTGAATAGATTCAGATTGTTTCAGAATTTTCAGGTTGCCTTGTAATGAGACCTGATTTTTTTCAAAACTTTCGAGGTGGTAGTCTTGCTTGTCCAGCATGTAGAGTCCGAGATTCAGCGCCAGATGCAACTGGTCGTTGGCCAGTTGCTTGGCGGCGATCAGTGTGGGTTGAACTTCATTGACAATTTCTGAATTAATGCCGGCTACACGCGAGAGCTTGTGGGTAAAACTGAGTCCCACTGCAATCTGCATGGACAGCACCAGAATAAAGCTGGCGATTAATTTATTGCGAAGTGTCAAATTGGTAAAAATATTTTTCATGTCGTTGCCTGTTTGTCCGTTTGTGTTGTATTCCTGCTTGAGCAATTAAAGTTTGTGTGATATCTATTCTTGATCCTGTATTAAAAAGGATTAAAATTCTTCCCATTCATCTGTTTGTGCAATGTCAGAATTCGCAACAGCTTTCATTTTTCTCGGCTGTTGCGGCGCTGGCTTGACCTGGGCAGGAGCGGAGGGTGTCTTCACTGGTTCGCTATCGGCGGCCTGTTCTTCGACATGATTTAAATCCTTAACAATGTTGGCAGAAAGCGAGGAAACTTCCTGAAATTTCTGTTCTGCCTGTACGCCCTGATTGTCATGTTTCAGATTAATTACGTCTTTTATGATGGCATGCATGGTTGCGTGGTTTTCATATAGATGCTGCATTTCAGGCCGATGCCCGTGAGCCTGCATGCCATGGTTATCTAACCATTTTCCAAGCACACAGTCGTGGTGTGAAACGGCCTGATTGATATCCATCTTTTCCTTGCCATCAAGGAAGCGGCGCAGTTTTCGTTTCCATTCCATGTGCGCCATGCGCGCGGCGGTAAAGTCGAGGCCACCGTTGGCGTTGTTTGCAAGAATTGACGATGCAGAGCCGCGGGTTTTAAAGAACCCAACCAGTTCGTTCAGGCTGGTGGCCTGTTCGCTCATGGATTCACTGGCAGCTGCGGCCTGTTCCACGAGTGCCGCATTTTGCTGCGTCATTTCGTCCATTTGTGCGACAGCCTTGTTGACCTGTTCGATGCCTTCTGATTGTTCCAGCGAAGCAGCTGCGATTTCAGCAATGATATCGTTAACCTTTTTTACTGAACCAACAATTTCAGTCAGTGTTTTTCCAGAGTCATCGACCAGTTTTGAACCCTCCTGAACTTTGTCGATGCTGTTTTCAATCAGATCCTTGATTTCCTTCGCAGCCGTTGCGGAGCGTCCAGCCAGATTGCGTACTTCACTTGCAACAACTGCAAACCCACGACCTTGCTCACCGGCGCGTGCCGCTTCCACTGCGGCGTTAAGTGCCAGCAGGTTAGTCTGAAAGGCAATTTCATCAATGACGCCGATGATAGAAGCCATTTTGTTACTGGAATCTGTAATTTCTGTCATGGCAGACACCGCTTTTTCGACGATTCCACCGCCTTCTTCAGCGAGTTGTCTTGCGCTAGCCGCGAGCTGGTTTGCCTGACGTGCGTTGTCAGCATTTTGCTTCACCGTAGAGGTCATTTCTTCCATGCTGGAAGCGGTTTCTTCCAATGAAGAGGCCTGCTGTTCCGTGCGTTGCGACAAGTCAATATTACCCTGAGCAATTTCCTGAGAGCCGTTTAAGACCAGCCCGGCACTGCCGCTAATTTCTCCCATCACCTCCGTCATTTTGGTGATGGTTTTATTGACATCATTTTTGAGCTGGCTGAATGAGCCTTTGTAATCACCCTCAATTTTGCGGGTAAGATCTCCCATGGCCATTGCACTCATAATCATGATGGTGTCGTCAATGACATCACTGCACACAGTAATGAGTTCATTCACGTTGTTACTGAGTAGTTCAAAAAATCCATCCATGTTCGATGTGTCAATTCGTTGGTTCAGGTCGCCATTTAATGCGGCTGTTACGATACGCTGAACTTCTTTTTCAATCACGACTTCCTGGAAACAGTTTGCCCACTCCAGGATGGATCCCATGCTCTTGCCGTTTTCATCAAAAATAGGTGTGGTATGAATGCGTATTTCACAGCCACCAATCTGGGTTTCCATTTTTACAGGCGACTTAATAGGGCTGGCAAAAGTATTTTTAAAATCAGAGTTGCCATAAAACAAACTGATATTATTGCCCATCAGATTAGTCTTGTTCAGTTCTGGTATGACTTCGCTCAAATTATTTTTTGCTTTGTCGAAGAGAGCAGAAAATGATTTGTTCATGAAAATAATATTATTGTCCTGATCTACCAGCATAATATTTGAATTAATATGATCCAGTGCATCGAGAATACGTTTGGTTCTGGCGGCACCGACTTTGGTTTCGTTCACATCGTAGCCGACCCGGATTTGTGTGGATTTCAGATGCTGCAGGACTTTACCGAATCGGTCGTCACGGTTAATTGAAATCCAGTCAGAAAAGTTACCTTCAGCCAATTGACCCAGCGTATAAATCATCTGGTCAAGCGGGGTGGAAATATGGCGGAAAAATAAAACACCAAACCCGACCAGTGCAGCGGCAGAAATGCCTGAATAAACGACCAACGTGGTGGTGCTTGCGCCCACATGGCCTGCAAATGCAGCACCAGCCACTAATGAAATGGCCGCAGCAATAAAAGCCATGAAATAGTATTTCACGTAGAGCGATCTGAACCAGTATTTAATCTTTTCTGAGCGGCCTGGGCTTAAGGTGGCTGTGCCGTTATTGATCTGTTTGTAAAGTTCTTCAGCGGCCTGTACTTCCTCACGCGATGGCTGGGTGCGCACCGACATGTAGCCAGTGGTTTTGCCATTTTCCCGAATCGGTGTAACGTTGGCATTGACCCAGTAATAATCACCATTTTTACAGCGGTTTTTAACCATGCCAGACCAGGCTTTGTCTGCCTTGACGGTGTTCCATAAGTCTTCAAACGCAGCCGGAGGCATGTCCGGGTGGCGAACAATATTATGGTTTTTCCCGATGAGTTCATCTTTAGTGAAACCACTGATCTCCACGAAGGCACGATTGACGCTGGTAAGACGCCCTTTCAAATCAGTTGTGGAAACAATGAACTCCCCTTCTGGCAGAGAAACTTCATGGTCAGTGATGGGTTGGTTATTTTTCATTTCAAAATTCCAGTTGATATCGGTGGTTACTGTATGTTGTTGCGGTCAAGTAATTGCAGTACGCTGCTATTCATTAAGTGGTCAATGTCGAGCATGATGATCATTTGCTCGTTGATGGTTGCCAGTCCCTTGATGGCTTCGGTATCCACAACGCCACCAAAATCCGGTGCGGGTTTCAGATCATTTTTTGCGATGTTATGCACTTCGGATACGGCGTCAACAACGATGCCCATGGTGCGTTCCACGTGCTTTTCATCACTGACCTTGACGACGATTACAACGGTGGTTTGGTCAAAAGAAGCGCTTTCCATTTGGAAATGTTTACGCAGATCTATCACTGGCACGACGGTGCCACGCAGATTGATAATGCCAAGAATAAATTCAGGCATGTTTGGCATCGGTGTAACGCCTTCCCAGCCTTTTATTTCCTGGACTTTAAGAATATCGACACCATAATCTTCGCCAGCCAGGATAAAAGTAAGATACTGATCCAGACCATCTTCTGGCTGTAGTGTTGTTTCTGCGAGTTGTACCTGCGCGCTCATGTTTTATCCTCTTTTACGCCACCGCCGTTAAGCGGTTTTTACGTGATTGTGTTTCGAAATGCCGTTGAATTAATCCGGGCACATCCATGATTAATGCGACGGTACCGTCGCCCAGAATCGTCGCACCGGAAATGCCCTGTATTTGCTTGAAATTAGTTTCCAGACTTTTAATTACAACCTGTTGCTGGCCGAGCAGATCATCGACAAATAAACCGACACGCATGCCATCTGCTTCGACGACCACCAACAGGCCTTCATGCAAATTCGTGGTGCCGGATTTCATGCCGAATAATTCATTGACCCGGATGATTGGGATGTATTCATTGCGTAGCCGGTACAAATCAGATTGGCCAGTGATACTGTTAATTGATTCCGGCACCATCTGTAATGATTCGATAATTGAAACCAGAGAAACGATGTAAGTTTCCTCTCCGATTTGTACTAACTGACCATCGAGTATCGCCAGTGTTAAAGGTAACCTGATGGTGACGGTGCTGCCTGCGCCATCGTTTGAATCAATGCTGACGTTACCGCCTAGATCGCGGATATTGCGCCGCACTACATCCATGCCTACGCCGCGCCCGGAAACATCGCTGACCTGATCGGCAGTGGAAAAACCAGGTTGGAAAATCAGGTTGTAAATTCGCTCATCCGAGATTTCTTCGTTTTCATTAACCAGCCCTTTCTCAATGGCTTTCTGTAAAATCTTTTCGCGATTTAATCCGGCGCCATCATCAATAACCTTAATAATAATATCGCCGCCTTCGTGGTAAGCATGCAGCTCAAGTGTGCCGGTTTCCGGTTTACCCGCAGCTGTTCTGATGTCCGGCGTTTCAATGCCGTGATCGAGTGAGTTACGCACCAGGTGAACAAGTGGGTCGCCTATTTTTTCAAGGACAGTTTTATCCACCTCGGTTTGTTCGCCGATCATTTTTAATTCAATTTTCTTGCCCATCTTTTTACTCAGGTCGCGAACCAGGCGTGGGAAGCGGCTGAATGAAAAGCTGATCGGTAACATGCGAATTTGCAGTACGCTTTCCTGCAATTCGCGCGTATTGCGTTCCAGTTGCGTAATGCCATCCAGCAATTTTTCCAGATTGGTTTCTGTGCCTTCTTCCAGGCTGCTGCTAATCTGGCTGAGCATGGATTGAGTGATCACCAGCTCGCCGACCATATTGATGAGCTCGTCAATCTTGTCGATGCTGACGCGAATAGAACCGGATTCTTTGCTGGCCGAAGCCGGTTTGGTTTTTTTGGTTTCAGGTTTTACTTTGGTGGATGATTTTTCTTCAACAACGAGTTTCGATTTGGCCTCTTCTGTAACGAGTGTCTGTTGTTCAACAGCGTTATCTGCAGCTTCTTGATCTTCATTGATGGCTTCTTTGGGAGCAGCAGTATCCAGCGGTGTAATTTCAAGATCGCTTTCATCTTCAACCCAGCTGAATAATTCACGAATTTCGGTTTCCTGGACATCACCGCGTAATTCCAGCGTCCAGCCCAGATAAGAGGACTCCGGTTCGAGATCACAAAATGCCGGTAATTCTGAGACATCAACCGTGATGGTCATGTCGGCAAGATTTTGCAACTCGCGGAAAATTCTTGCCGGATCATTGCCGCCCTTGATCATGTCAGGGTGGGGTTTGAATTTAATTTGCCAGCCGCTGGCTTCTGTTTTTTCGGCAGCAGTTTCCTCTTTTGTGTCAGCCACTGCAATTGCTTCTTTTTCAGCATCTGCCGATTCGCCAGCCAGCATGGCTTCCAGTTTTTTGTGCACTTTGGCCGTGCGCTCAGTGTCGCTTTCTTCACCGTCCTTTGCAGCGGTGACCATTTCCTGCAGCACATCAACTGATTCCAGTAACAGGTCAACAATTGGCTGTGTGACTTCGCGGCGGCCATCACGCATTTCATCCAGCAGCGTTTCCATGACGTGGGTGAAATTGGAAATATCCATAAAACCAAAGGAAGCGCCGCCACCTTTAATGGAGTGCGCTGCGCGGAAAATTGAATTGATTTCTTCGACGTCGGTGCCGTTGTCCAGCGTTAAAAGCCCAGACTCCATGACGCTAAGCCCTTCAAAACATTCTTCGAAGAAAATATCGTGGAATTCAGAAAGGTCGATAGACATCAGTCGAGCACTCTGCGCAGTGTGTTCAGTAGTTGCTCAGGATCAAACGGCTTAACAATCCAGCCTGTTGCGCCAGCGTTTTTCCCCATCATCTTTTTTTCTGTGCTGGATTCAGTGGTTAAAACGAGGATGGGTTTGAACTTGTAATCCTCAAGATTGCGCAAATGTTTGACCAGTGTGATGCCATCCATGTTGGGCATATTGACGTCTGTTAAAACCAGGTTGATATCGGGTGATTTCTCGGCAATTTCTAATGCTTCGACGCCATCATTAGCAATCACAACGTCGTAGCCGGCGCTTTGCAATGTGAAAGAAACCATCTGTCGCATGGAAGGTGAATCATCCACTGCTAAAATACTTGCTGCCACTGTTTATCTCCTTTTGCCATGCGTCCCTGATAGCGGAAAACGAGTGGAAATCCATATCAGGGCCTGTTGTGTTTTTGACGCTTGAGCGTCACTGAAAGATATGATGCAAACCGTATGCCAGAGCCGCTTTCGTTTGTCGGGAATTTTGGCCTGTAAACTGATCACCGCAACGGTTTAAAAAAAGATTCTTTTATTTCTTTGCGTTCTCTGCGTCTTTGCCTACAAGGAAGTAGGTAAGGAGCGTGAGCAGGATGCGGAAGCTTTACGGTGAAATAAATTTGTCAGTTTCTAACGTAAGTAGTTAAATAGAGACATGCCTTCCAGGCGCGAGAATGTTCGCTGGATCGCTTCAAGCGTCGTCATCTGAAACTGTAATCTGCTGATCGCCTCGGCGTAATCCAGGTCTTCCAGTTCTGCGATGGTTTTATCTACCTGAAATTTAATGGCGCTGTTTTCTTCGCGTGAGCTATCGATGTATTTAAGCCGGGTTCCGACCTCGCTGCGACTTGAATTGATATGCTCAAATGTCTGATCCAGATCGCTCATAAATGCGTTCATTTTTTGTCTGCGCTGTGCTTTCTCGGCATCATTGGCAGGCGGGTTTTTCAGGATGTCGATGAAGTTATTCACGGTCTGAAATAAATCCTGATTTGTGCTCGGCTTGATCTGGAAATTATCGCCAGTCGCTGGCGTGCCGGAGATGCTGACCTGTAAGCCGGCAAATTGAATTTGTGCGTCTGCTGTGTAGGTGGCCCCGGTTACAAGTGTGCTTCCCGTTGTGTTATCAACCACGTCATAGGTGGTCGCTGATGTAAACTGGATGCTGTAGTCATTTTGTTGAAACAGGGCGTTATCCGTCACGCTGCCCTGCGAAATGATGGCAGTACCCGTATTGCCCGCAGCGGCGTTGACATTGAATTTACCGTTGCCATTGCGGATGCGTTGAAAAACATCCATGCCGGAGTGGCTGGTTGTCACCGTGCGACCCGGCCCAATTTGCACAGTTTGCACCCCGTCATCGCCTGCGTAACTCACGGGGTTGTTTCCACTGAAAGGCTGGGTGTCGCCATTGTTTCCAGCGAATAGATAATCGCCGTTACTGTCGATTGTGTTGGCGTAGTCAATTAATTCACTTAATTGCTGTTCGATTTCTGCCAGAAAAGCATTGCTGTCCTGTGCGGCAATTGTGTCAGTATTGGCGGAAAGTGCGAGTTCTTTCATGCGCAATAAAACATTTGATACGCTGCCCAGCGCAGTTTCTTCCAGGCTCAGGCGAGACTCGGCAAAAGTGCCGTTGCGGTCATATTGTTCGAGCTGGCTGGATGCCTGGTTTAGTTCCTCAACTCTTGCTGCAGAGGCAGGGTCGTCTGATGGTTTATTGATTCGTTTGCCGCTCGAAATCTGCGCCTGGGTTTTTGCAATCTCGCTTTGCTGGCGCATCATTTCAGTTGCAGTTTGTCGGCTGAAATAGGAACTGGAAATTCGCATTATCCTAAAATCCTCGGTTGGGCAGGGTAGAGTGTGCGGCTCTGATGATGCAGGGCAAGGCGTAACTGCGCGGAATGGCATTCCCTTTCAAGCAGTTACAACGCGGCCATGCGTCATCAGAGCTGTGCAATCTGCCCTGTAGCGCTCTCACCTTATGGGTGAAGTCAGGGTTGGTATTAATTTTAAGAAATCTCATAGATATAACAATTATTCATAGCGGTTAACTGAGGATTTTAGGATTCTTATCTCCTTACTGCGTTTAGTAATGTGTCAAACATTGAATTAGCTGTCGTGATGACCTGCGCAGCCGCCTGATAAGCCTGCTGGTAGCGAGTCAGGTTAATCGCTTCTTCATCCAGGTTGACGCCGGAAACGTTTTCGCGTGCTTCACGCGCCTGGGTTAGCAGGCCATCCATTGATTTGCTGTTGATCTCTGCCTGCCGGGTTTGGCTGCCGACCTGGCCGACCAGGCTGGCGTAACTTTCCTGGAGTTTGGTGGTACCGCCAACCAGCGAAAGATTTTGCACGCCGGCCAGTAACTGACCATTGCTGTTGTCGGCTGTACTGCCAGTGCTGGCCTCGACGCGGAATACATCACCGGCCTGTGGTGTGCCGTTGACCTGTACTCGCCAGCCCTGAACATCAATATCGCCGCCATCCGTAAAGGCAACGCCGCTGGCGAGCGTGCTGCCGTCCGTGACGTTGACGACATCATAAGTATTTGCCGGGCTGTTGAAGCGAATTTCAACGGTGTCGCTGAAGTCCGGGTTGCTGGTATCCAGAATTTGCGGCGGCGTAACGCTTGCCGTACCCAGGTTGGATACGGGCGCTTCGCTGCGCAACGGCGAGGCCATGGCAATTTTGCTGGCATCCGTCAGGTCAACTGAAAAAGCCCGGGCCGCTTTTGCGGTTGGGCGAATCGTAAATGAATCACCCGCTGCGGGTGCGCCTGTGATATTAATTTCAAGGCCATCCATAGCCAGTGGCAGGCCGCCGCTAACCTGTGTGTTGTCGGAAAGCCGGGTCAGGGTGTAGTTGCTGCCGTCAAATCCGAGTTGATAATCAGAGGCGCTTATCGCTGTGACATCAGTGAATGTCGCCGTGACTGCGCCGGTGCCGGTATTGAAGCTGCGACTGCTGACGGTTGGCTGTGGCACGGAAAAGAAATTCCCGCCCATGTCGCCGTTTAAATCCACGCCTTGCTGGTGCTGCTGGTTAAAACTGTCAGCCATCACGGCTGCGATTCTGCCGAGTTCATTGATGGCAGGATCCAGCGCCTCGCGCTGGAAATCCATCAGCCCGCCCAGACTGCCGCCGGTTAATTTGTCGTTGACAAGCTGGGTGCCGTTAATTGTTTGCAGCGCGACCTGCTTTTTTTCAGGTTGCGATGGATCCTGGACAGTACTCAAGGTTTGCGCCTGATTGCCGACAACCAGGTTCAGGCCATTGCCGATGAATACGTTTACTGCACCATTATCCTGGGGCAGGGTGGTGATCGATGTGAGCTGAGATAATTCATTCAGAAGCTGGCCGCGTTGATCCAGCAGGTCATTGGGAGGGTTTCCGTTCGCCTGGCCCTGAGCTGAGACGATTTCATTATTCAACTTTGCGATGTTACTGGCGAGGCTGTTGATTTCATTCACAGAAGCGCCGACGCGGCTATTCACTTCACCCTGCAAGTCGTCAAATTGTCCTTGAAGCGTGTTGAAACGACCGGCCAGATTTTTGGCGGCGTTCAACATGGCATTGCGAGAAGCGGCTGAGGCTGGGTTATTATTCAGATCCTGCACGGCGTTGAAAAAATTCTCCATCACCGGAGAAAGGCTGGCGTTGTCGTCAGCGATTAAGCTATCGATACGGCTGATCATGCTGTAGTAAGTGCTGGTGCGCGCCTGTTCACTGCTGGTCTGCTGGAGACGCACCTGTGTGAACTGATCCTGAATTCTTTCGACGCTATTAACCTGTACGCCGTGACCGATAAAACCAAACCCCATCGAAGTGGTCGGGCGCGCAGTCAGTCCAACCCGTTGCCGTGAGTAGCCCTCGGTATTCGCGTTGGAAATATTGTGCGCAGTGGTGGCGATTGCGCGCTGAAATGCGAGCAAACCGGATAAACCTGTTCTGAGTGAATCAGCCATAATTTATGTTTTCGTTTGACATATCTAGATACTGTTATCGGCGACAGTCACTGAATCTTGAGTCATCGCCTGAATCTGGCGCATCACAGAAACAACTTTTTTGCTGTAATCTGGATCAGTGGCGTAACCGGCCTTGTGTATTTCCTGTAAAAACTTTTCCGGGTTGCCGGCGTTGTTTAACGCTGACTGGTAGCGCGGATTGCGTTGAATGAAATCAGCAAAATCGGCGACGGATTCGGCCGGGTTGTTATAAGTGCGGAAGGGCTCGCGGCGTTTTTGCATGGCGCCGTTCTCAAATTCCAGCGTAGTCGCCATGACTTTCCCCTGTCGCCAGCCTTTTGAAGCTTTGATGCCAAATAAATTAAAACTGCTGTTACCATTTTGTGCTGGCATGACATGTTTGCCCCAACCGGTTTCAAGCGCGGCGACTGCCAGGATTGCTTCGGGCTGTGTGCCGAGTTTTGCGGCTGCTGCATGAGCCGCAGGTTTTAAGGTTTGAATAAAATCTTCATGCGTTTTCCATTTTGCATTTGCAGGCTGGATAATGGCTTGAGATGAAGGCGATATGCCGTTCCAAAGCCGGTTAGCCAACGCCAGAGAATGTCTGGAATAGGGGAAGCCTGCATGCGCGGTTTTTTCTGTAGAGTTGTTGCTGGGTTTGTTTTCATTGTCTTCAAATGAACCCAGCTGGCGCTGAATCACGGCAGCGATACCAATGCCACCGCGTTTGGCCAGATCAATCGATAATTGCTGATCCATCATGTCGCGGTACATATTCATCTGATCGCTTCCCGTGAGTGAGTCACCGTCCGTTGCCTGACGCATGCTTTTCAGCATGGTCTGAATAAATAGTGATTCAAACTGTTGCGCGGCTTCCCGGCTGGCTTCCTTGTCCTGCCTTTTAACGCCCGCACGGAGCTCACCCAGACCCTGAAAGTCTGTGTAAATCCCGGCGAGTGATGATTGATTACTCATGGCTTAGTTTCTATCTGGAAACGCTGTGTACTCGCGCAAGATGCAAAACTATTTTCCTCCCCCCTTTATAAAGGGGGATTGAGGGGGATTTAAAAGGCTTGTTAACACTTTGATAGCAAGGTATTTATTCAGGGTTTCAAATCTCCCCCAGCCCCTCTTTGCTAAAGAGGGGAGCCTTATGCTCATATAACAATCTTGCCTATGCATGAGACTTTCGTTCTCTATAATCATCAGATAACAATCAACTGTGCACGCAGAGCGCCGGCCTGTTTCAGCGCTTCAAGAATGGCCACCAGATCACCTGGCGCCGCACCAACCTGATTCACGGCGCGCACGATTTCGTTTAATGTGACGCCACCTTCGAGCTTGAACATGCGGCTGCTTGCCTGCTCGATTTCAATATCACTGCGTGGTGCGGTGACGGTTTTTCCTTTTGAAAAGGGTTCTGGCTGGCTGACGGTGACATCTTCTGTGATGGTGACGGTCAGGCTGCCATGCGTAACCGCCGCGGGCATGACTTTTACATGGCTGCCGATGACGATAGTCCCGGTACGTGAGTTGACGATAATTTTTGCGGCCGCATCGCCGGGGTCGACTTCCAGCGTTTCCAGGAAGGAGACAAAGGCAACACGCTGGCTGGGTGATTTAGGCGCCTTTACTTTAATCGATACGGCGTCTATCGCTGCGGCTTCGTTGGTACCGAGTTTTTTGTTGATGGCCTGCTCAAGGCGTTTTGCCGTGGTGAAATCCGGTGAATGCAGATTCAGAATGACCTCGTTGCTAGTGTTAAATGCGGTGGGCACGATACGTTCAACCGTTGCGCCGTTGGGAATGCGTCCAACGCTGGGTATGTTGATCGCAATCCGCGAACCATCATTGCCAGACACCCCCAGCCCGCCGACAACCAGACTGCCCTGGGCGATCGCGTAAACCTGGCCGTCTGCGCCTTTCAGGGGGCTCATCAGCAGACTGCCACCACGCAGGCTTTTTGCGTTGCCCAGCGAAGAAGCCGTGACGTCAATCCTTTGTCCGGGTTTAACAAAAGGTGGCAAGGTAGCGTGAATGGTTACAGCCGCGACATTCTTGGGCTGAATTTTGACGCCTGGCGGGATGGTGACACCGTACTGAGCGAGCATGCTTCTGATGCTTTGCTCGGTGAAAGCTGTCTGACTGGTTGAGTCACCCGTGCCGTCAAGGCCGACTACCAGACCATAACCCAGTAACTGGTTTTCGCGCACGCCTGCGACCGAGGCGAGATCCTTGACCCGCTCAGCCTGCACCGGCAGGGCCAGCAGGATGAAAAAGAAAATGGCTATCCATATGTTTAATGTTTTCATTTTTGTATTCCTTAAAAAGGCCAGATGGCGCTATTGAAAAAGCGGGATGCACAGC
>DTYI01000058.1 GCA_012961935.1 Thiotrichales bacterium | reverse complement strand
GGCCACGGACTGCGTTATCAATACTTGCTGTAGGAGTGCTACAGCGGCGTATTGATGCCTTGCCGCGACCCGGCACACAGTGGCTGAACCAGATATATTAGGCTGCCGGGTTAATAGGAAAAAGATAAAAAGTGAAAACGATTACAGCAACATCATCAGCAACACAGCTGGCAAACAAAACCGAGGCCAACGCGGCCTTGCGTTTACAGGTTGGTCAGATGCTGAATGGTAAAGTTATGCAGGGTGAAGGGGCGGAAAAATTTCTCCGTATTGGGCGGCACGATTTTGCCGCTCAAGGGTTGGGGAAATTGCCAGTCGGCGCTGCACTTAAACTCGAAGTTTTGCGCGGTGGAGATTTGCCCGTGCTTCGCTTGTTACAAAATAATTCGGCAGGCCAGCTTGTGAGAAACCTGCGCCTGCTCGACTTACCACGTCAGGGAAGTCTGTCGAAATTGACTGGTTTATTATCCGCTGCCAACCTCAGTCAGTCTGAATTACCGACTGATATAAAAACACTGGCCAACCAGTTGCTGGCAAAATTACCTAAAGCATTACAGGCGCAACAGTCTGCCGAGCTAAAAACATTGCTGCAAAATTCAGGGTTAAGTCTGGAGCATCGTCTGGGTCAGCCACCCGGAACAGTTAACCCGGCATTACTGCATTCAGATTTAAAAGCGGCAATGCTAATTTTTCAGCACGAACTTAAACGCCTGTTAAACACAGAAAAACAAAGCAGTAAACAACCAACTGGTAAAACCACACCACCGCCTAATCGGCAAGCGTCACCTGTTGCGCAAATTCTCTCAACAACAATCGGCAACTTTCAAACAGCAGATTTACTTGACGCAGTCGAGTCGGCGCTTGCGCGGCATCGGTTAAACCAGCTGGAATCCTTGCCGCGCGAAGGTGAATTATCCCGTGTCTGGTTAATGGAAATACCGCTGGTGGAAAAAGAGAATACTGACCTGTTGCAGCTACGCATTGAACAGCAAAAGTCCGAACAAGAAGATCAATTCGAAGACGCCTGGGTAATTGAGTTTGCAATTGCCCCAAAATCACTAGGGCCGATCCATGCAAAATTAAAATTTAAAAATAAAAATTTATTCTTAACGATTTGGGCCGAAGAACCTTTAACAGAAAATATTTTTCAACGCTACAAAGACACGTTATTGTCACAGCTTCGCGCCACGGGCATTACGTCAGAACAAATTCAGATTTTCAAAGGCAAGCCACCCGAGCAACACAATACAGAAAAGCACTCTCCCCTGCTGGAGCAGCAAGCATGAAAAAACCAAAGCTGGCTGTTGCACTTCACTACGACGGAAACGATGCGCCACGCGTGACCGCAAAAGGTGGTGGCGAAATTGCACAACGGATTATTGAGACTGCTCAGGAACATGGCATCCCGCTGGAAGAAGATCCTGCACTAGCCGGACTGCTTTACAATGTCGAGCTGGGCGATCAAATACCCGAAACGCTCTACCTGGTTGTGGCCGAATTATTGGCGTTTATTTATCAGATGCGAGGTCAGCTGGAAATTAAAGATTAATGCTTGCGTTGCTGATTTTGCTTCCCATGCATCGAAACAATTAACTCGGCTTCAGCTGCAATAAGATTGTAGTTTTCTGCAATATCTTTTGCTGATGCGCCCGCTCTGGCTGAGTTGATTGCCTGCAGGTGTGCGTCGGTTGCGCCATCGTAAAGTCCGCGAATATCAATTTCTTTGCGCAGTTGTTTTTTCTCCTGCTTGAGGTCTTCTGTGGTCTGGCTGAGGTATTGCACTGCGTTAAGTAATTCTGCAATTTGTAGTCGTTGATTTTCAACATTTGCGTGCAGGATTTTATTTTCCTTGCTGGAGTCGGTAATCAACAATCTGATCACAATCAGCAGGCTTATTGCGCCGATCGCCTGGAACAGGTGAATAAGGTTTAAACCGGATAAGTCTGGCATGGGATCTCCTGGTTAAATGTTAGCTGTCCATTCCTGCATGCCCGCACGGATGCGAGCCATCGCCTGTCCGTGGATCTGGCTGACGCGGGATTCGCTGACATCCAGCACTTCACCGATTTCTCGCAAATTGAGCTCTTCCTCGTAGTAAAGCGACATGACTAATTGCTCACGCTCCGGCAGATTTTGAATCGTACCGGCCAGTGAATCTCGAAAGTCCTGATCCTGAAATAACTCGCTGGGTCCGTCCGCAGAATCTACCGCGTCAAAACTGGGACCATCATCGCCTCCGTCCAGTTCTTCAAAACTGAACATGCGCGCCATGGAGGCTTCACGCGACATTTTTTGATATTTTTCCAGCGATACGCCAAGCTCTTTTGCGATCTCTGATTCTTTGGCCGGGCCGCTGTTGCGCGCCTCGACCTTGCTGATGGCAGCCGCCATTTCACGCAGATTGCGGCTGACTGAACGCGGCGTCCAGTCATTGCTGCGGACTTCATCCAGCATGGCTCCGCGAATGCGAATTCCGGCGTAGGTTTCAAGGCTGGCGCCATGGATCGCATCAAACTGGTTGATCGCTTCCAGCAAGCCCATCATCCCCGCCTGTATCAGGTCATCGACCTGAACGTTGTCTGGCAATCTTGCATGCAGATGGTAGGCAATTTTTTTAACCAGCGGTGCGTGTTGCAGCAGCAGATCATCACTGCTCTGATGCTGGATGCTGGTGTACATAGCATGGCCGTTCATCTGGCAACCTCCAGTACAGTTTCAGGTGTAAGTAAACGTTCTATGAAAAATTCGAGCTTGCCGCTGGCAGCATAATCGACCGACCAGGCTTCCACATTTTCAGCGATGCGCTGCCAGGCTTTTGATGCTTTGCTGCGAGGATAAACTTCACTGATCAATGACTGACGTCGATTGGCTTTGCGCTGATAGGGGTCACTCGGAATGAAGCCCATATAATCCAGATTGACATCCAGAAAACGTTCGGCCACAGCCAGTAAATGCGTGTAGTGCTGAAAACCAGCCTGGTCAGATTCTACGTTGTTTGCGAGCACTCGAAACTGGTCAACGCCGTGGTCGCGGTTCAGCACTTTGATTAAAGCATAACTATCTGCAAGCGATGCCGGTTCATCATTCAGGACGACGACAACTTCGTGCGCCGCCTTGCAGAAACTTGTCACCGCATCACTGATGCCTGCGGCCGTATCAATAATCAAGGTATCGATGTCATAACCGATATCACTGAAAGCATGGATCAGCCCCTGATGTTCGGCCGGGCTTAATTCTGACATAGCCTGCATGCCCGATGCCGCCGGTACGATCAGTAAATCCTGTGGGCCTTTGACGATCACATCGTTGAGTTCACACTTACCCTGGAGCACATGCGAAAGATTATATTTTGGTTTCAACCCCAGCATGACATCGATGTTCGCCAACCCCAGATCAGCATCCATAATCATGACGGACCGGCCTTGCAGTTTCAGCGCGACGGCCAGATTAATAGAGGTCGTTGTTTTACCCACACCGCCCTTGCCGCTGGTTACAGCAATGACCTGTACGGGGTCTGAAGATTGTTGTGTGTGTGTGTCCATTCTCATCCCTTCAGTTAGTGTCTCAGTCCTGTTGATTGGCTGGCATTGTTGAGCATGGCCAGCATGAGCCGGTCGTCTTTATTTTCATGCCGAATTTTGGCCAGCGAAACGGCGCGCGTCACCAGTTCCACCACGTTTGCGTGATACAGGTCTTCCTGTATGCGCTGACCATCTGCCCAGAATGCGATCGGCAGCTTATGGCGTAGCAGGCTGGTAAAGGCGTCTCCCAGTGCGGCGGCCTCATCCACTTTTGTGAGGATGCAACCCGCGATTTTCTTTTTGCGCGTAGCGGTTAAAATTCTGTCCATGGCAACGCGCTGCATGGTGGCCGGCAAGACGAGGTAATGCTCGATATCTTTGTGATGGCTACTCATCCCCAGTATCTGATCCAGATTGGACAAATCCGCCTGACCCATGCCTGAACTATCGACCAGCACTAACTTTTTATCCGTCAAGGTCGACAACGTCATATCCAGTTCCTGCTGATTTCGAGCATGCAAAACTGGAATACCCAGTAATTTACCAAATGCGAGTAACTGCTCATGCGCGCCAATACGACGATTGTCCGCGCTTACCAATACGATATCCTGCGTACCGTGATGCATCGAAAATTGCGCAGCCAATTTAGCAATCGTTGTGGTTTTTCCAGCACCCGTCGGGCCAACCAGAACAACGATGCCTCCTTCCTGAATAATATTTTTTTCCGTGGTGATTAATTTTCGGGCGAGCAGCGCCAGTGCTTTACGAGAGGCTGAGCGAAAATCCTTCTCACCACCGACTGCCGCAACAAACCGGGTAATCAGATCAGCACCCAGACCAAGTTTGGAAAATTGTTTGAACAATCCTGCTCGCACTTTATCCTGCTGGCCCCATTGCCCTACTTTCATGGCAGAAAGCTGACTTTCCATCATGTTCTTTAACTGATGGATTTCATCGCGCATACTGTCAATCACTTTATCGTGGTTAACATTACTTTCCCTGGGAGCCTGAACGTCGGCGACTGCCTCTTCGCTGCCCTTGCTTAAGATTTCAATTTTAGAATCGTCATAATCACCCGAAGCGACAATCTCTACGCCGCCATCAACTGAATGATTTGCAATTATGACGGCATCAGGGCCCATCCCCTCACGCACCATGCGTAATGCTTTGTGCGTATCACTGGCGAAAAAACGTTTAATTTGCATTGTCGTATTACCTTACCTATGCCGCCGGGCTTAAGCGCTCGACTGGCGTTTCGTTTCCTATGTTTGCAATCACTTTGAGCTGCTTGCTTTCAGCAATCTCGTTGTAGGCCAGCACTTTCAAGGTCGGCACTGTGTGGCGAATTAACCTGGCTAACCAGGGGCGTAGTTGCGGGCTGACCAATAGCACAGCCGCCTCTCCACTCACTTCCTGACGCTGCGCACTTTCCGCCAGCGACTGATAAAGTCGTTCGGCCAGCCCGGGCTCAAGACCTAAGCCGCCTTCCGTACCGCTCTGTAGTGATTGAAGCAATATCTGTTCCAGTTCAGGATCGAGGGTGATCACTGGCAGCTCGTCATCCAAGCCATTGATTTGACGGGTAATCATCCGGCGCAGCGCGACTCGCACCATCGCCGTCAAAGTGTCAGCATCCTGACTGTTAACCGCCTGCTCCGCCAGAGTTTCGGCAATCGTGCGCATATCACGCACCGGGATGCCTTCTGTCAGCAAGTTCTGCAGCACCTTGACGACCATTGAAAGCGGCAGTGTCTTGGGCACCAGATCTTCAACCAGTTTGGGATTGCTTTGTGCGAGTTTGTCCAGCAACTGCTGAACTTCTTCATGGCCAAGTAAATCGCCCGCGTGTTCCTGTAGCACTTTGCTGAGGTGGGTCGCGATCACCGTGCCTGCATCCACCACTGTGTAACCTAAGGTCTGCGCATGATCACGCTGCGCCGGTTCAATCCAGAGCGCATCCATACCGAAGGCGGGATCTTTGGTGGCGATGCCATTTAGTTCACCAAACACATTCCCTGGATTGATCGCAAGCTCACGGTCAGGATGAATATCCGCTTCCCCTTCGGCAACGCCCAGCAGGGTGATGCGATAGCGTCCTGGTGGTAAATCCAGGTTGTCACGAATATGCACGGCATGTACCAGAAAACCCAGCTCTTCGGAAAGCTTTCTGCGTACACCCTTGATCCGATCCAGCAACTTACCGCCCTGCCTGGCGTCGACCAGCGGGATCAAACGATAACCGACTTCGAGACCAATAATATCAACGGAGCGTACATCATCCCAGGACAGGTCTTTCTGTTCAGGCAGGCTATCTTCCTCGAGGATTTCCTCTGCTTCGATTACCTCAACTTTGGTTTGTTTTGACGACCACCAGGCATAACCCCCTGCGAGTCCGGCAAAACCCAGGAACACAACATTCGGCATCCCCGGAAGCAGGCCCAGCATGCCGATCACCACAGCAGTGATCACCAGGGCCCGGCGATCACTGAACATCTGACCGATGATTTGTTCGCCCATATCCTGGGAACTGGAAACACGGGTTACGATGATCGCAGTCGCCATCGAAAGCAACAGGGACGGAATTTGCGCCACCAGTCCGTCACCAATCGTCAGTAAGGTATAGTTCTCGGCGGCTACACTGAAACTCAGATCATGCTGGCCAATGCCAATTGCCAACCCACCGATTAAGTTGATAAACAGAATTAACAATCCGGCCACAGCGTCGCCGCGGACAAATTTACTCGCGCCATCCATTGAGCCGTAGAAGTCAGCTTCCTGGGCCACATCTTCGCGCCGTTTGCGGGCCTGATCCTGATCGATCAAACCGGCATTCAAGTCCGCGTCAATCGCCATCTGTTTGCCCGGCATCGCGTCCAGTGTGAAACGTGCTGTGACTTCAGATACCCGGCCTGCACCTTTTGTGACCACGACAAAATTGATGATCACCAGAATCGCAAACACAACCAGACCGACAGCGTAGTTCCCTCCGATTACAAATTCTCCAAACGATTCGATGACGTTACCCGCTGCAGCAGCGCCAGTATGACCTTCGAGCAAAACGACCCGTGTCGAGGCAATATTCAGGGCCAGACGTAACATGGTGGCAACCAGAAGGACGGTCGGAAAAGAGGAAAACTCCAGTGGCCTGAGCGTATACACCGTCACCATCAGCACAACCAGCGACAGCGCAATATTAAACGTAAATAACAGGTCGAGCCCGATGGCAGGCATCGGCACGATCATCATCGCCAGGATGATAATGACGAGCAGTGGCGCACCAAGCCCGTTACGAGTCATTTCAGATATTGTTTTAATCAGATTTGAATTTTTCATGGTCTATGTTTCTTCTGGCACATGGAATTTTTCTGGGACCTGCAGATCAGTGGGTTTTTCGGGAGCCGGACCCTCGCCCTGCAGACTGTTTTCAAGCTGGTAGACATAGGCAAGAATCTGGGCAATGGCCAGATAAAGCTCTGCCGGAATTTCCTGGTCAATCTCAGTGTGGTGATACAGTGCGCGCGAAAGCGGTGGCGCTGAAAAAATCGGCACATCATGTGCAGTTGCGATTTCACGAATTTTTAGCGCGAGAAAATCAACGCCTTTGGCTACTACACGTGGCGCCTGCTGATTGGCTTCATCGTAGCGTAGCGCCACAGAAAAATGAGTCGGGTTGACGATGATGACATCAGCATCAGGGACTTCCTGCAGCATGCGCCGCTGCGCCATTTGCTGTTGCAGACTCCGCACCTTGCCACGCACTTCCGGGTTACCTTCTGTTTCTTTCGACTCCTGTTTTACTTCCTGAACCGTCATGCGAAGTTTTTTCATGTGTGTCCATTTCTGATAAGGCACATCGATTGCCGCAACCAGCCCCAGCGTCAACGCCAGCACCAGAAAAACCAGCAGGATGAGCTGCATGCCAGACTGAATCCCCTGTAGCAAGGGTGCTTGCCCAAGTGTGATATATCGTTCAGAAAGCATGTGTAGCAGTAACAGTGCAGCCGAGCCCAGCAGCAGAAATTTGGCCAGCGCTTTGAGCAGTTCGACGAGCCCCTGCACGCCAAACACACGCTTCATGCCTTTGAGTGGATTCAACTTATCCAGCTTTGGCGTTAAAGCCTTGGCGCTAAACGACCAACCACTCATCATTAACGGGCCAACAAAAGCAGCCACCATCATCAGCACCAGAAAGGGTGCCAGCATCGCCAGCGCACCCAACACATTGGTCGCCAGTGCTTCAGTAATGGCTCCCTTGTCAAACAATTGTCGACGATCCAGGTGCAAGTCCATGCTGATCAGCCGCATTAACTTCTCTCCCATGGAACCACCAAAGACGAACAACCCCATCGCAGAAGCCAACATGACAACCATGGTATTGAGTTCACGTGAGCGGGGCACCTGACCTTTTTCACGTGAGTCCTTGAGACGTTTCTCCGTCGGTTGTTCGGTGCGTTCCTGCCCGGAGTTTTGTTCAGCCATGGCTATTGCCTCCCCGTAAACAAGGTGGCTATGACATCAAACGTGTCGCTCAGGAGATTTTCAAAAATCGGCAGAAAGCTGGGCAGAGACACCAGGATTACGACAAATCCGACCGTCATGGTGACCGGAAAACCAACAGAGAAAATATTCAGTTGTGGTGCCGCCTTCGTCATCACACCCATCACCAGATTGACGGTCAACAGTGCTGCGACTGCGGGTAAAGCAATGGAAACAGCACCACGAAAAAGCACGCCAAACCATTCCAGCAATTGCCACAGCACTTCGCTGCCCAGGCCAATCGTTGCAACCGGCATGTAGTCAAAACTGGCGGCCATCATTTCAAGCGCGGCATGGTGTCCATTAAGGGCTAAAAATAGCAGGGTCGCCATGATCATGAAAAACTGGCCGACCACGGGCACCTGTACGCCATTTTGTGGGTCAGACATCACTGCAAAACCGAGCCCCATGGTCATGGCGATATTCTCGCCGGCCAGTGCAACGGCATTAAAAATCAGTTGCAGCATAAAGCCCATGGCGACACCAATCAGAAATTGCTGGGCAGTAATCAAAACACCTTCAGCCGAAAGCGGCTCAACCACAGGCGTGGTGCCTGTAAACGGTAAAATGACCAGGGTAAACAAAACGGCCAACCCAACGCGAATGCGTACAGGCACTTGCTTTCCACCAATAATGGGCGCAATCGCCATCAAGCCAGAGACGCGCACCAACGGCCAGTAGAATCCACCGATCCAGGCCGTGATTTCTGCTGTTGTGAAAGACAGCGGTTCCATCAACCTATCCGCCGATCACGCGTGGGATGACTTCACCAATCAATCGCTCGGTATAGTTCATTAGCGTGGAAAGAATCCAGGGTCCGGTCGCAAATAACATAAAGACCAGAGACAGGAGTTTAGGAATAAAGCTCAGGGTCATTTCATTAATTTGGGTGGCCGCCTGAAACATACCAACCAACAACCCGACCGCTAGTGCGGCGAGTAGCAGAGGTGCTGCAATCATGACAGTCAGTGTCAGAGCGTCCTGGCCTATCGAAATTACGGAATCAGGTGTCATTTTATTTCCCTATAAAAAGAAGCTGCCAGCCAGCGTGCCCAGGATCAATGTCCAGCCATCCACCAGCACGAACAACATCAGTTTGAAAGGTAACGATACAATGAGTGGCGAGAGCATCATCATGCCCATCGACATGAGAACACTCGCTACCACGAGGTCAATAATCAAAAAAGGAATAAACAGCAGGAAGCCAATCTGAAAAGCTGTTTTCAATTCGCTGGTCACAAAAGCCGGCATTAATACAAAGAAGGAAACCTCCCCTGTACTTTCCAGTTCACTATCGCCTGAAAGATTGAGGAATAGTTTCAAATCATCTTCCCGAGTTTGCCGAAGCATAAAATCTTTGATGGGCGCAGATGCACGGGCCAGTGCGTCCTCTGCATTGATTTCTTCATTCAGGTAGGGCGTGGCTGCATTTTCATACACCTGTGTGAAAACCGGCTGCATGATAAATAGCGTCAAAAACAAAGCCAGTCCCAGTAAAATCTGGTTCGAAGGTGTTTGTGCGGTGCCCATTGCTGTTCGCAAAATACCCAGTACGATGATGATGCGCGTAAATGAGGTCATCATCAGCAGAAAGGCCGGCAGCAAAGTCAGCACCGTCATCAATGCCAGTGCCTGGAGACTCAGGCTCCAGGTTTCGCCACCATTCTCACCGGTTTCAACGAGAATGGCAGGCAGGCCCGCTTCCGCCATCAGATTTCCAGCAGGCGCCAGCAGCAAGACAATCCCTATCAATCGAATCCAGAAATTCATGCTTATTCCTTTTGGCCCAAAGCGCTTTTCAGCTTTCGTTTGAAATCAAACTGCGTTGGGGCTATCTCGGCTTCAAGATCCTCTTCCAGCACATGCAGCTTACTGATTTTCCCAGGTGTAACGCCCAGCAGGAGTTGCGCTTTTCCGACTTTAACGACCACTAATCTTTCTCTTGTTCCTAATGACAAGCCGGTGATAACGCGTAAGTCGCCTTTTGCAGATGACTGAAACCCGCTGAAGCGCCGCATCATCCAGGCAAATGCCACGAAGATGCCGAGTACCAGCAAAAGTGCTAAACCCAGTTTTACGAAATAAAACGCGGTAGGGCTGGATGCGGCCGGTAAAGTGCTTTCTGCGGTGACAGCTGCCGGTAAAAATAAAGAGCACATCCCTGTGAGGAGTCGTCCAAAAAATCGCTTGTTCATAGCTGTCCCTGATAAAATGCTTGCGCTTATCTGATTCGCTTAACCCGTTCCTGAGGGCTGACCACATCGGTCAGGCGAATGCCGAACTTGTCGTCGATAACAACCGCTTCGCCATGCGCAACCAGTGTCCCGTTCACCAGAACATCCATTGGCTCATCAGCCATGCGTTGCAGTTCAACCACTGAGCCGCTATTGAGTTGCAGCAGTTCATTGATACTCATCCGGGTGCGTCCTAGTTCCATTGAGAGGGTCACCGGAATATCCAGCACCATATCGATATTGCCATTCAAGCCAGCTGTATTGCTGCCTGTAGGTGGCTGTTCCGGAATACCTGCTTCGGGGGTGCTGGTTTCAGCTTGTGCTGCGGTTTGTGTCTGGCTCATAATGTTCGGCCTCCTTTCTGCGAAAAATGATTGGGTGATTGATGCCATTGAGACAGGCTGGCTGAGACCAGTCCGTTGGAAATACCCACTGTGGCATCAAATAAAGGAATATTTTCTGATGAGAATGATACGGTCTGACTTTGCCCAAGCGGGATGAAGTCACCCGGCTTCAGTTTTAAAAGCTGGTCAAGCGTCATCTGTGACTCAGCGATCACGCCACTCAACTCCAGCTCACAGTCCATAATTTGCTGTGAAAAAGCCTGTAGCCATTCGGCATCGTGTTCGCGCATTTTTTGCAGGTCATTGGTGAGCTGGGGACGCAATGGCTCGAGCATCGAAAAGGGAATCACGACGTGACATTCACTCTTACCGGATGCCAGTTTGATTTCAAATTTGCTAGTGACCACCACATCGGCTGGATTCGCCGGGCTGGTGACCTGGCTGCTGCTCAGTACGCCCTGAAAAACAGGTTGCAACTGGATAACTGACGACCAGGCTTTAACCAGAGAATCAAAAACGGCCTCCCTGGTATGTTCGATATGGCGTAGCTCTGTGGGGGTAAATTCGCGCGCAGCTTTGGCTTCCTCAACTGTCCCTGCGCCACCAAAAAACGAATCGACCATCATGAAAATTAAATCTCCATAAATGGTCAACAATGCGTTCCCCTGTAGTGGATCAAGCTTAAACTGGCTGATGCTCACAGCCTCAGGCAAGCTGTGCGCGTAATCCTGATATTTCTCAAAATCGGGTTCGCTCGGCGTCACTTCTATTTGCTGATGCAGGCTTGCACTCAGACTGGATGCAAGATATTTGGCTAATTGCTCATTGATTACATCGAGCACGGGCAAGCGTGAATTCAGCTTGTGCGCGGGGTGGGCAAAATCATAATTTGAAACCATGCCGGCAGGTAAAGCTATCCCAGTATCGGCCTCAATTTCACCATCGGCTACGCCATCGATCAGCGCATCCATTTCATTTTGAGAGAGAACTTCTGAATCAGTCATCGTAATTACTGCATGACAAAACGAGTAAAGAAGACTTCTTCAATCGCATCTTCACCGTAGTGTTTTTCCAGAACTTTCAGAATCACATTAGTGGTCTGCTCGCGGAGTTCTTTTTTCCCTTCTGTTGTCAGGAGACGCTCACTACTTTGCGTACCAAAGAGCAACAACAGGTCGTTCCTGATTTCCGGCATATGCGTGTCCATTATTTCCAGCACCTTTTCATCATGTGTCGATGCGGAAACTTCAAGCATCAGAAAACGCGGTCTGGCCCTGGCGCCAAAATTAACCACAAATTCCGGTTGAATATGGTGATAAAACGTTTCCAGCTTTTCACCTTTTTTCATTTTCTTTTTGGACTTCCCTTCACCCTCTTCGCCATCCTCTCCCTCAACTGATTCGCTAACATCTTCATCAGCTGGCTTCTCATCGAAAGCCCCGGTTAAAAATAATGTTGCCCCAACAGCACCACCGACCAGCAATAAAACTGCGACAACAATAATGATTATTTTTTTCATCCTTTTAATCCTTAATTCACTTACTCATTTGGTCAAATCGACACTTCAAAAAAACGTTATTGGTGGCACTTCCCTGTACCCAATGATCCTTAGCACTATAAAAGCAATTGCCATGCCAGACTTAATGCATCTATATAATCAATAACTTGGAAATGTCTTCAACGTAGACGCCAATCTTTTGGCGGATTCCGGACAAAAAAATACCCGCCATAAAATCGGCGGGTTGGTGTTCGAAATAAAGATATAGATGTTTAAGCAAATGTATCCAGCAAACTGTTATGAATCGATTGCTGCAAAAGCGAGATATTCTCTTCCTGATCTTGGTCTTCAACAGCAGAAGCAAAAACAGGTGCTTCACCGCGATGATTCTCAGCCAACCCTTCCTGACCTGACTGTGGCTTCCCCTGATCAGAAATATCAACGTTAACTTGCGAGAATCCCTGCGCGATAAATTGTTCTCTCAATTTAGGCAATGCCGCTTCCAGCATTTCTCGTGTCACAGCCTGGTTCGCAGAAATACTCACATTCAGCTGCTCCTGCTGCACAGAAACCTGGATATTGAGTGGCCCCAGCTCTGCCGGTTTGACTCGGATTGTCGCCGTCTGAAGATCCTCCTTCACCATCCATTGAACATTCCCGCTCAGCGATTTATCCCAGTTCGCCTGACGCAAAGAAAGCGTCAATGGTGCTTGCGGCTCTGGCGAAAAAGCAGCCGTTTCTGATCGCAGCAAGGTTCCTGTTCCGCTTGCTGTCCTTGTTTCCGTATTAACCGTGTTAGCCGCAAGAGATTCAGAAAAACGCCCCGATTCTATAGCCACCTTGGCATTCGCAGAATTTATGGCCTGAAAAACCTCAACCTTCTTCTCTGTTACAATTTGATCTTCTGGTAAAACTGTTTCCATCTCTGACTTAAGGGGCTGGTGGGTCATCGTCTCCAACAGCTGCGGCTCAACATCACCTTCCGCAATTCGGGTGGCTATATTTGAATGGGTTAGTTGCGAGGGGAGTTTAACAGCGGGTAATTCCTTTTTTACTGCAAGCGCCTGCCCTTCCTTTAAATATGCAGCTGTTATTTCTGGTAGCTGCCTGGCCGCAAGCTCAGTATTTTTTACCGCCGTAGTAACCGCAGTTTCATCGACTGGATTCTCCAACGGAGAAGCATTACTGAATACAGGAAGTGCGCCGCCTTTTACAGCGACCGCCAGCTGCTCATCAGTTGTATTAACAGCCGGGGCTGTAGCAGGCACAACAATATCAGATTTGTGAGTGCTTACTGCTGGCATCTCATTGACAAGCAGCGAAGGCTCATCAGTAACGGATGTATTACTCTCAGCCGCTTCAAACGCATTGACCTGAATGAAGTCTGGCAACAACTCGCCATCTTCTGGCAAAGGCTTGCCGGTTTCTGCATCAACTGTCATTTCAGCCGCCTGGTTCTCTGCTTCCTGACTAGCCGTTTGCAGGCTCGAAAACAGCCCCAAAAACCCACCTTCTGCCGATGCTTGTTCATTAGAATCAGTTAGTTGCAGTCCCTGCACTGCTTGAGCGCCGCCGCTGCTCGGTATGTCCATCTTCATTGTTTCCACAGATGTCCTCATCATGAAATCTTAAACTTATCCTTTCAATGCAAAGACCGGGCCAGGTTTCTCAGGAGAATCCACCTTTCCTGGATGCCAGTTCATCGTGCTCTTTTTGCAACTGTTTCGCCTGGCGGGATTGCTCCCGAGCCTGGTAGCGTTCGACAACTTTCTCCAACGCCTGTGTGCGCGCTCGTGTCTGGTGCCAGTATTTCATTCGTGATGCCAGATCGTTTTCGATCGCATCCAGTTGTTTCAAAAGTTGTTCGATATTTTCATTCAGTCTTGCAAGGAAAACCCGGCGATCGATCAAGGTCGATGGCGGGAGTTTCTTTTCGAGGAGCCTGGTTTTTTTATATTCCTCACGATAGCCTTTGAGCTGCGCAATCTGATTCTGTAACGCTGTTTGATGCTGCATTAAATGCGCGAGTTGCCGGGCGGCTTCCTGTTGACGACTTTCAGCAATTTCAATGACCGGATCGAGGCGGTTTCGGCGAGCCATGTTGTCAGGTCACCGCGGGTGGATTGACGGGATTGTCGAGTAGCTGTGTCAATTGCGCCATGCTTTCCTGCAAATTCACATGCTCACGTAAATTTTGCCCCAGGAACGACTGTAACTGCGGCCAGATATCGATTGCTGCATCAATTTCGGGGTCGGACCCGCGCTGATAAACGCCCACGCTAATTAAATCCAGATTCTGCTGATATTTGCTGTAAAGCTGACGGAATCGGCGCGCCAGTTCAAGCTGCTCCGGTGACGCAATCGTCGTCATCAAGCGGCTGACCGAAGCCTCCAGATCAATGGCCGGGTAATGTCCTGATTCAGCCAAAGCACGCGATAATACGATATGCCCGTCCAGCACGGCACGCGCTGAATCGACCACTGGATCATTGTGATCGTCGCCTTCGGCAAGCACGGTGTAAAATGCCGTGATGGATCCTCCGCTTGCACCGTTACCTGCGCGCTCTACCAGCTGCGGCAACTTTGCGAAAACAGAAGGTGGGTAGCCTTTGGTCGCGGGTGGTTCGCCAATCGCCAGAGCAATTTCCCGCTGCGCCTGCGCGTATCGGGTCAGCGAATCAACCAGCAGCAGGACATCCTTACCCTGGTCACGAAAATATTCTGCAATACTGGTGGCCAGCATCGCACCATGTAAACGTTTCAATGGAGAATTATCTGCCGGGACAGCAACCACAACTGCGCGGGCCATGCCTTCCGGGCCAAGCGTCTCAGCGACGAATTCCTGCACTTCGCGACCGCGCTCACCGATTAAACCGACCACCGTCACTTCGGCTTCGGTATAGCGGGTCATCATTCCCAGCAGTTCACTTTTGCCGACGCCACTGCCTGCAAAAAGTCCCATGCGCTGACCGCGACCCACGCTCAGCAGGCCATTGATCGAGCGAATACCCACATCCAGAGGGGCATCAATCGGGACTCTGTCCAGCGGGTTAATAGGAGCCGGACTCAGCGGCTGAAACTGATCAACATGCAGCGGCCCTTTGTCATCCAGCGGATTACCTGCGCCGTCGAGCACACGGCCTAATAATGAATCACCGACCGGCACTTCCAGTTGCCGACCCGTTGGAATCACGCGTGCGCCGGGAACCAGGCCACGCATGTCGCCAGTGGGCATCAGGAAGGTTTTTTCTTCGGCAAAACCGACCACCTCGGCTTCCACTTCATCCCCGCTTTTGGTGATGATCTGACAACGCGAACCGATCGCGGCCTGACAACCCACGGCTTCGAGTGTCAATCCGACCATCCGGGTCAGACGCCCTTCAAGCACAGGCTCGGGCATTTGCAGTTTTTTCCGATGACCGGAAAGTTTGGCCTGCCAGCGCTCAGCGGGGTTGGTCAGACTCATCATCAATCTCATTTTTATCGGTTGTTCGATGCCCGCCCAGCATGTCCACTGCAAGGCGATTCACCAATGCATCAATCCCGGCATCCAGAAATGAGGTTTCACTGCGCACCTGACAACTGCCATGCGGTAAAGTCGGGTCATCTTTTATTTGCCAGTGCTGGTCATCCTGCTGGTTGAGCGTCTCACGAACGACCTGAGCATCATCGGGATTGAGGTAGATTCGAATCTGACGGCTGGCAGCGGGTAGCTGGTTGACGGCTTCGCGAATCAGGCCGATGACATGTTTGGGGTCCTGGGTAATTTCACGGCGCAGAATTTGCAGCGCGACCGCCAGCGATAACTCAACCAGTTCCTGCTCTACTGCCTGATTTAGTCTTTTTAGTGGTTGCGCCAGAGCCTGCAAAGTTTCTTCAAGCTGTACTTGCTGATTAGCCAGTTCTTTTTTAGCCAGCGCCAGACCTTCTTCATAACCCTGCTGAAATCCAGCCTGATGTAGCTCCTCTGCTTTTGAAGCCTGGACTGGTAAATTGCTGTCCAACGGGAAAGGGGTAACAAACCCAGCCTGTGTGTTGGTTAATTCTGGTATCTGCCAGGGCTGAACCTGCCCTGCCTGCTCGCGCGGGATCACTTTAGACAAAGTCATCCCCTTTACCGCCCAGGGCAATCTGTCCTTCTTCGGACAATCGGTGCGCAGCGGTCAGTATTTCTTTTTGCGCCTCTTCGACTTCAGCCAATCTCACTGGCCCTTTGGCTTCGAGATCATCACGCAGCAATTCTGCTGCCCGGCTCGACATGTTTTTAAATATTTTTTCCTGTAGCTCAGTGGTCGCACCTTTTAATGCGATAACCAGTTTGTCCGTAGAAACTTCACGCAACAAGGTTTGCATACCACGATCATCCACCGACAACAAATTGTCAAAGATGAACATGTTTTCCTGTATTTCTTCAGACAGCTCGGCATCGATTTCTTTAATCTGCTCAAGCACTTCTGTTTCTATTTCTGCGGACACGCCGTTCAGGATTTCAGCTGCGGCTTTGACACCACCGACACCTGTCAATTCAGCCTCAGGATTTTCTTCAAAGCGCCGCTGAATAATTTCATCCAGCTCCTTGAGCGCCGCCGGGTGAATGGTATCGAGTTTGGTTACCCGCAGCAGAATATCCGTGTGAATTTCTTTCGGTAACAAACCAAGAACCAGACCTGCCTGTTCACGGTCAAGGTGACTGAGAACGATGGCTATGATCTGTGGGTGCTCATTACGGATCAAGTTTGCGACGGCACGCGGGTTCATCCATTTCAATGCATCAAGACCACGAGGGTCGTCATCCGTCTTGATTTGCGACAGCATGCTACCTGCTTTTTCACGACCTAATGCACGTGTCAGCGTTTTTTTCAGGTAATCGCGCGTACCCAGACTCAGGGAAGTTTCATTCTTAATGCTGCCGACAAATTTGTCGAGTATGCCGCTGATTTGATCCTGCGAAACACCGTCCAGCGCAGCCATGGCTTCACCCAGCGCCTGAACTTCTTTCGGCTCCATATGTTTAAGCACGTCGGCTGCTTCCTGCTCACCCAAAGCCATCAATAAAATGGCAGCGTGCGCTGGGCCGTTCAGCCCGTCCAGCTTATTCACTTCACCGGCTGCAGTTCCTTCTTCACTCATCTTTACCGACCCAATCCTTGACTACTTTCGCCACACGCTTGGGGTCATCAGCCGCCATTGCACGTGCCATGTGTAATATGTCGCCATATACCTGAGGAGGCGGGGGCAGTTGGGTAGCCGCGCCACCACCATGCGAAAGGGAAAGCTGGTCTTCCGGCAAATTGCCATCAGGAAGCGCAGCAGCACCCGCTGTTGTTTGTTTGGATGGCTTCAGGTTACGCATGGCAGGACGGACGACCATCAGAATCAAAAGCAGTACAGACAGGCCAGCTAAAACCTGTTTGCTTAAATTCCAGACCCAGGGTTGCTCCCAGAGCGGAGCCGGCTCAATCGGCATAATCTCTTCGACAGGCTGAAAAGAGCGGTTAAACACCACGACGCTATCACCGCGCTGCTCATCAAAACCAATCGCCTCACGCGCCATAGCCGTAAACTGTTCTATTTCTTCTGGCTCCAGCGGGGTTCGCGTTGTTTCGCCTTTGTCATTAACGGTGATCCGATCATCGACAATCACCGCAGCCGAAACCCGCTTAATACTACCGGGTGCCTGGCGCATATGCGTGATTGTCTTATCTAACTCGTAATTGCGCGTTGACTGGCGACTTGAATTACTCGGCTTGCTATTCGCCTGCCCGTTGGCAGCATTGGGATCGGTCGTACCCGCACCCGGAGGTTGATTGGTCAAAGCACCCGGGATGCCAGCAGCGCCAATCGGACCTTGAGATTCTTGTTCCTGATTCTGCTCGCTGCGAACTTTAGCCGGGTCCGCCTCAAATTTTTCCTGAGTCTGCTCGTTGGTTGAGAAATCAACCTCGGTCGTCACAGTAGCTCTGACGCGCCCAATTCCAACCAGCGGTGTCAGTAATTCTTCAATTCGTTTCGAGTACAGCGCTTCCAGTTTTCTTGCGTATTCGTATTGCTTCCGAGTTTCGGCCGTTGTTGCCGACTCGTCACCTGTTGAGAGCAACCTGCCCCACTGGTCAACAATGGTCACCTGCGAAGCTTCAAGGTAAGGAATGCTTGACGCGACCATGCTGACGATTGCCGCAACCTGACCTTTCTCAAGCACACGGCCAGCTGATAATTTAACCATGATCGATGCGGACGCTTTCGCGCGGTCGCGGATAAAGACAGACTGCTTGGGTAACGCCAGATGCACTCGGGCAGATTCAACATTGCGCATGTTGCTGATGGTGCGGCCCAGCTCGGTTTCCAGCGCATGCTGGTAACGTGCTGTCTCGATAAACTGGCTGGTTCCCAGTGCCTGCTCCTGCTGCAAAAGCTCAAGCCCCATGCTGGTGCTTTGCGACAAACCACTTGCAGCAAGCTTGATGCGAATCTGGTCAGCCTGGTCAGCTGGAACCAGCACCAACCCAGTTCTGGGCTGAATGCGGTAGGGAATATTTTCTGTGCGCAGAGCTTCGGTAATTGCCGCTGCATCCTGACCATTCATTTGTTCAAAAACAGGAATAAAATCTGGTTTCGATGCCCACAAGATCAAGCCTACTCCTAGCGTCAGGGCTGCAGCAAGGGCAACCAGCGCACCTAATTGCGGTGAAGCCAGGCCTCTGGCCACATAATCAATTATCGTCGGACCTCGAGATGGTTCGACCAGGGTTTTACTTTCTGCTGTTGTCGTGATGTCCATTAAAGCTACTAGTTCCGTTTAATTAGCGGCATACCGATCAGACCGGCATGTTCATGATTTCCTGATAAGCTGATACCAGCTTGTTGCGTACCTGCGAAAGTGTTTCAAAAGAGATGCGCGCTTTCTGCATTTCTATCATCACCTGTGAGAGTTCTACGTTCGGATCCCCCAGCTCAAATGACTTTGCCAGTTTAGCGGCTGTCTGCTGACGCTGGTTAACCGACTCAAGTGATTGCTGAAGCACCTGCGTAAATTGTGGCCCTGCTTCTACTGGCGCAGTCGTTTCTTTAGCAGACGGGATTCCGGCCTGGGATGCCATCGTCCTTAGCTGAGTCAATAATGCTGCAGAATCGATATTGTTGCTCATAATTACACTTATCAGGTTGCACGTTTTCAAACAGGCGTTATGCCTCTAAAGGCTAATAAGCAAATGGCATGCCAAACGGTAAGTTATTGATAAAACTATTAATTAAAGATTCATGACACAGGGCGGTCAAAATTATGACGCTACTTCTTCTCGCTGCAGATCATATTTGCGTATTTTCTCAACCAACGTTGTTCGACGCAGTCCAAGTTTTTGCGCTGCATGCGCAACGATTCCATTGCTAGCATTCAACGCCTGCTGGATAAGATCAACCTCAACCTCATGGAGAAGCGACTTAAGATCAACGCCTTCCTCTGGAAGACCAGTTGGGATGTTTGTAGAGACATTACAAACTTCAGCCGCAGGGAGAGTTGTCACATTGCCCTTGCGCTGACAATATTTATCCGGCAACTCCACACACCCCACCACCTTTTCCGGAAACAGGATCCTGAGTCGTTCAACCAGATTCGCAAGCTCCCGGACATTGCCTGGCCATGGATAGTGTTGCAGGATGGCCAGCGCCTCTTTGTCGAGCCTAAAGCTGCCGCGCTCATTGGCCAGGCGTTTGATCATCGAATCGATCAGGGCCGGAATATCTTCTTTGCGTTCTTTTAACGACGGCATCTCAATCGGGAAGACATTCAAGCGGTAAAACAGGTCTTCTCTAAACTTGCCGTCTGCAATCTGTTGTTCCAGGTTGCGGTGGGTGGCGGCAATGATGCGCACATCGGCGCTCTGGGTTTTGTTACTGCCGACCCGCTCAAAGGTTTTTTCCTGTAACACCCGTAACAGTTTGACCTGCATGTTGAGATCCATGTCGCCGATCTCATCCAGAAACAGGGTGCCGCCTTCGGCCAGTTCGAACCTTCCGGCTCTGGCGGTAATGGCGCCGGTGAAGGCGCCTTTCTCATGGCCGAAGAGTTCGCTTTCCAGTAGCTCTTTGGGAATGGCGCCACAGTTGATCGGCACAAAGGGTTTGTCGGCCCGTTCGGACTGGCGGTGCAGCATGCGTGCGGCAATTTCTTTGCCGGTACCGGATTCACCGAGGATCAGGACTGAGGCTTCGGTCGGCGCGACTTTGTCGATCAAGGTTCTGACTGCACGGATCGCCGAGCTGTTGCCTTCGATTGACTGTACGGAGCTGTTGCGCCGGCGGCGATAGACTTTTTTCGCCGGGGTGCATTTTTCCAGGGCGGCGCTTAAGGCTTTGTGGCTTAAGGGGCGTGGCAGTTGGGTGGCCTTGAGACCCGGTAAGTTGATGTTTTGGTCGGTATCGGAAAGGATCAGCAGGGGGTAGGCTTTGAGGGCGTTGAGGCTGTCTTCTGACAGTGTGAATGCGCTGGCGTCGTCGATCTGGAGTAAGACGGCGCTGACAGTGAGGTTGTCCAGGGTGTCTTTGAGTTCGGCAACCTCGCAGCTTTGATACGGCTTGTCCAGAAACGCGAGCATGTCAATCAGCGGCTGGTTCGGTGTGGCCTGCTGGTTTGCGATTAGGAGGGTGGTGTCTTGTGCCATGCGTCAGAGTCCCTTCTTGTGTTTCGGTTATTGATCCGTTCCTGCTTGTTCTTTGGACTGAGTCGTGTTGCTGTTCAGTGCGCCTTGTTTAACTGGCTATATGATAACGATTGCGAGAGGTTTTTGGGTGACTTGTATCAACTTTTTACCTGGTCGCAGACAGGCGGACTATCTGGTCGGATGAGGGGGTTAAAGGTTTGGAAGCTTACGCTTCCGGCAGGGTGTTTTGGGTCTCACGGTAGGCGCCGCTTATGGTCCACGACGCATTTCGCCCAGAAGAAAAAATTCAGACAGGCTGCCAATCAACCCGTCTGAATTTAACAGCTTTTTTATTTTTCTATTGTGGCAACAACTCCACTCTTCGATTCATAGCGCGTCCTTCTGCGGTCTTGTTATCCGCACGGGGACTCACCTCTCCCTTACCTTCATAAGTCATTTGCGTTGACGCAACACCTTGTTTCTGCAGGTAGGCCGCAACGCTTTTCGCCCTTGCCAATGACAGCTTTTCATTCAGCTTTGCGCTGCCCTGGCTGTCTGTGTGGCCAACTATCTTCACTTTGAAGTCCGGACAGGTCTTCATTTGCTGGGCAATATTATCAAGAACAGCTTTTGCGTCTGCGGTGAGTCTTGCCGAACCACTATGGAAGTTGACACCCTCCAGCACGCCTGTGAGTGAAGCCGCGCAGGTTTTGATTGCACAACCTTTCTTGTCTACTTTGATGCCTGGCTTGCTGTTTGGGCATTGATCAACCACATCTGCGTAACCATCACCATCACTGTCTTTGAGTGGAGGGGGGACAACAGCCGACTCATGATCAATTACCTTGATCCTGGGTAATTTCTCTCCTTCTTGTTCCACTGCTTTTGTTTTTTCTTTGGAGCCACCGAACCCATAACCTACCGTGATACCCGCTGCAATAGCGTCGCGGTCATGAAAGTCGGCGCCCAGACGGGCAAACAGGCCATTACTCTGTGCCCGCCATTGCAGGCCGAGGCCAAAACTTAGCTGGGCACTGGTCTGTTTTTCAAAGGGAACGGACGGTGAACTTGCTTCGTTATCGATGACAGATACACCTACCTTGCCGTATGCATTAAAGCTGTTTTCCGGCGCCCGCAATAAATAGCCGATATGCAGCGAGGGAACTTTGTAGGAGATCGTTTCGGTCTGAGTGATGGCCGGGTTGTCGTTTCTCAGGCCAGCTTCGCCCATATCAGCATAGGTGAACTCGCCAAACCAGTGTGGCTTGAAATGCCAACCCAGCAGTACCTGATAACCGGAATCACTGTCATCCGAGGTGCTCCAGCCACCCGCTTTGCCCTCCGGATCGACATGAGTTGCAAGCCCGCCGACTCCGATATAAAAACAGGGATTGAAGTCATTATCATCCGTGGAGTCAATCGGGTTGTGACGTCCGCAGTAGTTTGTGTCCGCCTGCCCAATGGCCGGTAGCAACAAGATTGCGATGCTGGCAATCGGCATAATTTTCTTCAACACTTTGAATCCTCCAAATCTCATGAATGACAAGATCAGTAATACCAGCAAGCTCGTTAAACCAAAGCTACCAGCACCCGTCACCGCTGTTTCCAATTTTTCGTTATCTGATCCAGGCGCTTGCTGGAAATCAGGTATGCCATTGCCATTCGAATCAACCGGATTATTCGGATCCGCACCGGCTTCTGTTGCGTCGTCAATGCCGTCATTGTCAGAATCCGTATCCTGGTAATCGGGGATGCCATCACCGTCGGTATCAACTGGGCTGGCAGGGTTGTTGCCTGCTTCTATACTGTCCGGAATGCCATCACCATCAGAATCGACATCCTGGAAGTCCGGCGTACCATCGTCATCGGTATCGATTGGGCTGTTTGGATTGCTGCCGGCTTCGACGCTATCTGGAATCCCGTCACCGTCAGAGTCCTGATCGAGGAAATCCGGCGTACCATCACCGTCAGTATCCAGTGGATTATTGGGATCTATACCTGCTTCCAGGGTGTCGGGAATACCATCATTGTCGCTGTCCTGATCCCGGAAGTTGGGGATGCCATCCGCGTCGGTATCCGGGTTCGGCAGCCGGGTGCCAGGTGTGCCACCCGGCACGACCGGGTCGACCACATCGGCCAGACCGTCCAGATCTGTGTCACCGAGGTTATCGAGCACACCGTTACCATTGGGGTCGAGTGCGGTATTGCCACCGGATGCCTCGAATAGATCGGTCAGGCCGTCGTTGTCGCTGTCGGTATCGCGGAAGTCATCTGTGCCGTCAGCATCGGTATCAACCGGGTCGAGTGTCGGCAGAACCGGATCGTGCAGACCATCATTGTTGGCATCGACAAAATTGTCGATCACACCATCGGCGTCCAGATCGACCGGGGAGCCGGTAACTGCTTCGACGCTGTCCGGCAGACCGTCGTTGTCACTGTCGCGATCCAACCGGTCGACAATGCCGTCGCCGTCGGTGTCGACATCGACACCACCGGGAGCTTGTTCTGCGGTGTCCGGAATGCCATCGTTATCATCATCCAGATCAGAGGTGTTCGGTATGCCATCGCCATCTGCGTCGTTGTTGACACCAAACCGAGTCGGATCAGGATCGACCACATCCGGCACGCCATCACCATCTGTATCTGTGGTGTTGTCTACTACACCGTCATTGTTGCCATCCGCAGCACCATTGCCGGCATCCACAATGTCGTTGGTGCCGTCGTCGTTGCTGTCGAGGTCACGGAAGTCTGGCGTGCCGTCAGAGTCCGTATCCTGCAGCGGAGCCGTTGCCAGGGTACCACCCGCATCCAGCAGACCATCACCGTTGGCGTCGAGTCCACCGGTTTCCGTAATATCCGGAATGCTGTCGTTGTCGCTGTCGAGATCACGATAGTCCGGCACGGTATCACCATCCGTATCAGTCGGCGTTGCCGCGTCATCCACACCATCACCGTTGGCATCCGTCTTGCCGGGATCAACGTTGCCATCGCCGTCGGCATCCGCGTCAAAGGCGTCGACGATACCGTCATTGTCGGTATCAGTGGCAACAATATCAGCTTCCAGTGTATCCGGTATGCCATCGTTGTCGGTATCGGGATCCTGGTAGTCCGGCATGCCATCGCTGTCCGTATCCGTTGGCTTTGTGGCGTCATCGATGCCATCGCCATTGGCGTCTGTGCCACCGGTCTGATCGACATCAAACGCATCGTCGATGCCATCACCATCTGTATCCGTGCCGCTGGCGCCGCCCTCAATAGCATCGGGAATGCCGTCTGCATCACTGTCCAGATCCTGGAAGTCAGGCGTGCCGTCATTGTCGGTATCCGTTGCCGCATTGTCGGCGATGCCGTCGGCATTCGCATCCACCTTGCCCGGGTCGATGTTGCCATCGCCGTCGGCATCAGCGTCATAAGCATCATCGATACCATCACCATCCGTATCGACACCACTGACGTTACCTTCAAACGTGTCCGGAATACCGTCATTATCAGAATCCAGATCTTTGAAATTAGGGATTCCATCACCATCTGTATCGACAGGATTATTTGCATCTGGACCAATCTCTACCGCATCTGGAATGCCGTCATTGTCAGCATCCTTGTCCAGATCATCGGTGATACCGTCACCGTCTGAATCCGTATCCTGGAAGTCAGGGATACCATCCCCATCCGTATCGACAGGATTATTCGGGTCAGCTCCAGCTTCAGTGCTGTCCGGAATGCCATCACCGTCTGAGTCAGTATCCTGGAAGTCAGGTGTGCCATCGTTATCGGTATCGACCGGGTTGTTCGGATCCGCGCCCGCTTCATTGCTGTCCGGGATGCCGTCACCATCTGAATCCATATCCTGGAAGTCAGGTGTGCCATCATTATCCGTGTCGACAGGATTGTTCGGGTCAGCACCCGCTTCAGTACTATCTGGAATACCATCACCATCTGAATCCGTATCCAGGAAATCAGGCGTGCCGTCATTATCGGTATCGACTGGGTTGTTTGGATCCGCACCGGCTTCGACACTGTCCGGGATACCATCGCCATCTGAGTCCAGGTCGAGATAATCCGGTGTGCCGTCATTATCAGTATCGATCGGGTTGTTTG
>DTYI01000057.1 GCA_012961935.1 Thiotrichales bacterium | reverse complement strand
ATGGAATAAATGTCATGATGTGGCGGTGGCGAAATTAGGCCCACACCCGGGGTGGAATGACGCACCCGGGCGATCACCTGATCAACCTTGTGCCCGGGCAACTGACCGCCTTCGCCGGGCTTGGCGCCCTGCGCCATTTTGATCTGGATGTCGTCTGAATTCACCAGGTATTCCACCGTTACGCCGAAACGGCCGGAAGCGACTTGCTTGATGGCAGAGCGTTTCGGGTTCATGGAGCCATCAGGCAGCGGCATGAAGCGCTCCGCCTCTTCACCGCCTTCGCCCGTGTTGGATTTGCCGCCGATCTGGTTCATGGCGATCGCAAGGGTGGAATGCGCTTCGTAGGAAATTGAACCGAAGGACATGGCGCCCGTAGCAAAACGCTTGACGATTTCTTTTGCGGGTTCGACTTCATCGAGTGGGACAGGGTTATCTGCCTGCTTGAATTTAAACAAACCACGGAAAGTCAGCAGCCGTTCGTTTTGCTCATTGATGAGTTTTGCGAATTCCTTATAGGTTTGTGTGTTGTTGCTGCGGGTCGCATGCTGAAGTTTTGCGATGGTATCGGGTGTCCAGATGTGATTCTCACCGCGCAGGCGGAAGGCATAATCCCCGCCAACATCGAGGTGGTCAGCATAAATAGGGTTGTTGCCATAAGCATCGCGATGCCAGCTCACCGCTTCGGCGGCGATTTCCTTGATACCAATGCCTTCGATGGTGGTTGCAGTGCCCGTAAAATATTTTTCAACAAAGGCTGTGCTTAAACCCACAGCATCGAAAATCTGCGCGCCACAGTATGACTGATAAGTGGAAATGCCCATCTTCGACATGACTTTATGCAGGCCTTTGCCAATCGCCTTGATGTAGCGTTTGTGAATTTCCTCGTCTGAGAGGTCTTCGGGCAAGCGATGACGTGCTGCGGTCAGTGTTTCGAAAGCCAGGTAGGGATTAATGGCTTCTGCGCCATAACCCGCCAGCGTAGCGAAGTGATGCACTTCGCGTGCGGTACCGGTTTCAATGACCAGCCCGGTTTCAGTACGCAAACCCTGGTTGACCAGGTGATGATGGACAGCAGAAACAGCCAGCAGAGCAGGGATGGGGATATGTTCTTCATCAACTTTTCGATCAGAAAGGATGATGATGTTGTACCCATCACGAACGCTCTGCTCGGCGTCTGAGCAGACTTTTTGCAGCGCAGGTTCCATGCCGTCTGCACCGTCAGTCGCCGGGTAAAGTAGTGAAATAGTTTTGGTTTTGAATGCGCCATCGGTTGCGCCTTCGATGGCGCGAATCCGTTGCAGATCCTTGTTGGTTAGAATCGGCTGGGTGACTTCGAGTCGCATATCGCCGCCACCATCTGACTGGCCGAGCAGGTTGGGACGAGGCCCGATCAGTGAAACCAGCGACATGACGATTTCTTCGCGGATCGGGTCAATCGGTGGATTAGTGACCTGGGCAAAATTCTGCTTGAAGTAGTTGGCCAGTGGTTTGGCGCGGCTGGACAAAACGGCGGGCGGATTATCCGCGCCCATTGAGCCAATTGCTTCCTGGCCGGTGACTGCCATGGGTGTCATGAGGAAATTCAGGTCTTCCTGGGTAAAGCCGAACGCCTGTTGGCGGTTGAGCAGGACTTCTGGCGGTGCAGGCATGGGGCCGGTTCCGGCGGGCAGGTCCTTGAGCTGAATTTGTGTGGCATCCAGCCAGTCCTGATATGGTTTTTCAGAAGCCAGTGTTTCCTTTAGTTCTGCATCGTCGATGATACGACCCTGTTCCAGATCGATCAGAAACATTTTGCCGGGCTGCAAGCGCCACTTCTTGATAATTTTTTCTTCCGGGATGGGTAACACGCCCATTTCCGAGGCCATGACGACTCGGTCATCGCTGGTGATGAGATAACGCGCCGGGCGCAGGCCGTTGCGGTCGAGGGTGGCGCCGATCTGGCGGCCATCGGTGAAGGCGACTGCTGCCGGGCCGTCCCAGGGCTCCATCAGGGCGGCGTGATATTCATAGAAAGCGCGGCGCTTTTTGTCCATTAACGGATTGCCAGCCCAGGCTTCCGGGATCAGCATCATCATGGCGTGACCCATGGAGTAGCCGCCCAGGGTTAACAGTTCCAGCGCGTTGTCGAAGCTGGCGGAGTCAGATTGATTTTTGCGAATGACCGGCCAGATTTTTTTCAGGTCGTCACCGAACAGGTCAGACTGCATGGAGTGCCTGCGAGCCGCCATCCAGTTGATGTTGCCGCGCACAGTATTGATTTCGCCGTTGTGGGCGATCATTCTGAATGGTTGCGCCAGATCCCAGGTCGGGAAAGTGTTGGTGGCGAAGCGCTGATGTACCAGTGCCAGCGCAGACACCATGCGCTCGTCTTTCAGGTCCTGATAGTAACTCCCAACCTGATCGGATAGCAGCATGCCTTTGTATGAAAGCAATCGAGATGACAGCGATGCGACGTAGAAGTTTTTGGCCATTTCACGGCCAGATGCATGAATTTCATGTTCAAATTGTTTGCGGGTAACAAACAGTTTGCGTTCAAAGCTGTCCTGGTCGGAACAGAGATCGCCACAGCCAATAAACACCTGCTTCATGACAGGTTCTGATGGCTTGACTGAATAGCCCAGGCTGCTGTTATCGACGGGCACATCACGCCAGCCAAGCAGGGTCAAATTTTCCGCTGCGATGAATTTTTCAATGCTGGCCTGGCAGAATTTCTGCGTGTCATTATTGCGCGGCAGGAACAGTGCGCCAACGGCATACTGGCCGGCTTCTGGCAGTTCAAAATCCGTCACCGCCTGTAGAAAATCATGTGGAATCTGCAGTAAAACACCCGCGCCGTCACCCGCTTTAGGATCAGCGCCCACAGCCCCTCGATGGGTCAGGTTTTCGAGAATTTCCAGACCCTGAGAGACAATGTCATGGGACTTGCGGTTTTTGATATCACAGACGAACCCAACACCACAGGCATCGTGTTCGTTGCGGGGGTCGTATAACCCCTGTTTGCTGGGTAAGCCAGTATGGCTCATCTTGTGTACTCTCCTGACATGCTTCTATTGTGTGCCTGACCCGGGAAGGTGGCAAATAAAACCCGCCGAGAGGGCGGGAAAGTAATACCTGAATCCGTGACTCCACTACGGCACAGAGCACAAGTCTTTGATTCCCTGCAGTTTAAAAAATGCCCGCTTAACCTAAGGGTGAAGCTAAGATTTTTGTAAATCTGCAGGAAAATCAAATTCATGCACTCTGTTATCCGCATTGGAATCACGGATTCAGGTAATACTTTATCGGCATACCCGAACGAGTCAACCGAACCACACAGAATAGCGGAGATTTACGAAGGATGCCAGCCCTGGCGGGTTATGGTCTACGCTGCCAGGCAGTGTTGCAGGGTATTGCTCAGCGCTTCATTGCTGAAGTCAGCAGTGACTAGCGCCTTGCCAATATCTTTAAGCAGTACGAGCCGCAAGTTGCCATCGATGACTTTTTTATCGACGGCCATTAATTGCAGAAAATCGCTGGCTATCATTTGCTCAGGTGGCTTTGTGGGTAGCTTTGCTTTTTGCAGCAGCTTACGCACGTCTTCTACCTTGTCTGCGTTTATCCACCCAAGTCGGTGTGACATTTCTGCGGCCATCATCATGCCACAGGCAACTGCTTCACCGTGTAGCCAGTTGCCGTAACCCATGCCTGTTTCGATGGCGTGCCCAAAAGTGTGCCCAAGGTTGAGCAGGGCGCGCATGCCTTGTTCGCGCTCATCGGCAGCAACGATGGCGGCTTTGTTTTCACAGGAGCGACGAATGGCATAGGCCAGTGCATCTTTATCGCGTTGAAGCAGTTTATCCATATTTTCTTCCAGCCAGGCAAAAAAATCGGGGTCATTAATCAAACCGTATTTGATGACTTCGGCAAGCCCGGCAGACAATTCACGGTCATCCAGGGTGTCGAGTGTGTCCGTGTCGATGATGACGCATTGTGGTTGGTGAAAAGCGCCGATCATGTTTTTCCCCAGGGGATGATTGACGCCAGTTTTTCCGCCGACTGAAGAGTCGACCATTGCGAGCAGGGTGGTCGGAATCTGAATAAAATTGATGCCGCGCTGGTAGCTGGCGGCAGCGAACCCTGTCATGTCACCCACCACGCCTCCGCCTAAAGCAATGAGTGTTGTTTTTCTGTCAAAGTGCTGTTCGAGCAGGTTGGTATAGATTTGATTAAGCACTTCCAGATTTTTGTATTGTTCACCATCGGGCAGGATGCAGGTTGCTGATTTAAATTTTTCCAACGCGGGGAGTAGTTTGTTCAAATACAATGGCGCAATTGTTTCATTACTCACGACAAGTGCGGATTGCCCTTGAATATGTTGGGTCAGCAGTTCAGTCTGGTTGAGCAGGCCGCTACCAATATAAATTGGATAACTGCGCTCACCCAAATCAACTTTTAATGTATCCATGATGTTATTTTACATCAAGCTGGGCTTTGAATGCTTTTGTGATTTGGTTTTTAAGTGCGTGTGTATGATAGCGATCGGTGTCAATGGTGAAATCAGCAATTGATTCGTACAGATGATTGCGTTCCTCGGCAAGCTTCTGTAACCGCTGCTCAGGATTTTCCGTTTGTAATAGTGGTCTTGATTGATCACGGGAGGTGCGGAGCAACTGCTGTTGTATTGAGACTTTGAGATAAACGACAAAACCTTGTCTGCGAAGAATGTTCCTGTTTTCAGATGTGAGGATGGCACCACCACCTGTGGCTAAAACAATTCGGTCAAGACTGGTTAGTTCCTGGATTATTCTTTTTTCCCGTTCGCGGAAGCCGGCTTCACCTTCGTAATCAAATATTGTCGGTATGTCTACACCCGTGCGCTCTTCAATAACCCGGTCGCTGTCATAAAATTCATAGCCCAGTTGACGAGCCAGTAAACGCCCCAGCGTGGTTTTGCCAGCCCCCATCGGACCTATCAGGAATAACCTTTGCATGTGATTCAGAGTAAAACTGCTTTGCTCAGGATGCAATAAAAAAACCCGCTCAGTGAGCGGGTCCTGTCTATAAATAAAGTATCGCTATCGTAATGAGAGGTTGTCTTTAATGATTTTCGGTGTGACGAAAATCAAAAGTTCCGAACGGTCATTTATTTTTGTTGTGGTTCTGAACAGATGTCCCAGCACAGGTATGTCACCAAGAAATGGAACTTTGGCTTGATCATTAGAATTGTTCTCTTCAAATATTCCGCCAAGTACGACAGTCTGACCGTCGGCAACATGTACCTGGGTTTGTACTTCACGGGTGTCGATTGTGGGAATCTGTGTTCCTCGAGAGCTTGTGATGAATAACTCACCCACTGTGTCGCGCTTAACTTCCAAATCCATATTGACGCGATCGTCCTTGGTAATTTGTGGTGTAACTTTCAGTGCCAGGACGGCTTTTCTGAATTTAATGGTCGTAGCACCACTTGATGAGGCTTCCTCATAAGGTATCTCAACGCCTTGTTCAATTAACGCTGTATGTTTGTTGGCCGTGATGATTCTGGGGCTGGCAACAATTTCTGCGATACTTTCAGTCTGTGCCGCAGTTAACTCTAGATCCAATGCTGTGCCTAAGGGTATTTTGGCAAGCTGAAATCCCAAGATGCCAGCAGGGTTGGTTGCCGGTAGGTTTGAAGCAAAGTCGGTTACTATCGTTTCGCTCGGGTTCCGCTCTGTGTGGGCAGCTGCAAAGCTAAAGCCGAGAGAACGTGTAAAGTCATCGCTTGCATTTACAATGCGAGACTCCACGAGTACCTGGCGAACAGGGACATCTAACAAAGCAATGAGTTCGCGGATTTCTTCCAGCTTTTCGTTGGTATCCTGAATAAGTAGGCTATTGGTTCGCGTATCCACAGTGATAGATCCACGGTCTGAGAGCAGGTTGTGGTCGACCTTGACACGACCTTCAAGACCGCCAACGCCAGCCAGAGCGCCAGACCCTTCCCTTGCTTTCAGGATAGAAGCCATTTCGTTGGCGTTAGCATAGTTCAGAGTGAAGATTTCTGTCCGTAGGGGGGCCAGTTCCTGTACTTCTTTTTCGGCTTCAAGTTGTGCTTTCTCGCGAGCCGCAATTTCTTCAGCGGGCGCAATATACAGAACATTCCCTTTCTGGCGTTTATCCAGACCCTTGGTGTTCATTATGATATCAAGCGCCTGATCCCAGGGTACATTCTTTAAACGTAAGGTTACATTCCCAGTTACGCTATCGCTGACCACTACATTAAGCCCGGTAAAGTCAGCAATTAATTGCAGTACTGAACGTACCTCAATATCCTGGAAGTTCAATGACAGGCGTTCGCCAGTAAAGGTTTTTTCTTTGGCCTTTTTCTTTTTTGCTATCTGTTGTTTTGAAACAGCCTTTACTTCAACTGTGTAGAGGTTGTCTGATTGGTAGGCGAGCTGACTGAAATCGCCGTGATTGTTAATGATTATCTGGCTGCCCGCTCCCTTGCTTTTAACCTCAATGGAGTCAACCGGTGTGGCAAAATCTGTAACGTTGAGTCGACGTTGTAAATTAGCAGGAACACTAGCTTTTAACAGGTCGATAATGACGCGTGAGCCTTGTTGTTTGATAGTGACCGGGGTGTTGGGGTCAGTTAGCGTAAGCATAACTCTGCCTGCACCATCCCGACCACGGCGAAAATCGATATTGCTTATGCTTGATGCTCTGGAGGCAACGCGCCTGGCAACAGGTTGAGTTGTCCTGACTGGTTCAGGTTCAACAGTTGCTACAGTTGCTGGACTGCTACCCGAAGCGAGCGTAATGATCACCTGTTTACCCTGAATATCGGTTTGGTAGTTAACCATGTTGGACAGATTTAGTACTACCCGGGTGCGATCTTTGGCCTGTGCTGTGCTGACACTGCGTGCCGCTCCAATACCGATTTTATGCGTTCGCTTTGACAGATTATTGCGGGTGTTGGCAAAATCCAGCGCGATCCTCGCAGGATCTGCAATCGTGAACGAAAGTGGTTGCTGGGGTGGGTGTGCAAATTCCAGCGTTACCTGTAACTTGTTGCCAGCCAGCCGTTTATGTGAAATGGATTGCAGAGCATTTTCATCAGCAGCCAAAAGCTCCAGGGGAAGCAATAGCAGGGTGAAAATCAGTAGGATACTGAGATACCTGATTTTTTGCGGGAGTAAACAGGCAGCAATTTGTCCTGATGAGTTTCTGTTTGTCATGTGTATATCACTATGTTGCATAAGTATTTCCCCAATCATTTTTCTTCACTGAGGGCGATAGTTGCTGGCCGTTCCATATAACCGCCGAACCCGTCTGGAATAATCTCAATAAGGCTGATTTCATTTTCAGCAATCTTTGTTATTTTGCCGTAGTTTTGTCCAGCATAATTTCCTGTTACGACGCGCTGTATTGTTCCGTCAGGTGTCTGTACAAGGCCAGTTAACAGACCTTTTCGTGTCAGTGTTCCAACCATTTTCAGACTGTCAAGTGGAAAGCTTTCCAGGTATTCTTTGACTCTGTTGGTGTCAATTGAAAGACTGCTTTTTGGTTGTATTGAGGTTGGTGAGATTGCAGCAGCCATGATGTCGGGATCAAATGGATCGCGATCATGCCCGGGATATTCAAAAGCATGGTAGGTTCTAATTTCTGGAATAGGTTCAATCTCACTGGGAGGCTGGGCCTTGACCTTCTCAATTTTGGCTTGGAGCTTGTCCATGTCACTACCACAACCACTCATCAGAATCCCTGCTAAAGCCAGTATGGATAGGTGAAAAATATTTTTATAAGACATACTAGACATTCACTTATCCTTCTTCATCATCAAGATAGCGATAGGTTTTGGCAATGACATCCATTGTTAACTCTTTGCTATCTTCAACAGGCTTAATGTTTATATCATGCAGAGTCACAATACGTGGCAGTGACGCAATCCCACTGGCAAAGCGCGCCATTTCTTCATATGTGCCCTGAACTTTAATTTCGATGGGTTTCTCGGCATGAAAATCTCGTGTCACTTCAGGCTGAGGCTTGAAGAGAAGAATCTCTAGTCCACTGGCTAAACCAGTCTGTGAGATATCAACGATCAGGCTTGGAATTTCGGTTTTACTGGGAAGCTGTCTCAACAAGGTACCAAAGTCACGTTCCATTTCAACCAGTTGGGCCTTGTAGGCTTCAAGGTTAGCAGATTTTTTGTATTCTTTTTCGAACGTTTTAAAAAGCTCTACTTGTTGTTGTTCAGCCTTTTTCAATTCCGCTAGTTGATGCCGAGTATGCAGGTAATATCCCAGTCCTAGCAGAACCCCAAGAACAAGTAGTAGCAGGATTGCCTTGATCGCTGGGTGAGCAGCTCCAAGATTATTAAAATCAATATTAGTGTCGATGTCTGAGAAAGCCATTATTTTGAACCTCCTTCAGATTCTTCATCGTTAACTTCTGCATGAGGATCTGTTTGTGATGCTGTTAATGTGAAAACTCGTATACGTGAATTTTCTTCTTTTTCATCAGCCTGAATAACGGTTAGTTTAGAGTTTGCCATCCATTCAGAAGCATTAATGTTACGCATATGACTGGATACTCTGGCATTGGATTCAGCTTTGCCCGAGAACTCAAGGTTGGTATTGGTTTGTTTAACGGCTGTTAGGAATACTCCATCAGGTAAGGTGGAAACCATCTCATCAAATAAATGCACAATACGTGGACGGCTTGCCTGGAGTTGCTGGATTACCTCCATGCGGTCAAGCAACGCCTGACGTGTTTTTTCAATTTCTGTAATTTCTTTGTTGCGTTCCTTTACAGCCTTGATTTCCTGTTTAAGGTAGTCGTTTTTTGCCTGTTGGCCACTGATCCAGTTGTTGACAAGTATGTGTCCTGCAAAAACCAGCAGACCACCTAGTAATGCCGTCAACGCCAGTAAGGTGACGAATTCCTGTTGTTTCTTTTTGCGTAGTTCTTCGCGCCAGGGAAGTAGATTGATATGTGCCATCAGTCGAAACTCCTCAGGGCCAGGCCGCAGGCAATCATCATCGCGGGTGCGTCATTCCCCAGCCGTTGCTGGCTGATCCTGGATGAAAAACTCATACCAGTGAACGGGTTTGCGATGCTGGTTGGTGTGCCGGTTTGTGATTCAATCAATTCATCCATGCCTGGAATGGAAGCACAGCCGCCAGCAAGGATAATATTGGAGACTTCGTTGTACTGGCTGGCGGCATAGAAAAACTGCAGCAAACGATGTACTTGTTGTGCCATGGTTTCCTTGAATGGCTCAAGCACTTCCGGGACGTAATTGTCGGGCAGGCCACCTTCTTTTTTGGCAAGCCCGGCCTCGTCATACGAGAGTCCGAAGCGGCGCATAATTTCTTCAGTTAACTGCCGACCTCCAAACGCTTGTTCGCGTGTGTAAATCAGGTGATTCTGGTGCATGACGTTGATGCTTGTCATGGTGGCGCCAATGTCAATGACGGCGACGATGGCCTCAGGGTCTATATCACCCAGAAGCTGACAGGCGCCTTCCATCGCGTAGGATTCGATGTCAACAATTTTTGGGGTGATGCCGGCAAGTTCGACGGCGCTGGTTCTGACCTCGACATTTTCTGTACGTGAGGCAGCCAGCAGGACATCCATTGTATCGGGGTTACCTTCCGAAGGGCCGAGCACTTCAAAATCCAGGTTCACTTCATCCAGCGCATAAGGTATGTACTGGTCGGCTTCAACCTGGATCTGGCCTTCCAGTTCAGCTTCAGTTAAATTGGCCGGCATAGTGATTAGTTTGGAGATGGCGGCTGATGCTGGTACGGCGATTGCACAAAAGCGTGCTTTTGAGCCGCATCGTTTAAGTGCTTTGCGTAATGTGTTGCCCACGGCGTCAACGTCGGATATATTTTTTTCTACCACAGCGTTGGTTGGTAATGGCTCTACAGCGTAACTTTCTACGCGATAGCCGCCACCACCTCGGCTCAGTTCGAGCACTTTGACTGAAGTAGAGCTGATGTCAACGCCGATTAAAGGCTGTTTTTTTTGTCCAAAAGAGAGCACGTATTTCCCTCATTTCCCCATAAGTTATGTTGCATATGTATGCTAACCTGTGAAATGTTAGCTGCAAGCTTTCAGGATTACTAGCATTATTTGTCTGAACCCTGTCACAACTTGCGTTATCATTGTGGCAGCAAATCTATCAGGTTTTTTAGGTTGTTTTATAGAACTACTTCATGAATATGAGATTAATGGTTAAATTTTTGCGATGGGGTTTGGGTTTATTGCTGCTTTTGTCGATACTCGGCGGCATCGCAGTTGCAGCGACTTATTTTTATATCACGCCCGGGCTTCCTGAGGTTGATGAATTAAAGACGATTCACTATCAGGTACCGATGCGGGTTTTGACTCGGGAAGGTTCATTAATCAGTGAGTTTGGTGAGAAGCGCAGAATGCCATTGGCGATTGATGAGGTACCTGAGTTACTCAAGCAGGCTGTTATTGCAGCCGAGGATGATCGCTTCTATGAACATCCCGGTGTCGATTATATGGGCTTGATCCGAGCGGCATGGTCACTTGCAGTTACCGGGGATCGCTCCCAGGGCGGTAGCACAATTACCATGCAGGTTGCGCGCAACTTTTTTCTAACGCGCGAGCGGACGTACACGCGCAAATTACGCGAAATTTTTCTGGCCTTAAAAATAGAAGATGAACTCAGTAAAGATGAAATTCTGGCGTTATACCTGAATCAGAACTTTATGGGGAATCGCGCCTACGGTGTTGCGGCTGCTGCAAAAACATACTATGGCGTAAATGTGCAGGAGCTAAGCTTGCCGCAAATTGCCATGCTGGCAGGTTTGTACAAGGCGCCTTCAAAATTTAATCCGGTTGTTAACCCGGAGAGGGCAAAGATGCGGCGTGATTATGTATTGCGCCGAATGCATGAAAATGGCTATATCACTAAAACGGACGCCAACGTGGCGATGCAGGAGGCACTGACCGCCAGAATTTATACGCCTGTTCCGGAAGTAGAGGCAGGCTACGTTGCCGAGATGGTGCGGGCATGGTTGTTTGAACAATATGGTGAGGAGGCATACACCAGAGGGCTGATCGTCACCACCACGATAGACGATGCATTGCAGAAAGCGGCCAATCAGGCGATGCAAAAAGCATTGCTTGAATACAGTTTGCGACATGGTTTCAGAGGCGTCGAGGCGCATCATGATTTAAAGCCTGGCAAGCTGGACTTGACAGAAGCGGATCAACTGTTATCAAAGTATTCTCCCTATGGCGAATTGCAGCCTGGTCTGGTGGTGGGCGTGGAGAAGGAACAGGCCAAAGTTTATCTGGGAGAGCAGAAACTCATTCAGCTGCCGTTGTCTGCGGTGGAATGGGCCAGGGCTTATAAAGATGAGGACAAACTGGGCCCAAAAATAAAATCTGTGACAGAGGCGCTTAAAATTGGAGACATCGTTCGCGTCAGGCAGGTCGGGAAAGGCTGGCAGCTAGCACAGGTCCCCAAAGTTGGTGGCGCGCTGGTTTCTATCTCGCCACAAAATGGCAGGCTTTATGCCATGACAGGTGGTTATGATTATTTTCTGTCACGTTTTAACCGGGCGACACAGGCTGTGCGGCAACCCGGTTCGGGTTTTAAACCGTTCGTTTATTCTGCCGCACTTGAAAATGGCTTTACCCCGGCAAGCATTTTTAACGATGCGCCCGTTGTGTTTCATGATCTGAACCTTGATCGTTACTGGCGACCCAAAAATTATAGCGGCAAGTTTTACGGACCGACGCGTATGCGGGTAGCGTTGGCCAAGTCAAGAAACATGGTTTCAATTCGCATTCTTCGACGCGTGGGTATCGATCAAACCGTCAAACATATCCAGAAGTTTGGTATGACACAGCGGGAGTTGCCGCAGGATCTTTCGCTGGCACTTGGGAGTGGTGCCCTGACGCCAATAGAGCTGGTGAGTGGCTATGCCGTTTTTGCCAACGGTGGTTATCGTGTTGAACCCTGGTTTGTAGAAACGGTTGCGGATCTTGATGGTAACGTGCTTTATCGGCATGTGCCGGATGTGGTTTGCAAAAAGGACTGTAATAAACTGGTGGTGCCTTCAACAGCAGATGAAGCATTACCCGCCGGAACCAGACCAGGACGGCCCGCTGAGCGTGTCCTTTCCGAAACCAATGCCTACCAGATTGTGAGCATGATGCAGGATGTTATTCGCATGGGCACAGCGACTGCCGCGAAGGAACTCAAGCGCAAGGATCTGGCAGGCAAGACAGGTACGACCAATGATCAAATTGACGCCTGGTTTAATGGTTACACGAAAGATATCGCAACAACCGTCTGGATCGGTTTTGATGAGTCAAAGCCGCTAGGCCGCAAAGAGGCTGGTGGAAAACTGGCCCTGCCTGCCTGGATAGATTACATGCGCGTGGCGTTAAAACAATTCCCTGAACGGGAATGGAAAAAGCCACCCGGCATGATAACAGTGCACGTTGATCCTGAAACCGGATTGCAAACTGACTCTGGCACACCGGGTGCAGTGCTTGAGACCTTCCGTGCTGGCAAAGCCCCGGAGAAGGGTATTGCAAAGTTGATGCCAGTAGAAGACGCAGATGTGCCCGAACAGATTTTTTAAAATGATGATTAAAATATTATGGGCAAACGATCATCGCAGCGACAAAAGTTACAAATCGCTCAGAAAGCAGCCAGCTTGATTGTTGAAGAAGGGTTTGCGGATTACCAGCTTGCTAAACGCAAGGCCTGCGAACGGTTGGGTCTGTCACCCAAGTCTGAATTGCCGCGTAATCAGGAAGTAGAGCAGGCCGTGCTGGAATACCAGCGTCTTTTCGCGGGAGATGGCCAGCAAGCAGAGTTGCAGCATCTGCGCCGGGTCGCGCTAGCGGTGATGAAATTGCTCGGGGACTTTGAGCCGCGACTTGTTGGCTCGGTGCTCAAAGGGACCGCCAATGCACTTTCGGATATTCATCTACATGTTTTCAGTGATGACGCCAGATCTGTAGCCATTACCTTCCTGAATGCTGAGCAGAATTATCAGTCGATCGATCGGCGTCTGACAGAGGATAACCCGCAGGGTATTCCGGGTTTTCGCCTGCTTTGGGAAGGCGCTCATGTTGAGATTCTTGTGTTTCCATATGACGGGTTGCGCGCAGCGCCGCCGAGTCCTGTGGATGGCAAACCAATGCGGCGGGCGAATGTTGCTGAGGTCAGCGCGCTACTTGAAGATGAATCTAGCCTGCATATTGCATGAAGAGGGCCGTTTTGCGGAAAATTCTGGCAAAGCAGGCTGGCTGATCGCCCGCCGCAGCATAGTTGACACTATGGTGCAAGGGGGATCGGTCAGGATGCGCAGCCTGAATGTCTCGTTGGACGCACCTGCCGGGATTGACGACCCGATGATCAGCGAGCTGCTGTCCACCGCGCATCGCACCGGTCACCCGCGGTTACGTGGTTGGCAGGTCCCCGGGCACCTCGAGCACGCCGCCGACCAGCTGCTGTCGGGCAGCTGGCAGGGCGCGATGCAT
>DTYI01000056.1 GCA_012961935.1 Thiotrichales bacterium | reverse complement strand
TGTCCGCTACACACAGCAAAACGTGTGCCAGTTTACATAATTAATGCTTAACTTATTGATTGGAAAGACGTTTGTGTTTTTGCTCAGGGCGGTGATGCAAAAAAACGCGGGTTTTTCATGCCAGAATGGCAGAAAATAAAATTGTGTTGGCTAACCCATTGAATTATTGATTATGAAATATGCATGTCTCATAACTGGTTAAGTCGCTCAGCCGCTACACCCTTGTAATAGACAGGCCAGCGCGTACTGTTCTTTGTATTTCTTAAAGCTGACAAATTGTCAGTCCGGAAATATTTTCATATGATGGCCTGATTAACCAGCTTGTTTAACGATCATGCGTTGTGATACAAGCATTGTGGTTACACACACAAAGAAATCAGGAGCTCTGTCCAATATGCTCACCTCAGTGGGTGGTTTAAACCGAAAGCTAACCCTGGTGCTGTTGCTGGTTTCAGTTCTGACTTCAACGCTTTTACTGCTGCTGTTTTACAATAACTATCAGATGCAGTTGCAAAAAGAGCGCAGCCAGGCTTCCCGCCAGGTGAATATGCTGCTCCAGGCTTCTCTGGAGAACGCTATGCTCAAACGTGACCTGCCAGGTTTGCAGGAGATTCTGGATCGTCTGGGTGCCCAGCAGGGTGTTGTCGATGTAGCCGTTTTAAATCCAGATGGAGAGGTGCGCTTTAGTGCTGAACAGAAGGGGCTTGGTGTCTTATTCGAGCCAGCGCTGGCGAAGTTGTGTCCGAATTGTGATGGTGATCTGCGCCAGGCGGAAGCCACGACGCATTTTTTAACCGAGCCTGATGGCAGGAAAATCTTGCGATCTGTCCATCCTGTACGTAACCGTGCAGCCTGTAAATCCTGTCATGGTACGGTTGAGGACAATCCTGTGAATGGTATTTTTGTCGTTGACTACGATGCCGCATCCATCACTGAGAAGGCGCGGTCGGGGTTGCTGGGCCTGGTGGCGGCGGGACTTGCCGTTTTGTTATCGGCTGTCCTGTCGATGTGGTGGTTTATGCGTCGCAATGTGATCGCGCCAGTGAAGCATCTTGCTGAGGTGAGTGAAGCACTTTCCCAGGGAGACCTGGCGGCACGTGCCGAACTTATCGGAAAAGATGAGTTTTCAGGACTGGGTGAGCGCTTTAATACGATGGCAAGTCGTTTGCAAAATAGCCTGGATCAACTTCTGGAAAAGGAAACATATTTGCAAGCGTTGATCGACGCCATTCCTGACGGCATACGCGTGATTGATGAGTCGTTTTCTGTCGTGAATGCAAATCATGCCTACCGGCAATTACTTAAACTGTCACCGGATAAAAGTGTCAATCAACCCTGCTATCGAATGAGCCATAACCGGGATGCGCCTTGCCCTCCTACATTAATTACCTGCACGGTATATGAATTACTGGGGCAGGGTAAGACCTCCATTAAAACCATGCAGGATTTTACGGCCAGCGATGGATCGCATGAGCGGGTTCAGGTATTCGCCGCTCCGTTGAATGTAGAGTTGAATGGTAAGCAGCGGCATTTCGTTGTCGAATCTATTCGCGATCTGATGCGCGACATCCTTTTTTCTCAGGAACAGAAATTGTCTGCGTTGGGTCAGCTGGCGGCAGGCGTGGGACATGAAATTCGCAATCCACTTTCCTCGATTCGGCTGGCGCTCAAATCGACTCTGCACAAGCTGGAAGAAGATAAACTGGATGCGGTTCAGATTGGAAAATACCTTCATCTGGTGGATGGAGAAATCGATAAATGCATCGATATCACCGAGCGCCTGCTGAAACTGTCTGCACTGTCAGGGGAGCATCTTCAATTGGTAGATGTGAATAAGGCTATTGAGGAAACGGCTTCTCTATTGCGCTACGAAGGTGAGCAGCTTGGTATTGATCTGGAGCTGGACCTGGATGTTACACAGCCACGCGTGCTGGCAGCCGAGAGTGACATCCGTATGTTAATTTTAAACCTGATTCAAAATGCCCACCATGCGATGTTGAACAGCGGCAAGTTGAAAATCGAATCGCGGCTCAGTGATGGTGAGGTTAGTATTTCTTTCACGGACAATGGCGTGGGGATTGCTGCTGAACATAAGGCGTATATTTTTGATCCATTTTTCAGTCATCGGGCTGATGGCGTGCATGGTACCGGACTGGGGCTGACAATCTGCCAGTCCATCGTACAGCGCCATAAAGGGCGGATCGAAGTTGAAGATGTTCTTCCCAAAGGCGCGACTTTCAAAGTCATTCTGCCAGAGGCAGGGAATAGTGGGGAAAATCAGGATGAAACGGGAAAACCATCGGAGTAAAAAACCGTGAAAAAATCAATACTGATTATCGAAGACGACCAGGTTTTAAATACCTTGCTGGTGCAGCAAATGCAGGAGATGGGCTATCACGTTGACGGCGCATTGAGCTGGAAAGCGGCGCAGGCTTATCTGGAATCCAATGACCCGGATTTGATTTTCCTGGATGGACGCTTGCCCGATGCGAGTGGTAATGAGCTGATACCTGAACTATTACCGCGTTGCCCGGTTATTATCCTGACAGCTTATGGCAGTGTTCCGCAGGCAGTCGATGCAGTGCGGGCCGGGGCCTCGGATTATCTTTCCAAGCCGGTTAACCCAGACGAGCTGGAAGTGGTTATCAAAAGGGTGCTGGATAATGAAACGCTGCGTCAGAACTATCAGTTCTGCAAAAATCAGTTGCGAGGGAAGCGTCACAAACTGCTGGTTGGAAGTAGTCCTGCACTGGGGGAAGTAAAGCAATTGCTTGATGCCGTCGCGCCAAGTGAGATGACTGTGCTCATCAACGGTGAGAGTGGTGTCGGCAAGGAACTGGTGGCCCATGAATTGCACGACCTCAGTGACCGTGTCGAGTGTCATTTTGTTGCGCTGGACTGTTGCACGATTCAGGAAAACCTGTTCGAGTCGGAACTATTCGGTCATGAGCGTGGCGCTTTCACTGGCGCTGACCGAAAGAAAAAAGGCCTGATTGACGCAGCTGAAAAAGGCACGCTTTTTCTGGATGAGATCGGAGAGATCGGGCCTGCGATCCAGGCCAAGCTATTACGTGTGCTGGAAACGGGGCGCTTCCGGCGTGTCGGGGGTACCCGGGATTTACCCTCCGATGTGCGCATCGTGGCCGCGACTAACCGGGATCTTGAAGCGATGGTGCGAGACGGAACATTTCGTCAGGATCTTTATTATCGACTAAATGCCTTTACCATTCCCGTGCCACCGCTGCGGGAGCGGCGTGAGGATATCCAGGATCTGGCCGACCATTTTGTTCAGACCCATAATTTTTCGCGGCGTATATCAAAACGAATCAACAAAGCTGCGATGCGCCATCTGGTGGCATACGATTGGCCCGGTAATGTTCGTGAGTTACGGAATGTGGTTGAGCGTGCGATCATTCTTTCCAGAGGTCACGGCGAGATTCGACCAGAACATCTCGCTATTTGTGAGACGGATCAGCAGCCAGGTGACCTGGGTACCCAGTTACAGTTTGAGAAGGAACCAACGCTTGAACAAGTGGAAAAACACTATCTACAAAGTCTGTTGGAAAAATACTCCGGCCATCGCGGCAAGGTGGCAGGGGTGATGGGCATCAGTGAGCGCAATATTTATCGTCTGATTCAAAAATATGGTCTGGCCAAGCAAACAGAGAAAGAAGCCCTGTCAGATTGACAGACAAAACCACGATGGATAGCTTGGGGTTTTCACTGAATTCCATTATTAGTCTTTAGACCTTTAACTTCGACGTAGATTCCAGCACCCCAAGTCTTTTTAAAACATAGCCTTACGACCATGAGCCGAAGACTTTCCTGGTGTTTAAGTGCAAATGGCATGTTTATTGTATCCCTGAATATTTGAGCGAAAGCGCTCTTCATCCAAAGACCGGGGGTTATTTTTCATGCGGGTATTCAATCTGGGCTTGGCACTATTTTTCTGTTTTATTTTTTCTATAAATATGGTGCAGGCTGACTCCGAGAATTCGAATCAGCCTGAAAAAATATTTATTACCGAGGAAGGTGGTATGGATCGCCTGGGCGAAGTGGCCCGGCAGCGTGGTTGGCGCGTTGAACGTGACGATAAAGGCAATTTACTGTTATTCCCGGGAACGAGTGGAACGGTACAGACACCAGATTCACCTGTAGGCCAGAAAATTGATTCGACCAATCTCGATGCCCTGCAAAAGGCATTAGCAGAAAAAGGCTGGGGCACAGGTCAGGATGAGAATGGAAATTTATTGCTTTATCCGCCGGGCCTAAAGACCAAAGAGCCTGCTGAATTCACTCCGGCTCCCAGGAAGTCAGCTATCGGTGATCTGGATTTACTGGAGAAAATGCTCGGGGCGCGCGGGTGGCGTACTTCACGGGATGAGGCTGGTAACTTGTTGTTGTATCCAATCACTACCGCAGAAAAACAACCCCAAACCATCCCTGAAAAGCAACCAGCAGAGTCCAGAATAACGTTGGGGAGCTGCCTGTCTGACGAATTTCTCCTGAAGGCAGGAGACAAGGTTTCTCTACCAGTCGATCGATGGGCCGAGGCGCGTGTAATCGCTCAGGCCTGGCTGGATGGTTTTACTGGAACAGCTGCACGTATCGGTAAAATTCGTCAGGTAAACCGTCTATATCTGGTCAGCATTGTGAAAGACAAAGCACCGTATAATTTGCTGAGTCAACTGGTTATCGACTCTGTGGATGGCCGTTTGATAGCCGTTCCCTGAAACACCAGGACACATTTCTGCCAACTTGGCAGGGAACTAGAAGGCTATGTCGAGGCAACCTGTCAAAAAGGCAGGTAAAACATTCTGAAGTACAGGCATTCTCACAGAGTACTGGTAAATATCCATTAAAAACAAAAATTTAGCTTAATCCCACATAGCTGGCATTGGAATTGCTTAACCTTACCTACGTCACAGTTTAGTTTGTAAATTTTAAGCAGATTAAAAGAAGAGCGTAGGAGCCATATGGGGAGTTTGAGTAGGATCGGCAGAGCTAACAGAAGCTAAGCCTGACAATAACGATGACCCTGTTCTCCTGGAATCAATCCATAGTTATTCTTGCTGACTTATGGCGAACCATCTTTTGGTCGGCCCTGGGTTCAGTGAGTACTAACCGCCGAGTATTTGGTGAGGCTCGGTGTGAGGGGTGTCTGCCCTGATTTATTACTCACTACCAATATATGAGGATGTAATCAATGAAAAAGCGAATGTTTAAGAAAATAGCTCTTACTGGAATGGCGCTGGCTGTTAGCCTGGCGATGGGTACCGCGTCAGCTGGCTGGGGTAATCAGAGCGGCATGTCAGGAATGTCAGGAATGTCAGGCATGGGCGGCATGTCTGGAATGTCGGGCATGGGCGGCATGTCCGGTATGTACGGCCAGCGCGGCATGGGCGGCATGTCTGGCATGTCCGGTATGTATGGCCAGCGTGGCATGGGCGGCATGTCCGGAATGTCTGGCATGGGTGGGATGTCTGGAATGTCCGGCATGAGCGGTTACTTCATGATCACGCCACAAGGTCAGATGTACTTCTATCCCCAGACCGGCATGAGCGGCATGTCAGGAATGAGTGGCATGGGCGGCATGTCAGGAATGTCAGGTATGTATGGCCAGCGCGGCATGGGCGGCATGTCTGGAATGTCAGGAATGTCAGGCATGGGCGGAATGAGTGGCATGAGTGGGAGTGGGGGCCAGTGGGTTTGGCAACCTAGCGGCATGTCAGGAATGTCAGGAATGTCAGGAATGTCCGGCATGGGTGGTATGAGCGGCATGTCAGGAATGGATGGCATGGGCGGCATGTCAGGAATGTCCGGATACTACTAAGCGCTACTTGGGAAAAGGCATTGGGGTGCTCGTGAGCGAGCGCCCTAATGTTCAGGGGTTTCTGCGCTCTGTCCTGAGTGTGGGCTGGCTCTGGAAGCCAGCTGGAATAAGTGGTATGTATTCCGGCCTGGGAATAGGTGGTATGCAGGGGATGAATCCTGGCATGGGTAGCAGGTTTAAAATACTCGAAAAAGCCTGGACCCCACCTTGGACTGAAAACCAGGAATTTGTTTAAACGTTTGCTATTAAATAATAATCTCTTCGTGTCGCATGCGGGCTAGGCCCTTGTTGGGCTCTGCGTTAAACTGGGGACAATAGTTTCGCGCAGTGAAAACCGGAGTCGATGGGCAAACATCTTCCCACTTTTTTGAAAGCACTGGTTGGGTTGTTATTCCTGGCCGGATTCTGCTTATATTTATTTCGTCAACCCATACTGGATTCGCTGCTTGATAGTCAATTGACGCAGCTGGGTGTTCCACATTCTTTTGCTGTTGAACAAATATCTTTAAATGGATTGGTCTTAAGAGATCTTTCCTTAGGCACAACAAACGAATTACGTTCTGAAGAAATTCGTGTCGGCTGGACGTTGCAGGATATCTTGAAGGGTGAGCTTCGAACGATCGAGATTAGAGGCCTGCAATTGTCGCTGGATCTGAGTGGAGAAAAACCCCCGCTCGGATCACTGCAAAAACTAATCGAGGATAAAGGCGACTCTGGCAGAAATAAAATTCCGCAAGTTTCACTCATTGATACAAAACTCGATCTGCATACATCGTTTGGTGATTTTGCGATCAACCTGGATGGCAACATAAAACAGGGATCATCAGGCGAAAAGTTGATAGCGATGATTTTTGAGACTGACGCTACACAAGGTCACGCCAAAGGCAATTCCGATGCGACGCTGGATGCCAGTGGAAAATTATCAGGAATGCTGAATGTGTCAGAGGGCGCAATCAGTTTAACGGGTATCAATATTTCAGGAATTAAAGGTAACAGTTTCTTCAGCCTGATCGATAATAAGCCAGAGAAAATTACGGCTGAATTTATTTTATCCGATATCAGTTTGCTGGATACAGGATTACAAAACGGGGCGTTTGAACAGGCTAGCTTTACTCTGGAAATGGATGCCAGGGACGCAAAGATAACAGGCGATTTGTTGGCTATCGATAATGAACCCGCATTATCTTTTAATGCAACTTTACAGGACTATTTGCAACAACCTTTGCTCGCTGTTAATGCCACAATAAAAGTCAGTGCTGCAAGTAGTGTCTGGAGTTTGTCTGGCCTGCCTCAACCGAGCACAGGATTTGTTGCCGCGAAGATTCGGGTTGATGGACAAATACCTGTTCTGAATAAAATAAAAAATAACTGGCTGCAACGCAGCACATTAAAGGGTGATGCTGAGCTCAGTTTGAACGGGCTTGGTTATACGCAGAAAATAACTGATATGAATGGAAATATTACATTCACTGCCAGGTTAACGGATGGGATAGGAAAACTGATACTGACAGAAGCCAGCATGTTCGAAGCCACCGGCCTGAATCTTGACTGGCTGAAAAATCTTGGGTTGCCAACAGAGCTGGCCGCGAACTTAAAGCAGGATTCGCAACTGCGCGTGACCAGTAAAGGTGAGAACACGGCCGGCGTTAAACACAATAAAATTGCAGATGGAATTGAATTAAACTTGACAACTAACTTTTCGATTAGCACCGATAAAGCACAGGCAAACATCAGCACATTGGCCGAAGCCACACTCAACCCGGAGAATCGGCTGACAACATTTAAGCTCAGCAATATTGTCGTCAATTCATCTGGAATTAATTACGCCGGGAACATATTTAATCACCTGGGTTTGGCTGGAAGTATTCAGGGCACGGCTGATGAATGGGCAGGTGAACTTGATCTAACAGCAGAGGCAAAGCGGTTTCGTTTTGACCTGCTTGATGCTCGTCGAATGAAAACTAAATTACCATTTCAATTTAAATTTAATAACGATGCATGGCAATTTTCACTACGCAAGCAGGGACGAATATCATTTGGAAAGATAACACCTGTCGAGTCAGTTCGACTAGAAGGTCCTCTGACTTTACGTCTCATTAACGCTGATATTAAACTCTCTCCGACAGTACAGGGCTTTGCATTCAAACATAACATTACCGTTCGACCCAACAGTTTTACATTGCGTGTGAACCGTTCTGATGCGCCAGCATTAAAGTTGAAAATTCGTCCTGGAAAAATAAGACTTAATGGTGGGAAGGAAGGCGACAAACCTTATGAAGGCAAGAGCATAATTAATGCAGCAGTCATAACCTTGCCACAATATCAAATACAGCTGGATAAAATTGCAACGACAATACGTCTCGGTGTCAGCAGTGGTAAACTGGCAGATTTCAAAGTCGCTCGTCTACAGCATCTGGCGGCTAAACCTTACTTTGCACCGCTTAGTCTTTCCGGCAATGCAAAGCTCAAACGCAAGCAGTTAATTGTCAATGCCAGTGGCGGCATACCCGGTACAAAAAGTTTAAAAGCAACAGTTGTGCACGGGCTGGATAGCGGCTCAGGAAAATTAAACATGGTTATTGGTCCACTGGATTTTTCACCTGGTGCGCTGCAACCCTCCGCACTCTTTCCCGACCTTGCAGTAATGGAGCGTGTTAGCGGTAAGGCCAGTGTCAGCAGCCATTTTAACTGGTCGAAGCAAGGCATTAGCAGCAGTGGTATGTTTGATTTGCAGGATCTATCTTTCGTCCAAAGTGGAGCCAGTATCACCGGACTGTCTGCTGCGTTGGAGTTGACTGATCTGCTGTCGCCTAAAAGTCCAGCAAAGCAAAAAATCAGCATTCAACGCATTGACTTCGGCGTCTCAATGGAAGACATAGAAGTCACTTATCAAATACAGGAAAAAGAGTCACCGCAAATCGCTATCGACAAAGCTCGCCTCAATATGCTTGGCGGAACGCTATCATTAGGGCCAACACAAATTGACCTATCTTCCAGTCGGAACGATATGCTCATCCATGTGGCTGACCTTGATCTCGCAAAACTGTTCGAAATAATTAAAGTAGAAGGACTCGCAGGAAATGGCCGTCTTGATGGTCGTATTCCAGTCATTTTTGATGACGGACTCGTCTCGATTCAAAATGGCAAGCTTTCAGCTAACAGACCCGGCATACTTTATTTCAAATCAGAAACGGCATCAAAATTACTGGCTGGCAGGGCCGACGATATTGATCTCCTACTCCAGGCGCTGACGGAATTTCACTACACCGAACTGACACTGAAACTGAATAACACAACAAACAATGATCTGGTCGCAACGCTTTCTCTGCTAGGAAAAAACCCGAACGTTCTAAAAGGGAGACTTTTTCGTTTGAATATCAACCTGGAAAGTAATATCGGCAACATTTTGAAAGCCGTTGCCCAGGGGTATGGTTTATCTAACAAAGCATTGCGGCGTGCGCTGAGATTGCAAACTAAATAGGCAGATGCGTTGCATGATCAAGTCCAGATTACCCCTGGGACTCTCCTCAAAGCCAGGTTTCCGCTATAATCCCCGCCTTTAGTCTTTACGTAGAGATTTTCAATGTCAGACCAATCTGTGAACAAAGTGGTGTTGGCCTACTCGGGTGGGCTTGATACGGCAGTCATTGCGAAATGGTTGCAGGATACCTACCAGTGCGAAGTGGTGACTTTTACGGCTGATATCGGTCAGGGTGAGGAGGTTGAGCCGGCGCGCGAAAAAGCAAAAGCTTTGGGGATCAAGGAAATCTATATCGAAGACTTGCGTGAGGAATTTGTACGGGATTATGTTTTCCCCATGTTCCGCGCCAATGCGATTTATGAAGGTGAGTATTTACTCGGCACGTCGATTGCCCGTCCGCTGATTGCGAAACGTCTGGTAGAAATTGCGAATGAAACCGGTGCTGATGCCATTTCGCACGGCGCAACCGGCAAGGGAAATGACCAGGTTCGATTTGAACTGGGTGCTTATGCGCTGAAACCGGGTGTGAAAATTATCGCGCCGTGGCGTGAGTGGGATCTGACTTCGCGTGAAACGCTGCTGGCCTATGCAGAAAAACATCAGATTCCAGTGGAGATGAAACGCGGTAAAAAATCGCCGTATTCCATGGACGCCAATTTGCTGCACATCTCCTATGAAGGTGGCCTGCTGGAAGATCCCTGGGCAGAGGCGGATGATGAGATGTGGCGCTGGTCGGTGTCACCTGAATCCGCGCCGGATCAACCAACGTATATCGAACTGAGTTTTGAAAAGGGCGATGTGGTTGCAATTGATGGCAAGGCTATGTCGCCAGCTACCGTGTTGGAAACCTTAAACAAGCTCGGTGGTGATAACGGCATCGGCCGACTGGATATGGTGGAGAATCGCTATGTCGGCATGAAGTCGCGCGGTTGTTATGAAACCCCGGGTGGTACGATTTTACTCAAGGCGCACCGGGCGATGGAATCGATCACACTGGATCGCGAGGCGGCACATTTAAAAGATGAGTTGATGCCGCGATATGCCAAGCTGGTTTACAACGGCTACTGGTGGAGTCCGGAACGGGAGATGCTGCAAACCATGATTGATCAGTCGCAGCAGGTCGTCAACGGTGTGGTGCGGGTGAAGCTTTACAAAGGTAGCGCAACCGTCGTTGGCCGTAAATCAGAGACTGATAGTCTGTTTGACGAAAGCATTGCAACATTCGAAGATGATGCGGGCGCCTATAATCAACAGGATGCGGAAGGCTTTATCAAGCTGAATGCGTTACGGTTAAGAATTGCGGCACAGAGAGGACGCTAGGGGCTATTCAGGCCATCCCTGTGATGAAGCCGTCAGCTTAAGGATAATGAAAATGAAATTAGTCAGTTTGTTTTTCAAGGGAATAATTTTGTCTGCTTTGTTGCTGGGTGGTTGCGTCAGTGTTCCAGTTGAACAGCGCGTGGCGGAAGACCCCTGGCAGGGTTACAACCGTGCCATGTTCAAATTTAACGCTGGTCTGGATAAAGCGGTGCTCAAACCTGCAGCAAAAGGTTATCGTTGGGTGTTACCGGATTTTGTCGAGCGGGGCATCAGCAATTTTTTCTCTAACCTTGGGGATGTGCCCAACAGCTTGAACAATCTCCTGCAGGGAAAATTCAAAGCAGCTGGAGGTGACAGCATCCGTTTTTTAATGAACTCCACCTTTGGTATTGCAGGGTTTTTTGATGTCGCATCGAGCACAGGTCTGGAAAAACACAACGAAGATTTTGGTCAGACACTGGGTGTCTGGGGAGTGCCATCCGGGCCATATCTGATGTTGCCACTATTGGGCCCCAGCAGTGTCAGAGACAGTGGCGGGTTTCTTGTTGATTTGGCTATGCGGCCTCAAAGCTATATTGATGATGATGAAGTCCGTTGGGGCCTATATGCAATTGAGCTTGTTAGTGCCCGAAATAGCGTGCTCAAGCTTGAAGAGAGTGCGGGCCTGGGTATTTATGATGATTATGAGCAGATGCGGGAAGTCTATCTTCAACGCCGCAAAAGCCTGATTGCCAATGGCCACCTGGATGATGATGCAGCAGCAGATGATGATGCGCTGCGTAAAGAGCTGGAAGCGCTTGAAGGACTGGAAGAATAGCGCTGATCTTTACCGATGAATGACGTAGAGGCTGTTTTTAATTACGCCAGGATTTCCGATCGAATTGCGACATCGGGGCAGCCCGGCAGCGATGAGTTCAAAATAATTGCAGCTGCCGGGTTTACCTCAGTCGTCAACCTTGCGATGCACGATTCAGAAGGTGCAATTCGGGAAGAAGGTCATCTAGTTACTCAGTCGGGCATGTCATATTTCCACATTCCGGTACCTTTTGATGTGCCAACAGCGACACATCTACGGTATTTCATTCAGCTTATGGATATGCTGGAAGGCGAGAAAGTCTGGGTCCATTGCGCCATGAATTACCGGGTGTCTGCTTTCATGTTTTGTTATTTAAAACGGGTCAAGGGATATGCAGAGGAGGAAGCTAGATCCCCGATTTTTGATTTCTGGCAGCCGGATGCAGTGTGGCAGCAGTTCATGCGCATGAGTTCAGATGAGATTGGTTTGTGACCGATACGATGCATCTACATATTTTAGGTATCGCGGGTACATTCATGGGTGGACTGGCGCAATTGGCGAGTGCAGCTGGCCACAAAGTAACAGGTTCGGATGGTAAACTCGTTGATTCGTATAGGTATACCCATAGATGAAGCGCTTCATAGAGTATCCTACATAACCCCATCGCCCTCCATGAAGGAGCTACTCGTAGGCCTCGCTTCCGTTGCACGTGTTGGCGGTGACCCAGCAACTATCGTGAATTCGATAATGGCTGGCTATATAGATAGGTACGGAATTCTTGTTGAGAAGACTGTGAACGATATAGGTATTATGATGGAGATGTACCTAGCATTTGCATTACTCGTCCCGGTGGTCTTAGGTTCGATAGCTGTTCTCTTTCTCCTTTACCCAATACCGATGCTGCCATTTGAAGCCCTTATGTTCCTTACGATATTCATCTTGATTCCCATAGCATCGATAACGATACTCATCATCGTAGATACCATGGTGTCCAAGCTGAGGGTTTAACATATGAAATGGCGAAGAGTATTACTGCCCTTCTCGATAGCCATGGTATTAGCTCTCATAGTGCCGTGCTATGCAATACCAACACTATTTAAATTTTTCGGAATAGAGTATGTGAAAGGTTTAGGTAATGTTAGAGTGGGGCTCTTTATTACCCCTATATACAGGTTTCCCATACCGATATTTCAAACGCCAGATGCGTACCTAGTTCTTGGTTTCGGAGTTTCTGGAATAGCTATGGGTCTATACCTATACTTACGAGCTATCTATATTGAGCAGACTGCATTGCGGAAGCAACTTCTTGAATTCATACCGTTACTAGCCTCCTATGTTAGGACTGGTGCTACAATACTACACGCGCTGGAGAGCACGTTAAAGATCATCAGACCTCCTTTAGCTACGTACATAGAAAGGTTTGTGCTCTTAATTAAGTTGGGTGAAGATCCTGCTGAGGCATTTAGAAAAGTGTTTGGTGTAGTCCCGCGCGAAGTGAGAGCGATAATGAATGCCGTGATTATAGCTATGGTTAGTGGGGGCAGAGTTGAGAATGTACTTGAAGCTGCTGAACGATATGTAGAACAAATTGTGCGAATGGATGAGTTGCGTAGACATAGATTAGCAGAGTATAAGACGGTGCTTGTTCTCGCGGTTATGGCTTTTGCTATTGCTGGTGTTGTAGTGATTGAGCTTATTGAGTCGGTAGCGGGCATGGCCGTAACGTTTCCAACAGCTCAGAGAGTAAGAATCGATTTCTTAGCTTCAAGCTATTTTATAACATCACTCTTTCTAATCATAGTCTCTAGCATAGTTGTGAGTCGCATGATAGCAGGGTCTATGGTATTAGCACCAAAATACATCTCAATACTCTCAATAGTTATAACGCTTATGTATGCTCTTCGCGGATTGATAAGGATTTAGCCTTGTCCAGACTACGCACCAGATACG
>DTYI01000055.1 GCA_012961935.1 Thiotrichales bacterium | reverse complement strand
ACGCCGACGATGCGCCTTTGGATTACTGCGCGGTGACATGCTGGTGCAGATAAAGCGCCATTTGTGACAAACGCGTCATGGCAGAAACAGATAACGTTGCACCAGTAATGCCATCGATATTTTTATTGAGGCCGCTTTTATTTTTCAACGCTACACCTTTAAACTGGCGCGTAAAAAAAGGATGTTTGATTTCCCAACCACGACTTTCACGAAAAGCCAGTACTTCAACATTCTCCAGTTCATTATCGTTAACGACGAAGCCAACAGTGATCGGTTTTTCCTTACCTATTTCTTCCAGCACCCATGCGGTCCGATTTTTTTTCTGCCAGTATTTTACTCGCAACTTGTCGTATGGGTGACCAAGAATATTTTTAATCTCATCTTTCAGGTCGCCGCTTAACCATATAACCTGCGTTTCAGGAATGATCCCTTCATGAAATATTTCCTGCAGGAATTGTTCATTGGTTTTATAAACGCCTTTAGAAAAAGCGGGCTGTGAAGCACACAATAAAATAGCCAGGCAAAAAAAGCCTGGCCAGATTATTTTTTGTGCCACTTTATTCGGGTAATTCATAACCATCAGTCAGTGTTTCAAGAAAAGCAACCAGGTCATTAACCTCTTCATCCGTCAAACCCAGATCACCCAGCTCATCCTGATTGACATTATCAGCAACCTCAGGTGCAGGCCAGCTTTTTACATCTCGGGTGTTATAAAAATCAACCACTTCATGCAGTGTTTTGAAAACACCATTGTGCATGTAAGGGTCGGTCACTGCGATATTCCGCAAGGATTGCACCTTAAATATTCTCCATTCTGGGATATTTTAAGCTCATTACAATCTATCGGAAAATCGATTAAAACACGGGTGCAAAAAATCACTGCCCCTGAACCATTCATCCGGGGGAAGATGAATCAGAACTGATAGCCGATACCTAGATTGAAACCATCAGCGTCACCGGCATCTGCATTCTGGCTCTGGTAATCGGCCTTGATGACGACATCTTTATGCGGCCACCAGTTGATACCGACGTCGGTCTGTTCCTTGTCTTTCACGCTGTCATTACTCCAGCCATTATGCCGAGCAAAGATGCCTACCTTCGGCGTGAACTTGTAACTGGCCTCGACGTAGTAACCATCTTGCTTATCCTTGCCGGCTGTTTCTGCGGCGGGGCCGGAAATATCCCAGGCTGCATACAGTGCACGCAGGCCGAAACCGGCCTTGTTCAGAGCCACGTGGGTGGAATACAGAACCGCCTCGTCCAGACCGTCATTGTCTGCCTGGGAGATATCGTCCTGGTACTGCACGGTACCAGCGATTTCCAGACCCGGCATGCCGGTGTATTTTATACGGCCGGTGTAAGCCAGATTCTCGGCTTTGGCCTCGGCGACTTTCTGGCGACCCTTGCGAATATTCACGGTAACCGGATCAACTTCAAGACCTGAAGTGACGGCAACGTCATAGCTCAGCCCGGTTGCGCCGATCTGACCGCTCAACGCGGCACCCGCTTCCCACCAAGTGGCCGGAATGATGTTTTTTTCCACCGGATTACGCTCCACGCCATAGAAAGTGGGCGGCTCGTGCGTCTCGTTGATAATGCCGACAGGAATCAGAAACAACCCACCTTTTGCCTGCGTCGAGTCATTGATATCAAACTCAAGATAAGCCTGCTCCAGTTCAATTTCACCCGGCTTGCCATCGCCGCTCAACGAGTGCTCGAGTTCCAACTCGGACCAGAAGCGGATGTTGTCACTAAAATCATACCCTACGAAGAGTATGAAGCGGTGAAAGTCGATTTCTTTTTTGTCGCCTGACGGTGTATCAAGATTATTGTAGTGCAACTCACCATAGCCACCCACTGTTGCGCGACCCATTGCAGAACTACCTTTT
>DTYI01000054.1 GCA_012961935.1 Thiotrichales bacterium | reverse complement strand
CCCCGTTTTCGGTGCAGGCACTTCAGCGTGATGTCCCCGGCTGAGTAGACGTGAATCCAGTGGTTCTTGCCATCGACTGATCAAGCGGGCCGCCGCCTTTGCCCGCAACCGGCCACCCCAGTCACTCCCACTCAATGGTGGCGGGCGGCTTGCCGGATATATCGTAAGTCACTCGAGATATTCCATTTATCTCATTGATTATTCTACGCGATACCAGATCAAGAAAGTCATAAGGCAAGTGCGCCCAGCGGGCAGTCATGAAGTCGATTGTCTCTACGGCACGCAGTGCAATCACATAATCGTAACGGCGTCCATCCCCCATCACGCCAACTGATTTGACGGGCAGGAACACCGCAAAAGCCTGTGAGGTTTTATCGTAGAGATCGTGCCGATGTAATTCTTCAATAAAAATATCATCAGCCTGACGCAACAGGTCGGCATATTCTTTTTTGACTGTGCCGAGTATGCGTACACCCAGTCCTGGTCCTGGGAACGGATGCCGATAAACCATTTCTGATGGCAGGCCAAGTTCAACACCGACTTTACGCACTTCGTCTTTGAAAAGCTCCCGCAATGGTTCGACCAGTTTCAGCTTCATAAAATCCGGCAACCCGCCGACATTATGGTGCGACTTGATGACATGCGCCTTGCCGGTTTTTCCACCTGCTGATTCGATCACATCCGGGTAAATGGTTCCCTGCGCCAGCCATTTTGCATTGCTTAATTTGGCTGATTCTTCTTCGAATATTTCGATAAATAAATTACCGATTATTTTGCGTTTTTTCTCAGGATCGGTTTCATCTTTCAATGCATCCAGAAAACGTTTTTCAGCATCGACACGAATGACTTTTACACCCATGTGCCTCGCGAAAGTGGCCATGACCTGATCGCCTTCATGCAGTCGCAAAAGACCATTGTCGACAAATACACAGGTGAGTTGATCACCGATTGCGCGATGCAACATGGCGGCCACTACAGAAGAATCCACGCCGCCAGAAAGTCCCAGCAGCACTTCATCACCACCCACCTGTTCACGCACTCGCTGGATGCTATCCTCGATGATATTGTCCGCCTTCCAAAGCGCTTCACAGCCACAAATATTTTTTACAAAGCGCTCAAGAATACGTCCGCCCTGTTTTGTGTGCGTCACCTCAGGGTGGAATTGCAGGCCATAATAATGACGTGATTCATCTGCGATTCCGGCTATCGGCGCGCTGTCGGTGCTGCACATAAGTTTAAAACCATCCGGCAGATTACAGACCCGGTCGCCATGCGACATCCACACATCCAGCATGCCGTAACCTTCCGCTGTGGTGTGGTCTTCTATATCGGTTAATAATTCAGTATGACCTCTGGCGCGCACTTGTGCGTAGCCATATTCATGGTGATCAGCGGTTTCGACTTCGCCCCCGAGTTGGGCTGCCATCGTCTGCATGCCGTAGCAAATACCCAGCAGCGGCACAGCAAGGTCAAAGACAACTTGTGGTGCGCGTGGCGGATCGCCCGCCATAACAGACTCTGGCCCGCCCGAAAGGATGATGCCTTTGGGAGCAAATTCAATGATGCCTTTGTCTTCCACATCCCAGGGGAGGATTTCACAATAGACACCAATCTCGCGCACGCGGCGGGCGATGAGTTGTGTGTACTGGGAACCGAAATCCAGAATCAGGATTCGGTCGGCATGAATGTTTTGGGTCATGCTAATCAGTTCTATAGTTCGGTGCTTCTTTGGTGATGCTGACATCATGCACGTGACTTTCTATCATGCCTGCTGATGTCACACGCACAAACTCCGCTTTGGTGCGCATTTCCTGAATACTTCCGCAGCCGACATAGCCCATGCTGGAACGAATGCCACCAACCATCTGGTGAATGATGGCTGATAGCGGGCCTTTATAAGGGACGCGACCTTCGATGCCTTCCGGCACCAGCTTGTCGACCGCATTTTCTGATTCCTGAAAGTAGCGGTCGCTGGAACCTTGCGCCATGGCGCCCAATGAGCCCATGCCGCGATAGGATTTATAGGAACGGCCCTGATAGAGCTCGACCTCGCCCGGCGCTTCTTCGGTACCGGCAAACATGCTGCCGATCATGATGGAATAGGCGCCTGCCGCAAGCGCTTTAGCGGCGTCGCCGGAATAGCGGATGCCGCCATCCGCAATCAATGGCACGCCACTTTTCTTTAGTTCTTCAGCAACATTGTGGATCGCCGAAATCTGCGGTACGCCCACACCGGCCACGATTCTTGTGGTACAGATCGAACCCGGGCCAATGCCGACTTTCACGCCATCTGCACCGGCATCAACCAGCGCGCGTGCTGCGGCGGACGTGGCGATGTTGCCACCTAAAACCTGCACCTCCGGGTACGTTTTCTTGACCCAGGCGACCCGATCCAGCACGCCCTGCGAATGGCCGTGTGCCGTATCGACCACGATGACATCGACCCCGGCCTGCACCAGCGCATCAACACGTTCCTCAGTTCCATGGCCAGTGCCAACAGCCGCACCGACACGCAACCGGGCTTCGCTGTCTTTACAGGCGTTGGGAAAATCGGAAGATTTTTGAATATCCTTAACGGTAATCATGCCGCGTAACTGAAAGTCATCGTTCACGACCAGCACTTTTTCGATCCGGTGTTTGTGCAGCAACCCCTGCACTTCATCTTTGTCCGCGCCTTCCTGCACAGTCACCAGACGTTCTTTCGGTGTCATCACCGTCGTCACTGGCGCATCCAGTTCTGTTGTAAACCGCATATCACGGCTGGTGACAATCCCTACCAGATTCTCACCATCCACAACAGGCAAACCCGAATAGCCGTGTGAACGGGTTAGCTCCAGCACGTCACGAACACTGATATCTGGGGATACAGTTAGCGGTTCGGTAATAACGCCGCTTTCGTGCTTTTTAACCCGGCGAACTTCTTCAGCCTGCCGGGCAATCGTCAGATTCTTATGCACAATACCCATCCCGCCTTCCTGGGCAATCGCAATCGCCAGCCTTGCTTCGGTCACCGTGTCCATCGCTGCAGATAGGAACGGGATATTGAGGGTAATTTCACGGGTAAGGGCTGATTGAAGACTCACGTCCCGGGGCAACACAGTCGAGTGGGCAGGCACTAGCAGGACATCATCAAAAGTCAGGGCTTCCTGGGCGATTCGCATGATCTGATTTTCTCACTTCTACAAGCACGATATTGTATAGGATTACGCTTTTCTTCGACACCCCCGTTTTTTACTGTCAGCCTGTCATTTCCAGACCGATTGTGGAATAATCCTGTCTATTCACCGTCGTAGAAAGAAGTGTTTATATAAACACCTAATCGACATAACATCATCCACTGGAGGACTTTTAATGAAAAAACTACATACTATTGTTGCGACCACCCTGCTGGGCTTTTCCATGACTGCCTGTGCTACAGGTGACACATCCAAAGCAGCAGGTGGCGGTGCCGAGGCTGCAATCAGCGCGGCCAAAGCGTCAAATAAAGCCGCAAAATCAGTCGGGTATGAATGGCGTGACACTGGCAAGATGATCAAAAAAGCTGAAAAGCTGGCAAAAGAAGGTAAGACTGAAGAAGCCATCAAGCTGGCAAAGAAAGCAGAAATGCAAGGCAAGGCTGCGCAGATGCAGGCCACTTCACAAAAGAACGCCGGCCCACGTTTTTAATCTCTAACTATAATATTAAGAAGGCTCCCTGAACTGAGCCGGGCAAGGCCCGGCTTTTTTAATTGCGCAATAAGATGATCCATGGATAAAAAGATTTACAGCATCCATGAGCTGAACCAGATTGTTCGCGGCCTGCTTGAAACCAGGCTCCCAAATATCTGGATTACTGGAGAAATATCCAACCTGGCTCAACCTGCCTCCGGTCATCTTTATTTTTCACTCAAAGATGATGATGCACAGATCCGTTGTGCACTTTTCAAAAACCGTGCATTAAAACTACGCTTTCGTCCAGAAGCGGGCCAAAGCGTGCTGGCGCGTGGAAAAGTTAGCCTGTATGCGCCTCGAGGTGATTACCAGTTTATTGTCGAAGAACTGCAGCCGGCAGGTGAAGGTGCATTACAGCAGGCTTTTGAAGCCTTAAAACAAAAACTTGAAGCAGAAGGCTTATTTTCCGAAGCGCACAAAAAACCTTTACCTGAATTTCCAAAACGTCTTGGCGTTATCACCTCGCCAAGTGGTGCAGCAATTCGTGATGTGCTGAATGTCTTAAACCGCCGTTACCCTTCGTTACCAGTATTGATTTATCCCGTTCCAGTACAGGGAAAAGGCGCAGAAATAAAAATTGCAGCAGCTCTTGAGCAAGCGTGTACAGCCAAGAAATGTGATGTTTTATTGCTCACACGCGGCGGCGGATCACTGGAGGACTTGTGGGCATTTAATGAAGAAGTTGTTGCTCGCGCAGTTTATGACTGTCCTGTTCCAGTCGTCTGCGGTGTTGGGCATGAAGTGGACTTTTCCATAGCTGATTTTGTTGCTGACCTACGTGCACCCACGCCCTCAGCTGCGGCCGAATTAATCAGCCCAGACGGGGATGATCTTTATAATCAGTTTTTGCAATACCAGCGCTATTTTTCAGATTTACTACTTCGTCAGATTCGAGACAAGCAGCAGCAGGTTGACTGGCTGGAGAAAAGGTTAAATCAGCAGCACCCTTCACAAATTTTGCAACAGCAATCACGGCGTATCATTGAACTGAAACAGCGGTTGTTTTTCGTCAATAAAAATTTACTGCTGAGCAAAAAAGCTGCGCTGGATTCCTATGCTAGCCGACTCCAGAAACAATCGCCCGTCACAAAACTGGTTGCGATACGTTCACGTTATAAATTATTAACGCAACGTTTGCACAATACGATTTCCAATCAGCTAAAAGCCAAAAAAAATCAGCTTCAGAATAACGCGCGCGCCTTGCACATGGTGAGTCCTCTGGCGACCCTGGATCGGGGTTATGCAATTGTGACTCGCGGCAAAAACATCATCCATGACGCAGGCGCCTTGAACAAAGGAGATGAAGTGAAAACAAAACTAGCCAAAGGCAGTTTTCTGGCCGAGGTAAAAGCAATAAGCAAAAGTTAGCTGTTGAGCTTTTTATTCACCGCAAAGTAACTTTGCGGTGAATCTTATACCCGCCTTTTCAAAAGAGTTTACAGGTTATTACTCGACTAAAGCCTGAGGCCCATAACGCCTGACTTGATTCATGAAATGTCTGCGGTAATAAAGTACCGCACTGGTTCCATTTGCTGCAACATCATACACTTTCCAGCCCTTTTTGCCTTTGTGAAAACGGAACACGAGACGCTTCGCAGAACCGTTCGGGAATAATACCCTGGCCAGTGCTTCGACTTCGTCCGGTCCGCGAAAGCGTGGGCGCAAGAAATCAACCCTGGGTTGCGGCCCGGCGTGCAGGGAAACCTGTTTCATAAATGCCAGCAAAAACATTTCTTCCAGGCGGGCTTTAAACTGTTGACGTTTCTGTGGACTTAAACCCTGGTAGTGACGGCCCGCTACCAATCTGGACATTTCATCAAAATCAAAAAATGGTTTGACCTGATTATTCACAAATGCGTCAAATTTGTCCTGATCATAAATTTCACCGCTCGAGATAAAATCCTGTAACTGGGCAATACCATCCTTGAGCACATCAAGTGGTGTTCTGGTAACGCTTTTTTGTTGGGTCGAGGCCGAGCCAGTATAAGGCCCGGAAGGTGCGGGTGGATAATTCTCCGCTTGTGCATTTGTAGATAAAAGTGTCAGAAAAAAAGTGCTGAGTATCAGGATATGGCGTGGATGCATTGCGATTCTCCTCTCGTTTTAATAATGTTGGCAGTTATTAACCCGCCAGTTTTTTTATCTGTTCAATGTCGAGCCAGTTTTTACCATTTAGCTTCCCTTGTAAAGCAGTGGATGGTTGGTCTGGCTCTCCAAATTTGTCCAGAACCAGAACAGCGCCTGAGAAATCATGATCATAGGTGTAATCATTAACGGTAATTATCGTTTTCAATCCTGCACCCTGAGAGGATTTGATGCCATTACCTGAATCCTCAAAGGCGATGCATTCATCCGCCGACAATCCCAGCTCTTCCATTGCATACACAAAAATATCCGGCGCAGGCTTTTTGGCTGGCACGATATCACCCGCTGCAATGACATCAAACCAGCTTAACGATTCCTCGCCCAGAGTGGATTTTAATAACCAGGTGACATTGTCTGGCGTGGTCGTGGTGGCAATCCCCAGGGTTAATTCTGCTGTACGCGCTTCCTGTAATAATCTCTCGACGCCAGGTCGAAGTGGAATTTCTCCACGTTGCAATAATTCCAGATAATGTCGTGTCTTGCTTTGGTGCAGGTTGGCAATAAATTCGGTCAGATCTTTGGGTGCAGAAAACGCTTCCAGATATTTTTCAATATAAAGGCGTATCCGTTCTTTCCCGCCGGTTACCTGTAAAAGTTTGCCATATAATTCCGGTGTCCAGTCCCAGTTTAATCCTGCTTCTTCAAATGCGAGATTGAAAGCCACACGATGGCCGTCACGTTCGGTGTCGGCCAGCGTGCCATCCACATCAAATAAAAGTGCTTTTAATTCAGTCATTATTTTTTCAGTTTTAAGGTCGTTTTACGATTGCAGTAAAAGGCACTGAATCACCATTACCCTGCTGCAAATTAAATTCTATTTTTTCACCTTCTTTTAACGGCGCTTCCCAACGGAAAAGCATCAGGTGATAGCTACCTGGCTTTGCCTCGAACTTGCTGTTGGCGGGAATCCTGTAGTAGTTATGATGAATCATTCTACCCATGCCATTATCTTCAACTGTTTCATGCAATTCAATGGCGCCAAATCGGTCACTGTGAACACCCGTAATGTAATAGTCATCGTTGGTTGGATTAATAATCGTCAGATAGGCGCCGGCGACAGAGGCTCCTGGTGGTGGCTGGCGCACCCAGGCATCTTCAATTTCCAGAAAGCTTTCAGCAGATGCGGCTGTTGCCAGAGACAGTAAAAGTATGGCAAGAAAAAACGCTTTCCCTGGACCGGGTAAATTCATTATGTAGCTCCTCATCAAACGGGTAATATTTGTACAGATCGCGTACTATATTATTCAACGTCAGCACATCGCAAGGAACAATAAAAAAATTATGTCTATAACCTCTCGACTCCTCATTATTCTTTGCCTGACCCCTACCCAGTTGATCGCAGAAGAACAAACTGTCATTCCTGTCAGCAGCAAATCACTATCCGAGTTGCTGATCTACCCTGAGCATTCTGCACCGGCAACCGTCATCAGCCTGAATGACAGTCAGATCAGTGCGCAAATAGCGGCAGAAATAAAATCTATTGCGGTACAGGTCGGTGACGAAGTTCAGGCGGGGCAAAAGCTGGTCGAGCTGGACTGCGCCGACAGTCAGCTTAATCTTCGTCACAGCAAAGCAGCACTTTCGCTGGCCGAAAAAGAACTGGCGCGAGCGCGCTCGCTGGCGAAGTCCAACAATTTATCTGCCCAGCAACTCAACCAGCGCAAAACAGAATACACACAGGCGCAAGTCGCCTGGAAGCAGGCTGAATTACAGGTCAAACGTTGTATCGTCTCTGCGCCATTTGCAGGCGTCATTACAAAACGTTTTGCCTCAGAGGGTGAACTGGCCACGCCGGGCACAGCTTTGTTGCAGTTACTCGATACCCAACGTCTCGAAGTTTCGGTGCATCTTCCCGCCGATGATGCAGACAAACTTGCCGAAATAAAAAACCCACAGCTAAGAGCCAACCAGCAAAGTTGGCCACTTGATTTCAGAACCATGCTACCGCTGATCAACACCTCCGCCCGCACCCGTGAAGCAAGATTTGTTTTTTCAGCGCACAGCGCCCTGCCCGGGACAGCCGGACGAATCTACTGGCAATCCCCACAGCCGCATCTACCTGCTGATTTTCTGGTGCAACGCGATGGCCAGACAGGTCTTTTTCTCTACCAGGATGGCAAGGCAAAATTTCATACGCTGAAAAATGCGCAGATCGGTCACCCGGCTCCGGTTGATTTACCCACAGATGCAGCCATCATTATTGACGGACGTTTCGCATTAAAAGACAACGATCTCGTTAAACTTTCTCCCTGATGCTGCAACGCCTTTTTTCCAACCACGTTCTCGCTAACCTGGTCTTTTTGCTGGTATTGATCGTCGGCAGCCTGTCGTTTCTGCAACTGCCCCGCGAACAGGATCCCAGTATCAATTTCAACTGGATCGATATCACCACGATCACACCGGGCATGACCGCTGCTGATATTGAAAAGCGCGTCACTGATGTGCTCGAAGATGCAATCCGAAAAATTTCTGATATTAAATTTGTCTCCAGCAACAGCCGCGAGCACGTTTCCAATGTGCTGGTTCGGTTTAATGATATTCCCGTGGAACTATTCAACAAACGCGTCACTGATTTACGCCGGGAAATTCAAAACAAGGAAGACGAACTTCCCGACGCCACAGAAACGCCGATCATCACAGAAATTACAACGGCAAATGCCTACCCGACTGCCACCGTGCTGGTGACCGGCCAGGCCGCCGATGAAAACCTGCGCAAACAGGCCGAGACCGTCAAGAAAGATCTGGAGCGCATTCGGGGTGTCGATGGCATTCTGGATTCAGCTTTGTACGAACCTGAGCTACAGGTATTATTTGAACCTGCAAAACTGGAGGCAATTGGTATTTCTCCCGCACAACTGGGCGACACGGTTGCACTGTATTACCGCGATTTGTCTGCCGGTACGGCCGACGTCGGCAGTCAGAAGTGGGCCATCCGCATGATCGGCACTGATCCCGATCCGCAATACCTCGCCGCACTGCCACTGATGGCACCACAGGGTGAAATTCGCCTGCGGGATATTGCACAGATCAAACGCCACCATCAAAAACCTGCGCATTATGTCCGCTACAATAATCAACCCGCGGTCATGCTGGCCATCACCAAACAGGAAAGCGCCAATACACTGAAACTGGTTGAGCGCATCAATGAATATATTGACGAGCGCAATCGCTACCGTGTTGGAACGGGCGTCACCCTCGTCATGGCTGACGACCAGACCGAAATTACCCGCAGCGCGCTGCGCATCATGCAGACCAATGCCGCATTGGGTTTGTTTCTGGTGCTGCTGGTTACATGGTTGTTTCTCGGTTTCCGGATTGCATTTCTGACCTCAATCGGTATCCCGTTTATTCTCGCGGGTACATTCTGGGTTTTGAGCATCCTGGGTCAAACGCTGAATATTTCCGTCCTGCTCGGGGTCGTCATCAGTCTCGGCATGCTGGTCGATGATGCCGTGGTCGTAGTAGAAGGAATTTATTACCGTCTGCAACGCGGCATGGACAGCATGCACGCCGCCATCGATGCACTCAAAGAAGTCTTCGCACCGATTACATCTGCTGTCCTCACCACCATGGCAGCATTCTTGCCGCTGATGCTCCTGCCGGGGATTCTCGGTAAATACATGATGGTGATTCCCATGGTCGTCACCATCGCCCTGGCAATCAGTTTGATAGAAGCTTACTGGATGCTGCCAGTACACATCATGGCTGCGAATGTCCGCTTCGACAAACCTTCGCGTATTCACAGATGGCGCAAACACTGGCAGCACAGAATCCGCACCATCTATACCCGCCTGCTGATCAAGGCGTTGCACTATCCAAAGTTTCTGCTCACCAGTTTATTGCTGCTTTTCATACTGGCTGTGACGGCCGCTTTTGCCGGACAAATCAATCCTGATTTATTTAATCACCCGGTTATCAAACGCTTTCTGGTTAAAACAGATTTTTTCGCTTCGGACACCCTGCGAATTTTTTATGTCAATGTTGAAATGCCCAACGGCACACCATTGGAAACCACACTGGAAAAAGTTTTACAGATAGAAAAACTGGCACGAAAAAATATACGCCCAGGTGAAGCGCGTGAAATCGTCAGCTATGCAGGACAAATGTTTACAGAAATTGCGCCTTTTCAGGGCAGCCATTATGGCCAGGTGATGATTGCCCTGAAACCCAAAGCCGAAAACTTGCGTACCGTCGAAGAAATGATTGAAGCCATGCGCGCCGATGTGACATCAGTCAGCGGACCCAATAAAGTTTTCTTCCTGAAACTCGCAGGTGGGCCACCTACCTCAAAACCCATCAGCATTAAAGTACGCGGTGATGATATTGAAACCATCCGCGCTGCTGCAAACGATCTCAAAATAATCATGCGCTCAACCGGATTTACGCATGACATTTCCGACGACGACAGTCCCGGTTTAAATGAAATGACATTAAAAATAAATTCCGATGCACTGCGCCGCGCCGGGCTAAATTCAGCCACCGTGATGCGTAATATTCGCCTGCTGGTTGATGGTGAAATCGTTGCCCAATTACAGGATCAGGGTGAAGAGGTGGAAGTCCGCATACAGGCACAGCAAAACACGCTGAGCAATATCGATCAAGCGCTCAACTTTAGTCTACCCATTGAAGGCGGCAGTATTCCACTCACTGCACTGGTTGAACAATCACTCGATAAGGGACTCGGCAACATTCGTCACTATAATTTCCGCCGCACCATTACCGTCGAAGCCGACATTGATAAAAACAAAACCGACACGGTCAATGCTAATAAAAAAATACTTGCTGAGTGGGATAAAATCAGCAACCGCTACCCGACCATTAATCTTGACACAGCAGGTGAGCTGGATGACATTCAGGAAAGCATGGATGCGATTGCAAAATTAATGATTTTTGGATTGCTATTAATGTTCGCTATTCTGGGCACGCAATTTAAAAGTTATTTTCAGCCTTTGATGATTCTTGCGACAGTGCCGATGGCTTTTACCGGTGTTGTCACCGGCCTGTTAATTACCGGCAACCCGCTTAGTCTGTTTACACTTTATGGCGTTGTCGCTCTGGCTGGTATCGCAGTGAATGCCGCCATTGTTTTAATTTCAGCGGCAAATGACAGACTGAAAAATGGCATGACTGTTTTGCACGCCATCCTGTATGCGGCGAGACGTCGCGTCATGCCAATTTTAATTACCTCACTCACCACCATCGCCGGATTATTTTCGCTGGCCACAGGGCTCGGTGGTAAATCCTTACTCTGGGGGCCGGTCGCGACAGCCATTGTCTGGGGGTTACTGGTTTCAACTGTTTTGACTTTATTTATTATTCCCCTGCTCTTCCGCTTGTTCATGCCTTTTAGCTCTCTGAACCAGCATAAAAAAATAAAATGACCGAAGACTATATCGGCCGCTTCGCACCTTCACCAACGGGGCCATTACATATCGGCTCACTGGTTGCAGCCGTAGGCAGTTATCTCCAGGCAAAAAGCAAAAACGGAAAATGGCTGGTACGCATCGAGGATCTTGATCCACCTCGTGAAGAACCCGGCGCCATCGATAAAATATTACGCAGTCTGGAAGCACATGGATTGCACTGGGATGGAGAAATTGTTTATCAAAGCCGGCGGCATGAGGTCTACGAAGCAGCAATTAAACAACTCATTGAAAACAACTTTGCCTACAGTTGCACTTGCTCAAGAAAAAAATTAAAAACGAGCACAACACCAGGCAAGTTCGGTCTGATTTATCCAGGGTCTTGCAGAAATAAAACAGTACAGCATGACCAGAAATCTGCCATTCGCGTACTGACTCACAATAGACGCATTGATTTTTTTGATAAACGAACTGGCGAATACGGACAGCAACTGGAATCAGAAATCGGCGATTTTATAATCAAACGCGCCGATGGTTTTTTCGCCTACCAACTGGCTGTTGTCATCGATGATGCCTGGCAGAAAATTACCGAGGTGGTTCGCGGGGAAGACTTGCTCGACAACACACCACGGCAAATTCATCTACAAAAATTATTGGATTTCCCCACGCCTGATTATTGCCATTTACCCGTCGTTAAAAACGAACTGGGACAAAAGCTCAGTAAACAAACACATGCACCCGCCCTGGACGACAGACAAGTTGCAAAAAATCTTGTGGCAGCATTGAAATATCTGGGGCTACAAGTCCTAAATGAGCTGCAACAGGCTTCACCAGAAGAAATCCTGGCTCAAGCTGCCAGGGACTGGAAACATTACTATTAACCCGGCAAGGGTTTACATTGACTGGCAAAACCTGTTGCGGATTCTATACTTCATGTAGTCTCTACAGCATCTGCGTAGTAGTAACCCGGCAACAATATATATCGTGTTCAGCCGTATCACCCGCAATCATGGAGGAGATCACATGGCCGAACCCAGCTTTCATTATCACAGCGGCAGCGGAAAGGTTTTTATCGGCGAGCAGCCAGAGCGTATCCCGTCCGCCCCAAGAGCCTTCCTCGCCGCACCGAAACCGCTGTTCAGAATACGGTTACAGACAACACAGTTTGCACCCGGTCATGTCGTCACCATTCGAAATGACGCTGACGGCTGGAGTAAAGACACGTACGGAATTTATCAAAATCATGGCTGGGACTTTTATTTCGACAAACCGAGCCTGCCTGATAATTTGCAATTCAAATTTGTGCTGAATGGTGAATACTGGATGACTGGCGCCAATCTGTCGGTCGCGACCCTCAGCGATGCGTTTTTCGACGAAAGCCAGATTCAGTTTCCGCATATTGTGCCCCGCTTCAGGCATGGCTATGACAATTTTCATCTTGAGCGTACAAAACTTGCTCAGGAAGCCGTGCCGCGTAACACTCGTGAAGATATTCTCTACGATGTGATCGTCATCGGTTCTGGTATCGGTGGCGGCACGCTGGCAGATTCGCTCGCCGATGCCGGTGTCAATACTCTGGTGCTTGAAGCTGGCGGACTTACATTTCCGACGCATATCACCAACCTCCCCGGCGACTGGTCGCGTCTACCGAACCATCACAAGGTCGGGCATTTCGAAAATGAACCCGGCTCAGGATTTTTGTCTGGCGTGCATATGAGTCTAGGTGGGCGTTCCGTTTACTGGTCCGGTCTGATTCCGCGCATGCGGGAATGGGAACTGGCTTTCTGGCCAGCCGAGATTCGATCATTTTTCAACAACGGTGGTTATAAGCTGGCTGAAACGCTGATGCGAAAACGCAAACGTCTGGGTCCGTTTCAGGATGGCCTTGTCACCCAACTGGCTGCTGATTTCCCGGAATGGAAAGTGGAAGACACGCCACGGTCACGACATCAGCCTTTTATCGATGAGACGGGAGAACTGCAAAACATACTGCAAAGTTCGACCGGCGTTTTTTCAACGGCCGATCTGCTGTTGTCTTCACTGGCGTATCACGGCCAGGCCGGCCGCGACAACCTGACCATCAATCTGGGGCACCTCGTCACCCGCATCGAAACCGACAATTCCAGTATCACTGAAGTCATCTGTCAGGACATCGCAGGCAATACAGTGCGTCGTTACCGCGGCAAAATAATTGTACTGGCCGCCGGTTCACTGGAAAGCCCGAAGATCGCGTTAAACAGCCAGCTACAGGACCCGAACCAGAAAATAGGCCTCGGCCTGACCGATCACCCTGCATTCTTTTCTGCTCGATACAACATTCCTGACAGTAATGCGCTCGCCGGTTCCGATCATCATGCCAAGATATTTCTGTCCAAAAAACAGGTCACTATTAATGACCACCCATTCAACATCGAAGTCTTGATCAACCCGGCTTTCTGGCATCTGCGCAATGCAGACGATGATTTGCTCCGCGCTCCCAACCCGACACAGATCGAAATGAAGTTTATTTTCTCCAGCTTTCTTGACGATGATAACTTTATTCGCAGCAACGGTCTCGGAGAAAAACTGTCCGTCAAAGTCAAACCCAATGACACAGGTGTTCCGCATTTTGATGCAGCCAGAAACATGCGCAACAATATTTTGTCATCACTGAATGTTCCATTTACAGCAAACGAAGGAATGGGTTATGGCAATGAAGGAACGGTGCATCATGCCGGTGGCACCCTGCGCATGAGTGGTGACGACACAGGCGTCGTCAATACAGATTTAAAATTCGAAACCTATGACAACCTGTATTGCGCTGACCCATCTGTCTGGCCTTTCATTCCTGCTGCAAACCCAGCACTGTCACTGGCAGCCCTCTCAATACGCCTTTCGCAACATCTGCAAAACAAGCTATAGCTCGAACCGCTTCGAAATAAAATAATTCCCTTTCTTAAGGTCGCCTCTAAATTAAATATTGTTTAACCGGTGCATTCAAATTACTGCCATGCGTAGCTTGCGCAAGAAATAATTCCGCCGTGGCAATCGCATCTTCCAGTGCGCTGTGTGCGTGGTAGCGGGGCAAACTGTAACGTTCCCGGATATTAAAAAGTCTTAACAGGTTTGGCGCAACTTCTGGTTGAATGTTTTGCAATCGTCTTCTTTCGATCTCAAAAGTATCGACATAGTACGCCGGGATTTTATGGCCATAAATCTGCTCACAGGCGGCATTTAGGAAGCCTCTTTCTATCCTTGCAAAATGAACCAGTAATACCCGGCCTGCAATTTTTTTTAACAGACTTTCCATCACTGTGTGCAGGTGCTCTCCCTGATCGACACGATCATGGGTGATTTTATGAATCACAATACTTTTCTCAGGTATTTCTTTATTTATTTTTATTACCTGGTGTGCGTTGTGTTTGAGCTGAACTCTTCCCTTTTTGATGACCGTGTAACCCATCGTAAGAATGGCGTCATTTTTTTCATCCAGACCGGTTGTTTCAAAATCCAGCGCCAGGAATTCTGTATCAATTATTTTTTGATCACGATCGGGTAAAGGCGATTCCAGAAATTGTTTGAAAGGGCTCTCTTTTACCTGCGTCAATAACGACCGACGGATTTTTTCTGGTGAAGACTTTCGGAAAAACACTATTTAAGCTGCCCTGCCTGGTAGCGCGTCTCCATTGCGTCCTGCAGGATTCTGACAACTTCAAACGCGTCTTTAAGGTGTCGCCTTTCAAGTGATGAAAGTAATTCTGGCGGGACAAAGTTATCGGCGTCTTCACCACGTTCAATCTGCGCAGCCTGATGTTCCAGCCGTACCGTGCTGATAAATTCATAGGCATCCAGCAAATCAGCTTTACCGCTCTGACTACACTCGCCCGCATTACAGGCAGCCTCGAGTCTGTCCTGTGTGTTCAGCGCATCGACACCCGCAGCCAACGCAAAAACACGGGCAAGGTCTGTGATGGGAATAACACCCCGTTTTTTCATATTGAGCGCTTTTTCTTCGGTGCCGCCTTTTTCCAGAACAAAACGCTTGAATAAACCTAAGGGCGGATGAAACTGCAAAGCATTGGCAGCCATGTAGGCTAGAAATATTGTATTTCCTTTTGATTTTTGTAGAACCTCCTGGCGCAAATTTTCCAGTAATGATTTTTCACCGTAGACGCAACGCAGATCAAAAAAGATGCTGGAATACATGAGTGCTTTTTGTTCCGGCCTGTGAATCCAGGTATCAAAATAACCACGCCAGACTGACAACGGTTGGCGCCACTTTTTATTGGTTGCCATGACATCACCGGGACAATAAATATAGCCACAGGCATTCAGTCCATCACTCACCGATTTACTAAGCCGTTTGAAATATTCGTCATGCTCTTCTTCAATAAAGTCATCTGAAAGAATCAACGCATTGTCCTGATCAGAATGAATCGTTTGTTCATTCCGGGCAAGCGAGCCTGCAACAATCCATGCGTAAGGTATGGGTGGCTTGCCCAACGCCTGTTCTGCGAAAGTCAGTAACCGTTGTGTAATCGCCTCGCCTATCGCGCTGATCGCATGGGCTATGTCGTACGCAGTCAGGCTGTTACGCACCAGACTCACCAAGGTGGCTGGAATTTGAGCGCTGAGTTTTTGCAACGATTCCATGTCTACTGCACGATGAATTTCGTTAATCAGGTAAATCGGCGTATGGCTTTGGTGACGTATGATATCGGTAGCCGTCAACATGCCCATGACTTTACCAGAACTGACAACCGGTAAATGACGAATATTATGCCGCGCCATCATCAACAAGGCTTCCGAACCCGATGTTTCAGGGGTGATCGTTATCGGATCTGGCGTCATAATATCGGTAACAGGCTGATCAAAATCCATTTTATTGGCTGCCAGTTTGGTACAAAAAGCGCGATCAGTGACAATGCCTTTGAGCTTACCCTCCTGCACAACCAGCATGGATGTAACAGTCCTTTCTTTCATCAGCTTCGCAGCTTCATGGATGGTAGTTTTCTGTTCAACCTGTAGTGGCTCACGATGGACTAGATCAGCCGCATGAGAACCAATTAAAGGCGCCTGATTTTTCTTGCGAATTTCTTCGATTGCGCTTCGCAGGCGCTCAGGCTTTTGATGCGAAAAGTAATTTCTTACCGCTTCATGCTGTTGAAAAAGTGAGAGAAATAATTCACCAGGGACGAGATAAAGCAGCGTATCTTCAATCGCTTTTGCCTGCATCCTGATCTCACCATCATGCAAAAGTGAACGGTATCCAAACCAGTCACCCTCTTCCAGATGGCTATACCGATTACCATCCTGATCAAATATTTCCACAGCACCGGTGCGGATCAGGAAAAGTCTGTCATTGGTTTCGCCTGGTTTTAGAATTTCTGAGCCCCGGCGCTGGTAACTTATCTCCAACGTGTTGACTACTTGATCCAGTAGTTTTTCATCCAGTTTGGTCAGAGGTGAACACTGTCCCAAAAAATCACGTATTTCAAGTTGTTCAATTTCCATAATTAGCGCGTATTAAATTTTCGATCATCCTGAAAAAATTTTGTGGCCGTATCAGCAAAATAGTAACTCTCACCAATCCCCATCACCAGATGAATCCGACTTTCCTCAGATGAAGGCTGACTAATTTCAATCTCCCAGTTTTTTTTATTATTATTTCGGAATTGCATGTCAGCAGGAATGGGATTTGAGTTCTGCGTTTGTGCAATTGCGACTTTTGCGCCATCCAGCGCAAAATTAGAATCCAGCTTCAAAAGCATTTTATTCCCCTGCAACATTTTTACTGTGAGTCCAACTTTGAAACTTCCATTTATCAGATCACATTTTCCACTGGTATAACGGCAATTAGGGCGTTCAATCATTTTATAGGATCGTCCAGCTTTTGCCTGATGTGGTTTTTCACTGACATAATGATCGATCGCAAAATAGCTAAACAATGCAAGCACTGGTGCAACCAGCATGGCAATCACAACGTGTTTATTTTTAAACATTTCATTTCCAGAAAAAAGGCCCCAAAAAGGGGCCTTGTATTATAGCTAAATATGTACCTTTAGTGGCCAGCTCCAGATGCAGAACTTGCTCCACCTGGAACCCGAATATCTTCAACCAGATGTTGAATATGCTCTGGCGGTGGAGGCGTAACACGTGAGATCACAAATGCGACCACGAAGTTAACAACAGCGCCGACTGCACCAAAAGCATTGGGCTCAATGCCAAGGAACCAGTTTGCTTTCATGTCGCCGAGGAACGCCGTTTCCTTTATGAACATGATGCCTTTGTGCTGGAACACATATAGCAGAGTAATACTGAGGCCGGTCAACATACCCCAGACAGCCGCATGTTTGTTGATGCGTTTGGAGAAGATACCCATCATCAGCGCCGGGAATATTGAGGAGGCTGCCAGTCCAAACGCCAGCGCCACCGTCCCGGCCGCAAAGTCTGGCGGGTTGTACCCCAGGTAACCAGCCAATCCGATCGCACCTCCCATGGCGATCCGACTGGCAAGTAGTTCTCCTTTCTCGGAAATATTTGGGACGAAAATACCTTTCATCAAATCATGAGAAATAGATGAAGCGATCGCCAGCAACAATCCTGCCGCCGTTGATAAAGCAGCAGCCAGACCACCTGCCGCCACCAGCGCGATGATCCAGTTAGGTAACTTTGCGATTTCAGGATTTGCGAGAACCATGATGTCGCGGTCAACCTTAACCATTTCATTGGCATCACCTTTTACGTATTGGATTTTGCCGTCACCGTTTTTATCTTCAAACTTCAGCAGACCAGTTTTCTCCCAGTTTTTGAACCAGGTAGGCCGCTCTGCATAAACCAGGTTTTCACCCGTGGCAGATGGCTGGATAGTTTCCATCAGGTTCAGACGAGCCATGGCAGCCACCGCAGGTGCAGTGGTGTAGAGAATCGTGATGAACACCAAAGCCCAACCAGCAGACTTACGTGCATCAGCAACCTTGGGTACTGTGAAAAAACGGATAATGACATGCGGCAGGCCAGCTGTACCAATCATCAACGACAGCGTGTAAGCAAACATATTGACCTTACTTAGTCGTTCCTTGGTCGTGTATTCATGGAAACCAAGATCCGTCACCACTTGATCGAGTTTATCGAGCAGGTATGTGCCGCTACCATCAGCCATCGTGCTGCCGAGGCCAATCTGAGGCAGTGCATGACCTGTCAGGTTCAGGGAGATGAAAATGGCAGGAATCGTATAGGCGAAAATCAGTACACAATATTGGGCAATCTGGGTATAGGTGATACCTTTCATGCCACCCATAACAGCGTAGATAAATACGATACCCATACCGATAAGCAGGCCAATTTCATATTTCACCTCAAGGAATCGGCCAAAGGCCACACCGATGCCTTTCATTTGCCCAATTACATAAGTCACTGACGCAACGATCAGACAGATCACCGCGACGACACGCGCGGTTCGAGAATAATAGCGTTCACCGATGAATTCCGGCACGGTGAATTTGCCGAATTTACGCAAATAGGGCGCCAGCAGCATAGCGAGTAACACATAGCCCCCTGTCCAGCCCATCAGAAACACCGAACCGCCATAACCAAAAAACGCAATAAGCCCGGCCATGGAGATAAAGGAAGCCGCCGACATCCAGTCCGCTGCTGTAGCCATACCGTTTGCAACAGGGTGAATCCCTTTGCCGGCCACATAGAAGTCGCTTGTAGTGTGGGCACGTGCCCAGATTGCAATACCAATGTAGAGGGCAAACGTCGCGCCCACTACGAGGAATGTCATTGTTTTTAAATCCATGATTTCCCCCTAGTCTTCGTGGACGTTAAATTTGCGGTCGAGCTTTCCCATGCGCCAGGCATAGAAAAAAATCAACAGCACAAATACATACATGGAACCCTGCTGGGCAAACCAGAAACCAAGCTTGTAACCGCCCAGGCGGATATTGTTCAGGGGTTCAACAAGAATGATTCCAAACACATAGGAAACAGTAAACCAGATGACAAGACATAGCGCCACCAGGCGCAAATTTGCCTTCCAGTATGAGGCTCTATCAGACATGGTGTCTCTCCTTTTGGTAGTTGCGGGCTAACCTGTGTAACCAAAGTGGGTCTACCCAAGTAATTTGTTTTCGCCCTAATTATTAATAGTTATGCATTATCGAGTCTAGCAAGCAGGTCTTGAAAGGTCTACTATGAATAGCAAACTAATTATAATGATTAGCCGTGGCTTGTTTCAGGCAAAATACCAGAAAATCATTACATTGGAGGGTAATTATGAGTGAAAACATTAAACCTGTATTACCAGGTAACGAGTGTGTCGGACTACAGCTTCATGATCTAAGATGTGTCAGTTCAACGTATACAAAACAATAATGAAAAACAATATAATGGCAACAAGACTGAGTGCAGCAGGAGTAAAAACTTGAGTAAGAAAACGGTAACAGTCACTGACAATACCACCGGTAAACAGGTTGAACTTCCAGTCCGTGAAGGCACTGACGGCCCGGCGACAATTGATGTTCAAACTCCTCCATCGCCTGCTCCATATCTAGACATACCGTATGCATATCAGGCATTGTAAAGGCTCT
>DTYI01000053.1 GCA_012961935.1 Thiotrichales bacterium | reverse complement strand
GGCATTTTCGGGTATACAGGTATCGGCATGTAGAAACCACAAAAAATTCTTCGTCGCATTTAATGCCCCTTTGTTCATTTGCCTTGCGCGGCCAGGCGATGTGCTGATAGTTTTGTCAACGTAAGGCTGTGCTAGTTTGATTGTATCGTCGCCACTCCCGCCATCTACAAGAATAATTTCATGACCGCGTGCGCGCATCGGCTGCAGTGATCGCAAGGTGCTGACGATTACCGACGATTCATTCAGTGTTGGGATAATGATTGAAATAGACATGAATTAAACCAGCGCGCCACCGCAACTTGAACCCTGACCGGCTGTGCAGCCATAGCAATGATCTGCTACCGAAATGTTTAAATTTTCATGAATAAGTTTTTCCAGATCAGAAATTTGTGCAGACCGGCCATCCGATAAAACCAATGGCAAACCCAGCATCTGATTAAAATCGCAATCATAGATTTTGCCTTGCCAGTCAACACTAACAAGGCGCTTGCACATGACCGATCCCAGGTTGTAATCACGGTGAGATGATTTGAGCAGCTTCATGTAATCAGCAAACTGGCCTTTGGAAACCAGCGTGCTACCGAACCGCTGGATGGGAAGATTTGTCAGCGCCAGAAGTTGATTAAACTCTACACTAAAGCGTTGTTTTAATTCGCGCTTATAATCAGCTTCAAGTTGCGTTTGCTCAGGCGGCAAGTAGGGGCCACCTGGATTGTAGACAAGGTTCAGGGTTAGGTTGCTGCCTGGCATGCCATAACCGAGCCGGTTCAGTTTTTGCAAGGCCTGAATGCTTTCCTGATGCACACCTTTGCCACGCTGACTGTCAACATTTTCTTTAAGGTAGCAGGGCAGAGAAGCGACAATCTCCACTTTATTATCAGCCAGAAAATCCGCCAGGTCTTCCATCCCTGGCTGCAGCAGAATAGTAAGGTTGCAGCGATCAATAACATGCACGTCCAGGCTTCTCGCCTGTCTGACCAAATCGCGAAAATGTGGGTTCAGTTCTGGTGCGCCGCCGGTAAGATCAAGCGTTTGAATGTTGCAAGCTTCCAGAGCAGCGAGCACCTCATGAATCGTTTCGCGCTCCATCATCTCGGTTCGGTTCGGTCCAGCGTTGACATGACAGTGCAGGCAACTTTGGTTACAGCGGTAACCCAGATTGATCTGTAGTGTGTCAACTGCACTCCGCTGGATTGCAGGGAAACTGGTCGGGTGGAGGCGTTGCAGCATAGTGTGCATATTTTTCTACCGGGAATATCTTCAGGTTATTTGTTCAACAGTACTTACGACCACCATGATATGACACTATTAGAAAATCAGCACCTTGTCTGCATTTCGGGTTAACTCAGCCAGCTCTTTCATGGTGCTGCGTTTTGCACCTTCCAGCGTCTCTTCATCTCTCAATCCACGAGCCTCCATACAGGTGCCGCACATCAGGACTTTGCCTTTGCGGATGACGGATTTGAGCATCAGTTCAAGGTTGTAAAATCCCTGTGGTACTTTTTGGCCAGCTTTCGCACAGATCACTGCGTCCGCCATCAGAAATACGCTGATTTGAGTATCACCCCCTACCAATGCCCTGGCCAGGCGCAAGCCATTGAAACTGCGTTCTGTGCCATAGGGTGGGTCGTTAAGGATAATGAGAATATGCATTGTTTTCTCCTGTTAATAATTGCCTTAATTCCGTTCAACCGATAATCCCTCCTGATTCCACTGCTTTATTCCTCCGATTACTACGTGCACGTCTGCAAATCCTTTTCCTGCCAGTATCCGGGCTGCCTTTTTTGAGCGCTGATCAGTAGTGCAGACGATGGCGATCGGTTTTTCCAGCCAGGGCGTCAGTTCATCCAGTTGAGATGCCAGTTTTTCCAACGGGAGATTCTGAGAGCCTGCGATGTGGCCCAGGTCACCGTGGAAATCTGTTTCGTTACGAACATCGAGCACCAGCGGTTTTGCCTCGCTGTTTAATTGCTGATTTAATTGATCAATAGTCAAAGTTGGGCTGCGTCTTAACTGACCGATCAGGCGTGGCAGAAAGGCCACAGCAGCGAGCAACGCCAGCGCCAGCAGTCCTTTCTGAATCAGCCCTTCGTTACCGGCCACGGCTTCACGCCCGGCGTATCCGAGATAGGTGTAGGCCAGCGCACCAGGCAGCATAAACAGGTAGCTGGCAATGAGGTAGTGACTTAATTTAATGCGCGTCAATCCCAGCGCATAGTTCAGCAGGTTGAAAGGGAACAGAGGCACCAGTCTGACAAAGGCGACAAAGCGCCAGCCTTCATTTTCCACGCCTTGCTTTAGTTGCTTGAGTCGGCCACCGGTTTTTTTCTCCACCCAGTCCGAGGCCAGGTGGCGCGATACCAGAAAGGCCAGCGTGGCGCCAATGGTTGCGCCTGTCAGATTGTAAAAGGTACCGAACACTGGGCCGAAGAGTGCGCCTCCTGCCAGTGTCAGGATGGAGCCCGGAAGGAAAAAAACGGTGCCTGCCGCATAAATCGCAATGAACAATACAGGAGCGGCCGCGCCAGCGTTTTCAATCCATTGCTCCAGAGCGGTTGCATCCAGTTGATCACGATAAATAATCACCAACGCGATACCGGCAAGAATGAATACAAACAATACCAGACGAGAAAGATTACGCATCGTCACTCCTGCGCCTCCCTGCGCCCGCGACATTAGTGCTTCCCTGCACGTCGCCGCTCCTGTGCCTCCCTGCGCCCGCGGCATTAGTGCTTCCTTGCACGTCGCGCTTTTTATTCCATTCACGGCGGTTGATCGCATAGCCTGTGATTTTGCCGACAAAGGGTAATGCCAGCATGCCCGGTAACCAGGAAATCTGTTTGGGGTCGTGGTACTGGTGAATGCCTATCCTCATATGCTCATGTCCGGCGCGGGGTTGATCGCGATAAGTGCCAAACAGACGATCCCACCAGGGCAGGTTGAAACCAAAGTTGCTGTTGGCCTCATCGTCTTCAACAGAGTGATGTACACGATGCATATCTGGCGTGACCACAAACAGGCGCAATACCCGGTCGATGGCGACCGGAATTTTTACATTACTGTGATTGAACATGGCCGTCGCATTCAGCAGCACTTCAAAAATAATCACTGCAATGACGGGCGGGCCAAGCACCATAATTGTGGCGAACTTGATCAGCATGGAAAGGATAATTTCGATTGGGTGAAAGCGCGCTCCAGTCGTCACGTCAATGTCCGGATCGGCGTGGTGTACTCGGTGCAGCCGCCAGAGTGCAGGAACGGCATGCACCATGACATGTTGTAGATAGATAATAAAATCCAGCGCGATAACAGAAACGACGGTAGCGATGACAAACGGCATTTCGAAATAATTGAAAATACCCCAGCCCTGTTGGGAGGCAAGTGCAGCCATGCCCACCGCAGCAGCAGGGAACAGCAGCCTCAGTACAAAGCTGTTGAGAAACACCAACGCGATGTTATTGCCCCAGCGAATGGCTTTGGACGCGGTCAATGTCCGTCGGGGTGAGAGGATTTCCCAAATTCCCATGATGGTGAAGATACCGAAGAAAAAACTTAGCCGTATGGCCACTTCGTGATCAACGAGATAATCTGTCAGAACCATACACTACCCATTTGGTTTAATTACAAGTTATACTGAGTATATGATCTATTATTCAATAGATCAATTGAATATGTAGCAGGTTTGTATATGTCAGAAGGTAATTTCAAACATGATCTCTTCAATCAGTTTGCCCGGATAGCAAAAGCACTTGCAAACGGCAACAGGCTGGAATTAATCGAATATCTGGATCAGGGTGAACGCAGTGTTGATGCACTGGCTAAAGTGTCTGGTCTTAGCGTGGCCAATACCTCACAGCATCTGCAACAATTACGGCAGGCCGGCCTTGTTATGACTCGGAAGGAAGGGCAGAAGGTTTACTACCGGCTGAGTAGCCCTGATGTTACAGAGCTGCTGGCTGCACTTCGAATAACTGCGGAACGGAATCTTGCTGAAGTGGATCGACTGATTAATACCTACCTGACTGTCAAAGATGACCTGGAACCTGTTCCTGCAAAAGAACTATTACAACGTGCCCGCGAAGGCCTGATAACCGTGCTGGATGTTCGGCCCGCTGAAGAATATCGAGCCGGGCATATCCCTGGTGCGATCAACGTACCATTGACTGAGCTTGAAGGACACTTAAACGATCTGCCGGCCGATAAAGAAGTGGTTGCCTATTGCCGGGGACCACATTGCATTCTCTCGTTCGAAGCGGTTGACCTGTTGCGAAATTGCGGTGTGACCGCACGCCGCCTCGACGGTGGTCTTCCAGAGTGGCGCCAGGAGGGGCTGCCAGTAGAATCTTAACAACCGATCAGATAAAAATAAGCTGCTAAATCACGATGAGGGGAGTTTGTTTTTTACGCACTTAATCGTGGTAGATAAGGAATTTTGGTGGTATCTTATGCAGCGCTTTTCCACAGCAAATTCTATCTGAGAGGACT
>DTYI01000052.1 GCA_012961935.1 Thiotrichales bacterium | reverse complement strand
AGTCTGTGTGTTTTACGCTAGATATGGCATGTAAAGACCCCGATGATTTTTTTTAATGATTAGATTGTTAGTATGATGCATAGAGAGTTACCTTGTTTCGTTTCGATTTAAGATCCAATACCTTTATCAAAACGGGTAACTCTCTTCAGATCAAGCTGAAGTGTCAGATGAAGTCGGAACTAATACACTTTAAATACTATAACCTTCATGCGCCAGCAACCAGCGTTTGATGCGCGTCCAGCCGGCATGTCGGTCACCGGCAAAACCACCAAGACCCTTTCCAGATACGATACGATGACAAGGTACTAACAGGGGGACTGGATTATGACGGCAGGCGTTCCCCACCGCTCTGGCGCCTGTATTGAGTTGTTTCGCGAGTTCTCCGTATGTCATTACTTTGCCTGCCGGGATTTTCTCCAGCGCGTGCCAGACTTTTTGCTGAAAAGCGGTGCCTTGCTTTTTCACTGGCAGTTCAAAAATAAAAGCGAGCGGATCAGATAAATATGCCTGTAACTGTGATGTGACACTGGCTGCAAGTTTCGTAACAGCTTTCTTTTCTTTTGTGGTATCTGGTAAAAATTCAAGGCTTTTCAAAACATTATTTTCCTCACGTACCCCTACAACTCCGAATGGTAACTTTATGATTAATGTATAGTTCTTATTTGACACAATCGACCTTGACTGATGGTAATGAATACATACTTATAGGCTATAAAGTTACTGAGCGCAAAAAAAAACGCCACATCGAATGTGGCGTTTTATGATTACTAGGTTAAGCACAAATCAGCTTTTTTCTTCTTCATCCTTTGCTTCTGATTTCTCGGGTTGACGCCCACCATCCAGCTCATCCTGCCAGACTTTAAGTTCATCCCATTTACCATCTCGCGCCATCTCTGCCTGTTTCGGCCAAGTCTCAGGATCGTGCGTGGCAAACTGGCCGCCTGCTGCGGTGAGCATTTCGCGTATTCTTTCAGGATCAGTCCCTGCCAGATCAGCGAAAGTTGGAATACCTGCTTCCTGCAGGATTTCATTAATTTTCGGGCCAATGCCTTCAATCTTCGTAAGATCGTCACCAGCTGGAGCGGCTTTTGCAGGCGCAGCGTTTGCAGATTTTTTGCCTGCTTTGCCTGAGGTGGCTGATAATTTCTCTTTAATGCGGGCCGCTCTTCCTGTCAGACCACGCAGGTAATAAAGTTTGGCGCGACGTACTTTGCCCCGGCGTTTGACTTCAATGCCTGCCACATTCGGGCTATGCGTCTGGAAAACACGTTCAACACCTTCACCATGTGAAATTTTGCGCACTGTAAAGGCAGAATTTAAACCGCGTTCACGAATGGCGATTACAACACCTTCAAATGCCTGCAACCGTTCGCGGTTCCCTTCTTTTACCTTCACACTCACCACAACCGTATCACCAGGAGCAAACTCCGGCAGGTCGGTTTTTAGTTGTTCCGCGTCCAGTTCATCAATAATGTTAGCCATTTTCTTTACCTTCAAAGTTGCTTGCCTGCGGTTATATGCAAGCAAGTTTAAATTTTGTCGTCATCTTCCAGCAAATCTGGACGCCTTTCCAGTGTTCGCTGCAAAGCCTCATGCTTTCGCCATTCTGCAATCTTTGCATGATTGCCGCTAAGCAAAACAGCAGGCACATTTTTGCCAGCAATCTCCTCGGGCCGCGTATAGTGCGGATAGTCGAGCATGCTCTCCATGAAGGAGTCTTGCTGAGCAGAATCCGCATGACCCAGTGCCCCAGGTAGTAGCCGTGTCACTGCATCAATCAGCGCCATGGCCGGAATTTCTCCACCGCTGAGGACGAAATCCCCCAACGACCATTCTTCATCGACATAATCCTCGACAAAGCGTTCATCAATCCCTTCGTACCGCCCTGCAATTAATATCAGGCGTTCAGTTGTCGCAAACTGCTTTACCGCAGCCTGCGTCAACGGCTTTCCCTGCGGGCTCAGGTAAATTACCCTGCCCTGCGTTTCAGCATCAGCCTTCGCTGCCTCAAGGGCATCAGCCAGCGGCTGGTACAACATCACCATTCCCGGGCCGCCGCCATAAGGGCGATCATCGACTGTCCTGTGAACATCCGAGGTGTAATCTCGCGGGTTCCAGGTCTCCAATTCAAACAATCCAGCTTTGTATGCCCGTTCGGTCACACCGCAACTGATTACTTGTCTAACCAGATCAGGAAACAGCGTGACAACGTCAAAACGCATTCTTCATTCCGGCTGCCAGTCCACAATCATCTGGCCTGCATCCAGATCAATCTGTTTGATAATCTGTGGCATGGCAAATGGAATCAATACTTCCTGCTCGCCCCTAACCACCAGAACATCATTTGCGCCTGTCTCAATCAAGCTTTCCACCTTTCCTAATAGCAGATTCTCCTGATTGAGCACAGTCAGGCCGATTAAATCAGCCCAATAAAATTCATCTTTTGCCAGCGATGCCAACTGCTCATTTCTGATTGCAATATCAGCACCCTTTAACGCAGCTGCCTGGTCTCTGTCGGTACAGCCTTCAAGACTGGCGACAATACCCTTGCCCTGACGATGGCCTGCTACCAGATCTACTTCCTGCCATTCATTCTGGTTTTGCTTTAGCAACCAGGGCGAATACGTCAGAATATTTTCTTTAGGTTGGGTATGCGAAAACACTTTTACCCAACCTTTAACGCCGAAAACGCCTGTAATTCTTCCGACTACAATCGGATCACTATCAAGACGCAACTCATCTTTCCGTTTAGTTGGCAGCTTTTTGAGCTTCCTTCATCAATTTTGCAACACGATCGCTGCACTGTGCACCCTGCCCTAACCAGTAATCAATCCGGTCATTTTCAAGGTGCAGGCGCGTTTCCTGACCTCGCGCAATGGGATTATAGTAACCCAGACGCTCAATGTAGCCGCTGTCGCGACGCTTGCGCGAATCTGTTACCACGATGTGGTAAAAAGGACGCTTCTTCGCTCCAGAACGAGCCATTCGAATTGTGACCATGTAGCTGCTTTCCAAAATTCGTTAATTAAAACAGTATCTTCCAACCCTAATGCAAGGGTAGAAATTCAGGCGCGTAATTGTACGCGAGTTGCTGGAAAAGTGAAGCCTTTTCTTAAGGAATCTCTGATCAATTCATGAACGACCATCTTGCGTTAAAAAGGCATGCCCGGCGGCATCTGGCCTTTCATAGCGCGCATCATCTTTCTCATGCCGCCACCTTTGAATTTTTTCATCATCTTTTTCATCTGCAGATGTTGCTTGAGTAAGCGGTTTACTTCCTGTATCTGGGCACCCGAGCCTTTAGCAATACGCCGCTTGCGAGAGCCTTTGATGATATCGGGGAAACGTCGTTCTTGCGGCGTCATCGAATTAATGATTGCGATCATCCGGTCAAATTGTTTTCCATCTGTAGCCTGCTTTTTGACCTGATCCGGAATATTCATATTTCCCGGCATTTTATCCATCAGACTGGCGATGCCGCCCATTTTCTGCATTTGCGCCAGTTGGTCCTGTAAGTCATTCAGATCGAAGCCTCTACCTTTCTTGACTTTATTCGCCAGCTTAGCCGCCTTGGCATGGTCAACTTTTTGCTGCACCTCTTCGACCAGACTAAGCACATCACCCATACCCAAAATGCGTGAAGCGATGCGGTCAGGGTGGAAGGGTTCGAGTGCGGCTGTTTTTTCGCCTACACCCAGAAATTTTATTGGCTTGCCCGTAATATGTCGAACCGAAAGCGCGGCACCACCCCGTGCATCACCGTCAGCCTTGGTCAGAATTACGCCTGTCAGCGGCAAGGCATCGTTAAACGCCCTGGCAGTATTGGCGGCGTCCTGGCCGGTCATGCTATCGACAACAAACAAGGTTTCATCTGGTGTGATGGCCGCGTTGATGCGTTTAATCTCATCCATCATCTTGTCGTCGATATGTAAACGACCCGCCGTATCCACAATCAGCACATCCATACGTTGCACACGCGCAGCAGAGACAGCCTCTTCTGCAATTTCAACTGGATCATAACTTGAATCAGATGGGTAAAAACGAGCGTCTACTTCTTTCGCCAGCGTTTCAAGCTGCTCTATAGCCGCCGGGCGGTAAACGTCCGCGCTGACGACCATCACCCGCTTGTCCGCTTTTTCCTTGAGGAATCGAGCCAACTTGCCCACGCTGGTTGTTTTACCTGCGCCCTGCAAACCCGCCATGAGGATAATCGCAGGATGCTTCTCTTCCAGATCCAGCCCTTCATTGGCGTGGCCCATGACCTCGGTCAGTTCCTCATCGACCACCCGGATGAGTTCCTGCCCTGGCGTCAGGCTGTTCAGGACATCTTTGCCAACTGCACGCTCTTTTACCCGGGCAATGAACTCCTTGACCACAGGCAGCGCAACATCCGCCTCCAGCAAGGCCATACGCACTTCCCGCAGGGTATCCTGGATATTTTCTTCCGTTAGCCGCGCCTGTCCGCGCAGCTTCTTGACCGTCGCGGCCAGTCTTTCACTTAAACTATCAAACATAAACAACAAGATAATTAAAATAGAATCCCAAGTATAAGCAAGCCACTTGCAGATGTCACAAAAGGTTTGTGAGGTTGATAGTTTCGACAAATCGCACTACATTTTTAAATAAGCATCCATTTAAGAGACATCACCATGAAACTATCAGTTATCGCCCTCCTTTTCTTCTTCAACTCACTTGCGCTTGCACAAAATTACCAGAACATGAGCGAACAGGATATGCAAAACATGATGCAACAAGCTCAGAAAATGCAGGCCTGTATGCAAAACATTGACCAGGCAAAAATGCAGGCGCTTGGTGATAAAGCAAAACAGGTGGAATCAGAAATTAAAGCCCTCTGCGCAAAAGGTGAAAGAGCCAAAGCTGAAAAAAAGGCCTTAAAGTTTGCTCAGGAAATCAACAACAGTCCGGATGTGGCAGCCGCTCGCAAATGTGGTGAAATGATGCGCGGGATAATGCCGTCGATGGGGTTTATCGACAAATCGCCTAAGGAAAAATCCGGCGGGCATATCTGTGATGATATGTGACTTGTGCGCCTATAACTGAAAAGAATCGCCAGTATTAAGCGCTTTAGGGTTTCTATCTGGCATCGCAGCCTGTAACTCCAAAAGTATTTCTGCTTCATCACCCGGTTTGAGGTGGGTAATGTAAACTTCCGGCTGGTGAGTGAGTTTTTTCATGTCAGCACTGAGGGACTCGGGACAATAATGCCGCGCGAGTTTGCTCAGTGTTTTATCGTGATCGGCGTATGCGCATTCAACAAATAATATATCGAGCCGGCTATGCTTGTTAAGACCTTCCCAGAATGTGTCGTTCTCGCAACTGTCACCGCTGAAGGCAAACGTTTTACCCGACTCTGAGGTGACTCGATAACCAACTGCGGGCACAGCATGTTCCACCGGGATCATTTCAATTTCCCTGCCTCTGATTTTAGCAATCTTGCCCGGCTCCATGACACAAGGTTGCATTACCGCACTACCTGCCTCCGGTAGCACAAAAAAATCCGGCCAGAGCTTCCAGTTGAATAAATGTTCATCCAGTGTTTTTAGTGATTCAGGCAACAAATGCAACTTAATTGGCTCGCCATTAAGATGGTCAAATACGGTATCAACCAGCAAAGGCAAGCTAGCAAGATGGTCCAGGTGTGTGTGCGTGATAAAAATATGACGGATTTTCACAAGCTCATCCATGGTAAGATCGCCCACTCCGGTACCACAATCAATGAGAATATCATCATCAATTAATAAGGAAGTGGTTCGCAGCCCTTTGCCAATGCCGCCACTACACCCTAGTACTCTAATTTGCATAAATATCCTAAATTCAGGTTGATTAGCTTTATCATGGTTCAGTAATATACCGATGTCACCGCAAACCCCGTCAAAAATGCTGGAGAAGCTGACGAAACTCAATAAAACGTTTGTTTTATTTCGTAACTATTTGTTAAAAATAAAAACCGTATCACATTCCCAGGAAAAATATGCCTGAAATCTTCACACTCGTTACCTTCCTGGTCTACCTGCTCGCGTTTGCCCTGTTGCTTGCCGGGCTGAAAACCGGGCGCCACAAATTAACACAGGGAAGTATGCTGGTTTGGGCAATTGCGGTCATTTCTCATGCTATCCTGCTTTCCTCCACGCTCTTCGAGGGAAATGGTCTTAACCTAAGCTTCTACAATGCAATTTCTGATGTGGCCTGGCTGGTATCGGTGCTGTTGTTTTTCACGGCACTGACGCGCCCTGTTCACAGCCTGGGGCTGATAATTTTGCCTCTTGCTGCTTTCGCGGTGATTTTGACAATGATATTTCCTGGCCTTTCCGGCCACATCAGTCAGGGTCCGTTTGGACTCAAGCTGCATATCCTTTTCTCCTTGCTTGCTTACGCATTACTCACGCTGGCGGCCACCCAGGCGCTTTTGCTGGCCTATCAGGATCATAAACTACACCACCACAACCCTGTTGGGCTAATTCAAAAACTGCCCCCACTACAACATATGGAAAGCCTGTTATTCCAGCTAATCGGTCTGGGCTTCTTTTTACTGAGTATAGCGCTTATATCCGGTTTTATTTTTCTTGAAGATATGTTTGCGCAACATATCGTTCATAAAACAGTACTTTCGGTTATATCGTGGCTGGTTTTTGCCTTGCTGCTGTGGGGACGCTGGCAGCTTGGCTGGAGAGGTCGCAAGGCAATTCGCTGGACACTCTGGGGCTTCGCATTTCTTGCACTGGCTTATTTCGGCAGCAAACTGGTACGTGAGCTCATTCTTCAAAGCGCTTGACGCCTGCCAGACATTACCTTGTAATACTATTTCGAATAACTCACAAACTTACCCTGCTTGGAAGACATTCCCATTAGCCTGTTGTCCGGGCTGTTTTTTCTGCTGATTCTTTTCTCGGCATTTTTTTCAGGCTCTGAAACAGCCTTGATGGCGCTGGATCGCTATCGTGTAAAACACCTGGCAGAAACTGGCCATCGTGGGGCCCGTCGCGCCCAAAAACTACTTGAAACACCTGATCGACTGATTGGACTGATATTGTTGGGAAATAACTTTGTCAACATCCTGATCACTCAGCTTGCGACTTACATCGGTTATCGGGTTTTTGGTGAGGCAGGCATTGCGATTGCGACCGGTGTACTGGTATTGATTCTCCTAATCTTTGCAGAAGTCGCCCCCAAAACATTAGGCGTAATTCACACAGAAAAAATCGCATTCCCGGCTGCATTTGTCTACAAGCCCTTGCTAAAGATTACCTATCCACTTGTCTGGTTAATCAATCTTTTCGCAAATTCCCTTTTACGTTTAATGGGTGTGTCAGCAGAGTCAGCCAGAGCGCATTCATTGAGCAGCGAAGAACTACGTAGCATCGTCAGCGAAACCGGCAACCTGATCCCCAGCGATCATCAGAAAATGTTGCTACAGATTCTCGACCTTGAAAAAACCACAGTCGAAGACATCATGATTCCACGTAAGGAAATCGTGGGTATTGACCTGGACGAAGACTGGGACGAAATTGAGCAGCAGCTTAACCAGGCACATTTCACACGCCTGCCTGTTTTTCGTGGCAACATCGACAATATACTCGGCTTTATTCATTTGCGGCAGATTATTAGCCTGCTGACTTCAGATAATCTCAATTACGAATCACTGGAAAAACATATTCGCCCCGCATACTTTATTCCGGAAGGTACTTCCCTGACGCAACAACTGGTTAACTTTCGCGGCAAAAAACGACGCCATGCGCTGGTCGTTGACGAATATGGCGACATACAGGGACTCGCTACGCTGGAAGATCTGCTGGAGGAAATTGTCGGCGAATTCACCCACGATCCGGCCGGTCTGGCAGAAGACATCCACCCACAGGATGATGGTAGTTATATCGTCGATGGCGGCATTCATGTGCGCGATCTAAACCGTAGCCTCAACTGGCATTTCCATACCGATGGCCCAAAAACGCTCAATGGGCTTATTCTGGAACATATGGAGTTTATCCCTTCAGCAGGCACCAGTATGCTGATTGACGGCCATCCTGTCGAAATCTTAAAAATCCAGGATAATGCCGTTAAAACCACAAGAATTGCCCCCCGACTCAAACAGGATGCTGAAGAAGAAGATGGCGACTAAATTAAAGGCACATTACCGCTGCACGGCTTGTGGCGCATTGCAAAATAAATGGAGCGGCCAATGCTCGGACTGCATGGCCTGGAACACGCTGGAAGAAGAAATCCAGCAACCGAAAACCACACACCGTCATGCAGGTTTAATTGGGGGAAGCCCGATCCAGGTGCTCGCCGAAATAAGCCCCGAAGATGTGCCCCGTAAGAGCAGCGGTCTGTCTGAACTGGATCGCGTATTGGGCGGCGGCATCGTCCCCGGCTCGGTCACTTTGATCGGCGGCGATCCTGGCATCGGCAAATCAACTCTGCTGCTGCAAGTCGTTGCGAAACTCAATCAGGATAACTGCCTGTACGTTAGCGGTGAAGAGTCTGCGCAACAAATCAGCATGCGGGCACACCGCCTGGATCTGCCACTGGACAAACTTCAGTTGCTGACCGAAACCTGCGTCGAAACCATCATCGCCCAGGCGCTCAAAAGCAAACCTGGCTTCCTGATTATCGACTCTATCCAGACGCTCTACACCGAACAACTACAGTCCGCACCCGGCGCAGTCGCGCAAGTCCGCGAAAGCGCTGCGCAACTGGTTCGCCTTGCCAAGCACTATAATATTTCCCTGTTCATTGTGGGCCATGTTACCAAAGAAGGCACCCTGGCCGGGCCACGTGTCCTTGAACACATGGTGGATACGGTGGTGTATTTTGAAGGTGATTCCGGCGGTCGATACCGCGTGCTGCGTGCCGTTAAAAATCGTTTTGGTGCGGTTAACGAACTCGGCATTTTTGTCATGACTGAACAGGGCCTCAAGCCCGTTAACAACCCCTCGGCCATTTTTCTGTCGCGGCATGAATCACCCGTATCCGGCAGCACGGTGATGGTCACCCGCGAGGGTTCTCGTCCCTTGCTGGTTGAAGTACAGGCACTGGTAACAGAAAGCCACGCTTCTCAACCTAAACGGGTAACCGTTGGGCTGGAACAAAATCGTCTGGCCATGTTGCTGGCAGTTTTGCAGCGTCATGGTGGCGTGGTCACCTACGATCAGGATGTATTTATTAATATCGTAGGTGGCGTGCGCATTTCGGAAACGGCTGCTGACTTACCATTAATACTGGCGGCACTATCCAGCCTGCGCGATAAACCCCTGCCACATGATCTAATCGCATTTGGCGAGATTGGACTGGCCGGTGAAATTCGCCCAATACCCCACGGTGAAGAACGTTTGAAAGAAGCCGCCAAACATGGTTTCAAACAAGCTATCATTCCCCAGGCAAACGCGCCACGAAAAAAAATAAATGATCTGAATGTCATTCCTGTACAACGAATACAGGACCTGATGTCCCATGACTGGTAACACAAAACCAATGAAAATCCTGTTCGCGGCCAGCGAGGCTTATCCTCTGATTAAAACCGGCGGCCTGGGTGATGTCATCTACAGCCTGCCGCGAACATTGCATCAAATGGGTCTGGATGTTCGCGTGATCCTGCCCGCCTATCGCGATATCCTGGAATTCAAACCCGAGCTGAAAATTGCGGGTTGGCTTGAAGTTCAGGGCGCAGGCCACAGCCATCCGGTACGGATCCTGGAAAGTCATGACGAGCGTCTGGGCGTACCCGTATTATTAGCTGATGTGGCCGATCTGTTTGATCGCCCCGGAAATCCTTACACCCACCCAGACGGCTATGACTGGCCTGATAATGCCGAACGATTCACCGTTTTTTCACGTGCGGTCGCGCAGCTGGCAACCGGAACACCTGACATTGGATGGCGGCCTGATATCGTCCATACGCACGACTGGCAAACCGGACTCATTCCCGCATTTCTTTATCACTTAAAAAATGCGCCACCCAGTATTTTCACCATTCACAACCTGTCCTATGCCGGCATATTTTCTCACATCGAATACACCGCTCTCGGCCTGCCGGATGAGTGGTGGACCAGTGAGGGGCTGGAATTTCACGGCAATTTTTCCATGTTAAAAGCTGGATTGCTCTATGCCGATCACGTCAACACCGTCAGCCCCACCTACGCTAAAGAAATCCTTTCGTCAGAGTTCAGCAACGGTTTTGAGGGCGTGTTGAAATCTATCCGCCACAAGCTCAGTGGCTTGCTGAATGGCATCGATCAGGATATCTGGAATCCTAAAACCGACCCCGATCTGGTCAGCAATTATTCGGAAAAGTGGCAAACGTTCAAAGGCAAGCAGGAAAACAAAGCCGCCTTGCTAAAGGAAATGGGGATCAAGCCAACAGCAAAGAAACTGCAAGCGCCTCTGCTTGGGCTGGTGAGTCGGCTGGTGGAACAAAAAGGCATCGACCTCATCCTGGATATTATTCCGGAACTGCTGAAAACCACGGACGCAAACCTGGTTATTCTAGGTGCAGGCCAGGATTATTTTGAACGCGTGTTGACCATGCTCGCGAAGCAGCACCCCCAGCGCATTGCATTCCATTCTGGCTACTCTGAATCACTGGCGCATCGCATTGAAGCCGGTGCCGATTTATTTTTAATGCCCTCACGGTTTGAACCCTGCGGCCTGAACCAGCTTTACAGTTTGCGTTACGGAACACCACCGGTCGTACATAAAACAGGCGGCCTGGTCGATACTGTCGTTGATGCCAGTGAAGAAAACATCCGCAACAAAACAGCGACTGGTTTTGTGTTTGACGAACCCACCCCGGAAGCGTTACTCACCTGCGTGCTACGGGCGATTAAAATTTACAATGACAAGCCGACCTGGCGACAAATCATCCATACAGGGATGCGTCAGGATTTCAGCTGGACACACAGTGCATCAGAATATGCCGCGCTTTATAATAATTTATTGAATACTACAAAAAACGGTTAGACTCATCATTCAACAAGTCTATATTTGCATCAATCAATTAACACGATACCCATGAACGAACATATCAACACGGAACATTGCACCCCGGAAGACATCAGAATTCCTGCATCCGATCCTGAATCGCTGGAAAACAGCTTTAATCACAATCTTGTCTACCACCTTGGAAGATTTTTGGGTTGCGACCCCTACTACCTTTATGAAGCACTGGCGATCACGATCCGTGAACGGGTGATACCCGGCTGGCGTAATACCCGTCGGGAAGAAACCAGACCCGGCACCCGCCGCGCCAGTTATTTATCGTTGGAATTTCTGATTGGCCGTTCACTTGGAAATCATTTGCTGAACCTCGGCATCCGTAACGAAACCGAACAGGCCATGTTCAATATCACCGAAGAATTCGAGGAACTGCTGAAAATGGAGGCCGATGCCGGGCTGGGCAATGGCGGACTGGGCAGGCTGGCTGCCTGTTTTATGGACAGTTGCGCCACGCTGCGATTGCCTGTGACGGGTTACGGCATCCGCTATGAATATGGCATGTTCCGGCAGCATATCGAGGATGGGCACCAGGTCGAGGAACCGGACCACTGGCTGCAAAACGACAACCCCTGGGAACAGGAACGGCAGGAATACGCCCAGCTCATTCATTTTGGCGGGCATACGATTCGGCAGACCGATCAACATGGCAAGGAAATCGTCCACTGGGTCGACACACATGATGTGCTGGCGATTCCTTATGACGTTCCGGTTTCAGGCTATCGAAACCATGCCGTCAATACATTGCGTTTATGGAAGGCGGCAGCCACAGAAGAATTCGATCTGGACGAATTCAACGCGGGTAGTTACCCCGAAGCCGTCGCGAGCAAAACGGCGGCAGAAGATATCACCATGGTGCTTTATCCGAATGACAGCAGTGAAAATGGTAAAGAGCTGCGACTGCGGCAACAATATTTTCTGGCATCAGCTTCATTAAAGGATATTTTTCGCTTATGGGACGAAGTTGAGGGGGCAAACTATTGTCACTTCGCTGAGCTGAATGTTTTTCAATTGAACGACACCCACCCCAGTATTGCTGTCGCGGAACTGATGCGAATCCTGCTCGATGAAAAACAAATGAGCTGGGAAGACGCCTGGTTAATCACTCAGAAAACGATGGCCTATACCAACCACACGCTCTTGCCTGAAGCGCTGGAGAAATGGCCGGTACGATTATTTGAAAAACTACTGCCGCGCCTGCTCGAAATCATTTATGAAATTAACGCACAATTCCTGCACGATGTTGCCATGCGCTGGCCAGGTGATGTCGAACGCCAACGGCGCATGTCCATTGTCGAAGAAAATGATGAAAAAATGATCCGCATGGCTTACCTCGCCATCGTCGGAAGTTTTTCGGTCAATGGCGTGGCCGAATTGCACACCAAATTATTGAAACAGGAATTGTTCCATGATTTCTACACCATGTGGCCGGAAAAATTCAACAATAAAACCAACGGTGTCACACCACGCCGCTGGATCGCCCACGCCAACCCGGGTCTGACTCAATTAATCACAGAAAAAATCGGGCCTGACTGGGTGGCTAATTTAAGCCAACTTTCCCAACTAAAAAAATTCATTCATCCTGAAGAAAATGATTTCCAGAAACGCTGGCATGAGATCAAACAGGCCAACAAAAAACGGTTGGCAAAACTGGTCAAGGAAGAATGTCAGATCGAATTTAATATTGATTCGCTTTTTGACGTACAGGTTAAACGTATTCACGAATACAAACGTCAGTTGCTGAATGTGCTACATGTTATTCATCTTTATAACCGAATTAAGCGCGGCGATACAAAAAACTGGTGCAATCGCTGCGTGCTGTTTGGTGGCAAGGCTGCGCCCGGTTATGCCATGGCAAAATCCATCATCAAGCTGATCAATAATGTCGCCCACGTTGTGAATAATGACCCGGATGTCGGCGACAAACTCAAGGTTGCCTTTATTCCTAACTATCGCGTCACAACTATGGAATTTATTGCACCCGGAACCGATTTATCCGAACAGATTTCGACTGCCGGTAAAGAAGCCTCGGGCACGGGTAACATGAAATTTATGATGAATGGCGCCATCACCATCGGCACCTATGATGGTGCGAACATTGAGATTCTGGACGCCGTCGGCGAGGAAAACTTTTTCCTTTTTGGTTTGCACGCCGATGAAGTGGCCGAGCTGCACAACAATTACAATCCGCAGGCTTTTATTGATGCAGATCCCGATCTCGCCTGTGTGATGCAATTACTGCAAACCGGTCACTTTAATGCCTATGAGCCTGGCATTTTCGACGACCTGATCGCGGCCATAAAAAACCCACATGATCCCTGGATGACGCTGGCCGATTTCCGCAGTTACGTCAATGCTCAACAACTTGCCGGTGAAGCTTACTGCGATCAGGATCGCTGGGTTCGCATGAGTATCTGGAATTCAGCCTGTAGTGGGTTTTTCTCCACCGACCGCACAATCTCCGACTATAATCAGGACATCTGGAAACTAAAGCCGGTTCAGGTCTGTGATGAGGAGATAAGTAGAAATTAACCTATGTATTTAAAGTTCACTGGTTTGTGCATGTTGACCCACAACAAAACCACCTTTCATAGTGACCAGGCAGAAGGATAAAAGAGAGACCTTTGACAAGACTCAAGGAAATTTACAGCCAACCAACACAAAATTAAAGATATAACATTGAGCCAGTTTTATGGAAGAGTCTTATAATCACCCTTCGGGTTCGTAAATTGCTGATGTTGATATTATTAACCCGGCTACAATCTATGTCGTGTTAATAAACCACTGTAACGCCGGACAAAACGCGAGGTAGCCATGACTGCATCAGACACTCATATGACACAAAGGCGTTTGTATAAATACTACGTTGATACCAAAATCGCGACCGAATACACACGCCAGACGCTGGTGCTGATTCTGGCGGGTGGAGAAGGATCACGACTGAAACATTTAACCCGTTGGCGGGCAAAACCGGCGGTTCCTTTTGGTGGTAAATACCGCATCATTGATTTTGCCTTGTCCAACTGCATCAATTCAGGCTTACGCCGGATCGGTGTGCTCACACAATACAAATCGCATTCTCTGATTCGGCATCTACTCAGAGCCTGGGGGTTTTTACGTTCGGAGATCGGCGAGTTTGTGGAAATTTTACCCGCGCAGCAGCGCACCAGTGAAAAAAGCTGGTACAAGGGTACGGCTGATTCGCTCTATCAAAACATGGACATCATCACCCGGCATTCACCGGAGTACGTAATTGTGCTGGGTGGTGACCACATCTATAGCATGGACTACTCCAAAATGCTGATGCACCACATCCATGCCGAGGCGGATGTCACGGTAGGCTGCATTGAAGTCCCCTTGAAAGAAGCCAGTGAATTTGGCGTCATGTCGGTTGATAAAAATCTGAACATTATTAAATTTACCGAGAAACCCAAAAATCCCGATCCGGTGCCTGACCATCCTGACTCCGCACTCGCATCCATGGGTATATATGTTTTCTCGACTGCTTTTCTCTATAACGCCCTGATTAATGATGCCGATGACAACACTTCAGCGCATGATTTCGGAAAAAACATTATTCCAGAAGCCGTGCGCACATCAAAGACCATGGCCTATCCTTTTCTGGATAATGACGGCAAGCCAGCTTACTGGCGTGATGTTGGCAACATTGACTCCTATTGGGAAGCCAATATGGAATTATGTGACATCAGCCCGGAATTAAATCTCTACGACCGGGGCTGGCCGATCTGGACGTATCAAACCCAGCACCCACCCGCTAAATTTATTTTTGATGATGAGGGACGGCGCGGCGTTGCCATCGACTCAATGGTGTCCGGTGGCTGCATTATTTCCGGTGCACGCGTAAAACGTTCAGTGATATTCTTTGCATCAACTGTCGACAGCTACAGTCTGGTCAAAGACTCTGTTATCCTGCCCAAAGTGACGATCGGCAGGAACTGTCATCTGGAGAAAGTGATCATTGATAAAGGTGCCGTGATCCCTGACGGGACTGTGATCGGGCTGGATCACGATGATGACCGACGCAGGGGCTTTCACATTACAGAAGGTGGCATTGTACTGGTCACTCCTAGTATGCTTGGACAACATCTATTTTCAAAAATAAATATATTAAAAGAACCCGATGAGTAAAGCTGTCAACCTGGTGCTTTGCTGGCATATGCACCAACCCTATTATCAGGAAGGACTGGACGGGAAATATCGCCTGCCCTGGGTTTACCTGCACGGCATTAAAGATTATGCCGACATGGCTGCCCATCTGGAAAGACATCCCCGCATGAAAACGGTGATCAACTTCGCGCCCATTTTGTTAGAGCAACTGGACGATTACGCTCGGCAGTTAGACAGCTATCTCAGTCAGGGTGCCGTCATGCAGGATGACTTGCTGAATATACTAGCAGGCGCAATCCCTATTCCTGAAAATGCCGAAAAGCGTAAGGAGCTTATTAGAGCCTGTCGCCGCGCGCATGCGCCGAGGATGATTGAGCCCCACACCCTGTTCAGCACTCTCAGCCACCTGTTTAACTGCGTCCCTGATGGTACGCCCGGGGAGCTACACAGTTTCGCCATGGAATATCTGGACGAGCAATATTTTATTGACCTCCTGACCTGGTATCACCTGGCCTGGATGGGTCACTCACTCAAAGACACTCCCACCGTCAAACGTCTAATGGAGAAAGGCAAACATTTCACGATGCAGGATCGACGTGAATTAATTGAAACTATCCACCAGGTGATCAGCGACCTGATACCGCGTTACAGAGTGTTAGCAGACATCGGTCAAATCGAACTTTCCATGTCACCCTATGCGCACCCAATCATTCCGCTGCTACAGGATTTCTCAACTCTGTACGATGCCTTACCCGATGCACCTGTCCCTGTGTACAGTCATTATCCGGACGGCAACAAAAGCGCACACTGGCATTTGCAAAAAGGCATGGAAGTTTTTGAACATTATTTTGGTCGGAAGCCTGAAGGTGTCTGGCTATCCGAAGGCGGAATCAGCAACGATGCAATTCTCCTGCTGGACGAATTAAATATTAAATGGACCGCTTCAGGTGAAGCCATCTGGAGAGCCAGTTGCACCGCCTCAACAGGCTGTGATCCGAATGACGTCAGTGAAGGCGGCATACGTCCACTATTCCAGCCCTATCTTCTAAATGACTACAACACGCGCATATATTTCCGCGATGACGGTCTGTCTGATCTGGTCGGCTTTGAATACCGCAACTGGCATGCCGATGATGCGGTCGCAGATTTTATCAAACACGTTGAAACCATCGCCACCGCATTGGGAGACAAAGCAGACCGCCATGTCATATCCGTCATTCTCGATGGCGAAAATGCCTGGGAATACTATCCGGAAAACGGGCATTTTTTCCTCGATGGACTTTATAAAAAACTGGTGGAAAACAAAAAAATTAACGTTACAACTTTTGCAGAATTAGATCAGGATCTGGAACAGGATACGCTGTCTACCCTGGTGGCCGGCAGTTGGGTTTACGGCAGCTTTTCGACCTGGATCGGCAGTGATGACAAAAACCGCGCCTGGGATTTACTGGTCGAGGCAAAAACCGTCTATGACGATGTGATCAAAAGTGGCTCACTTGACGAAGAACAGCAACAGGCCGCGCGCAAACAACTGGCGGTCTGCGAAAGTTCAGACTGGTTCTGGTGGTTTGGTGACTATAACCCAGCCAACAGCGTCAGCGACTTTGACCAGCTATACCGGCAGCAACTGAAAAAATTGTATCAGTTACTGGGTCAACCCGCGCCGAAAAATCTGGATGAACCTGTTTCCAGCGGCAGCGAAGATGAACTCATTAATGGCGGCGCCATGCTGAGAAATATCTGATGCCGTCATGGCAACCCCAGCAACGCCGAGCTGGCGTTCTGCTCCATCCCACCTCCCTGCCATCACATACATTTGAAGATGCTATGCATTGGCTAAAATTTATGTCGGAAACCGGTTTATCTGTCTGGCAGGTTTTACCGCTTGAGCCGCCGCAAAACGGCCTCTCTCCTTACCAGTGCAACTCAGCATTTGCCATTAATCCTGCCCTGCTTGGACATCCACGACCACTTGACATAACAGACGAAAACTTTCGGCAATTTTGCGACGAACAAAAATTCTGGCTGGATGATTATGCCTTATTTGATGTTTTGAGGCAGGGCTTTGAAAACAAGCCCTGGTACCAGTGGCCAGACGTTTATCGTTTGCGTGATCAGAGCATGCTGGAAACAATCAAAAAAGCACGCGGAGACGAGCTGATAAAAATCGAATGGGAACAATATTTACTTTACAGTGAATGGAAAAATATTCACCGACTCGCCGCAGAAAAAAACATCCAGCTGTTTGGCGATATACCTATTTTTGTCGCACATGACAGCGCCGATGTCTGGGCCAACCCGGAACTTTTTAAACTGGACGAAGCAGATATGCCGACCGTTGTTGCAGGCGTTCCGCCAGATTATTTTTCAGAAGACGGCCAACGCTGGGGAAACCCGCATTATGACTGGGAAAAAATGCAGCAAACTGATTTTGAATGGTGGATCAATCGCATGCAACATCATTTTGCCATGTTCGACCTGGTGCGCATTGATCATTTTCGTGGCCTCACGGCAGTCTGGGAAATTGACGCCGACAGTGAAACCGCTGTGAATGGCCATTGGGTTGAAACACCCGGCGAAGAACTGTTGGCCATCGCACAGAAAAAACTCGGCAAACTGCCGCTGATCGCAGAAGACCTGGGCATCATCACTGAAGAAGTGACCGCCCTGAAACAGGATTTTGTTTTGCCCGGTATGTCAGTTTTGCAATTTTCCTTTGATGCGTTTGAAGACAATCCACACAAACCACAAAATATTGGCCCCAATACAGTTTGCTATACCGGCACCCACGACAACGACACCACACTTGGCTGGTACCAGTCACTTGATGAAGACACCCAGCAATTTGTACGGCAAACTTTGCACATGAATGATGATGACGATATTGTCGAGTGCATGATAGCAGCTGCTTTTAATTCTGCGGCCAGCTTGGCCGTCATTCCATTACAGGATTTTCTCCATCTCGATTCCTCAGCGCGGATGAACACGCCCGGCACCATCGATCACAACTGGGAATGGTCATTTAGCTGGGAACAGATTTCAGAAACAGATTTCAAAAATAATATTCATACAAAAATAACTGAAAGCAACAGGTTGGTTCATGTCTAGTTCATTAAAACGTCTGCAACAAGGCAAACATCACAATCCGTTTGACTTCCTGGGCCGACACACTGAAGGCGGTAAAACAATTGTGCGTGCTTTTATGCCGCATGCTGAAACCGTCAAACTCACAGGCTTTGGTGAAATGACGCGCGTCACCGGCAGCGATGTTTTCGAAGCCCGATTAAGCCAGAAGCAGGCAGAAAAATTACCTGAACATTACGAACTGGAATGGCGTGAAAAAGCAGATGGCACAGTCCATAAAATTATTTCGCCTTATAGTTTTGAACCCCAGCTTTCCGATTATGACTTACACCTTTTTTCCGAAGGCAAACACTGGCATGCCTGGTATTTTCTCGGCGCGCATTTAAAGACCATTGATGGTATTGACGGCAGCCTGTTCGCGGTCTGGGCGCCGGGCGTGCAGCGCATCAGCGTGGTCGGTGATTTTAATGGCTGGAATGGATTGCGACACCCAATGCGTAACCGTGGCCATTCCGGTGTCTGGGAATTATTTATTCCCGGTCTGCATCCTGGTGATATCTACAAATATGAAATCTATAGTCGTGACGGCCACCTGCTAACCAAAGCCGATCCGTACAGTCGGGAAATGGCGTTAAGACCAGATACCACCTCACGAATTTGTGCATCACGACAGCACTACGAATGGCAGGATGATAACTGGCTGAAAAAACGCACAGAAAATAACTGGCTGCATCACCCCATGTCCGTTTACGAAGTGCATCTCGGTTCCTGGCAGCTTGATGAAAACGGCCACTTCCTCAACTACCGCGAACTCGCACACCGGCTGGTCGAATATGTCAGCGAAATCGGTTACACCCACATTGAACTGCTGCCCATCATGGAACACCCTCTCGATGAATCCTGGGGTTATCAGGTCAGCGGATATTACGCCCCCACATCGCGCTTCGGTAGCCCGGATGATTTTCGTTATTTTATCGACTACTGCCACCAGCACGACATCGGCGTCATACTCGACTGGGTGCCCGCGCATTTTCCAAAAGATGATTTTGCCCTCGCCCGTTTTAACGGCGACCATCTTTACGAACACGCCGACCCCAAACGCGGCGAACACCAGGACTGGGGTACGCTGATTTTTGATTACGGCCGTCACGAAGTGCGTAATTTCTTAATCGCCAACGCACTTTACTGGATCGAGGAATATCACGTCGATGGCCTGCGTGTTGACGCTGTCGCCTCCATGCTTTATCTGGACTACTCGCGTGACGAAGGTGGCTGGGAACCAAATGAATATGGTGGACGAGAAAATCTTGAGGCATTAGCATTCCTCAAAGAAACCAACGAAATTATTCATGAAAAATTTCCTGGCGTCATGACCATCGCCGAAGAATCCACAGCCTGGCCAATGGTATCGCGCCCGGTTTATATGGGCGGTCTTGGTTTTTCCATGAAATGGAACATGGGCTGGATGCACGACACTTTATCCTACTTTCAACAAGACCCTGTACACCGAAAATATCATCATGATAATTTAACTTTCAGCCAACTTTACGCCTACACAGAAAACTTCGTGCTGCCTTTCTCGCACGACGAAGTTGTACACATGAAGCAAAACATGCTGAGCAAAATGTCCGGCGACGACTGGCAAAAATTTGCACAATTACGACTGCTTTACACGTACCACTTCGCCCATCCCGGGAAAAAATTATTATTCATGGGCGGTGAATTTGGGCAATGGGAAGAATGGAACGAAAAGAAAGCACTGGACTGGGCGCTCCTCGAATTTCCAAACCACCAGGGCATCAAACAACTGGTCACCGACCTCAACCATTTATACAAAAATAATTCCGCCCTGCACTATTTTGATTTTGACGCAGAAGGATTCCAGTGGATCGACTGCATGGACAGCGACCAGTCCATCATCAGCTTCCTACGCCACGGCCCGGAAGGTTTTCTGGTTTGTATTTTTAATTTCACACCCGTGATTCGACAAAACTATCGAATCGGCGCGCCGCCTGCGGATCATTACGAAGAGATTCTAAATTCAGACTCCGAAGTTTATCAAGGCGCTAATGTCGGCAACGAAGGCTACGTGCAAACACAGCCCACTCCCTGGATGGGATTTGAACAATCTTTGGAACTCACGTTGCCGCCGTTGGGTGGGATTATATTAAAGCCTGCGTGAAAAAAATGATCATATCTTCTCTCGTTCCCACGCTCCTGCGTGGGAACGCATACAGGCGCATAATCTACAAAACAAATGGAATAAGAACTAATGGGCAGAAGCCGCTACAAAATCGTTGACCCACAACTCCCTCATTTTATTACCTGCACAGTCCTGCACTGGATTCCCGTATTCACTCGACCAGCAACAGTAGAAATTATCCTGGACTCATTGCGTTTTCTGAAGCAGGATGGTTTAAAGATTTATGCTTATGTTGTCCTTGAAAATCATCTACATCTTGTCGCCCAGAGTGAGCGCCTGGAAAGAGATATGGCACGTTTCAAATCACACACCGCTAAACAGTTGATTCAATATCTCGACCAAGACCGAGTGACACAGATCCTGGAACAATTAGCCTTTTACAAAAAAGCCCATAAACATGACCGTGCCTATCAATTCTGGCAAGAAGGTTTTCATGCTGAATGGACTCAAAACGATGCCATGATGCGGCAGAAAATTAAGGAACCTCTTGTATCTCTCAAACTGTGATAATTTAGGTAGCGCCTGAATTATCAGGACACAAAGGGAGCTTGAGGAAGCTCAAAGCACCGAGATGCTGTTAATCAGATCAAGCCCCTTTGTGTTTGCTTATTATAACTGAATGGTATCCAAGTCCTTTTATTTTTTTCAATAAAATGAGGCTGTAACTACAAGAGAAGTGGAGAGTAGATTCATGAAAGCACAAGTTGGCATAGATGTATCAAAAGACACCCTTGATGTCTGTTATCTGAAAAACCTGATGTTAACGACCTGTGAACGGCAAGTATTTGACAATAATGCGATGGGTCACAAGCAGCTAAAGAAGTGGTTAAGACAGGTTACTGGCAAGATTTTTTCAGACATTGCAGTCACCCTTGAAGCGACAGGCGTCTACCACCTGACAGTGGCGAACTTACTCAGGAAACAAGGGCTTCGAGTCTGTGTGGTCAACCCGTTGCAGGCGCATCACTATGCCAAAGGCCTGGGCATGAGAACCAAGACAGATCGACTCGATAGCGTCATGCTGGCACGCTATGGCTGGGAAAGGAGGCCGGTACAATGGCAACCCGCTGCCGTGGAACTGATTGAATTAAAAGCACTTAACGTACGTTTGGATGCCGTTGAGAAAGACAGAAGACGCGAACAGAACCGCCTGGAAAGTGCCACGACGGCCAACGAGTCAAAGACCGTCATCAGGCTGATCAAGCAATCTATACGCGCATTGAACAAGCAGGTAGAGACACTGGTCAAATTAATAGAACAGCTGATTGAAGCCCATGACGTGCTAAAAAAGAACCGTCAGTTACTGCTTTCGATTAAAGGCGTAGGAGCAGTCTGTTCACGTTATCTCGTGGCAGAAATCTATGCAGGACGTTTTCGATCGGCTGCACAGTGTGCTGCCTATATGGGGCTTGTACCCATCCGACGGCAGTCAGGTCATGTCGAAAAAACGGGGCTATCCAAAGCAGGTAACAGAAGGCTCAAAGCAAAGCTTTATATAGCGGCCATATCTGCCAAACAACATAATCCTGTTTTAAAGCGGTATTATGATCAACTGATCGCACGAGGAAAGTGCAAGAAGAGTGCTTTATGTGCGGTTATGCGGCGGTTGGTTCAAATTAGTTTTGGTGTGATAAAGCATCAAAAAGAGTTTTGTTTGCATGCAGTTTAAAAACTGTTTGCAGGCGAAAATGAGAGATGGTATCTGATTGCACAGATGCCCCCATGTGCAGCACTCAGCAGCTAAAAGATCTACAAAAAGCCGTCCATCGAATTCATGTGGCTGACCCCGCGTTAGATTATCTCCAGGAAATACTCGCCTACACCCGCATTCCTGACCGATACCAGCAAGGCCTGTCTCCACGCGCCGGGCTGGGATTGCTGGCCGTTGCAAAAGCCTGGGCTTTTCTGGAAGGCCGGGATTATCTTTTGCCAGATGACATTCAACAGTTACTACCCGCCGTTGCAGGCCACCGCCTGCAAAATACCCAGCCCGGCAACCACAAACAGACGTTGATTAAAGACCTGATAGAAGCCATTCCCGTTCCTTGAGTATTTTCACTAGTCCGCATTTCCCACCACCGTTCGTCGCGAGACTGTTCAAGGGTGTGGCATGTCTGGCTTTCGCGACCGAGGCTCGCGCAGGCATAGTTGGCACTATGTCGAGTACGCCGACCGAGCGAAAGCCGGACAGGGCGCGCCATTGGGCAGTCGCAGTAGAAGGGTGGTGAGAAATGCGGGCTAGAACACATATCAGGCAATGGCTTACCCGGCGTCAGCCTGAATCGCTACAAAGCACTACCCTCACCCGCAAACAAATTTTTATACTACCCACGCGAGCTGGTTTTATGCTGGCTGTGGTGTTATTGGCGATGCTACTGGCTGCGCTCAATTATAATAATAGCCTGGCTTTTATTTTTACTTTTCTGGTCGGTGGTATTGCGCTCAATGCCATGTGGTTTACCCACCGCCAGCTCTCTGGTCTGATCCTCAAAACCTTGCCACAAAATAATCTTTTCGCCGCACAAAAAGGCGAAGTCCGCATCTTGTTGGAAAATCCTGATAGCAGCAATCGATACAGTCTACGCCTGTCTGGAAATGATCCCGGTGACACACAGGTCTACGACTGCACTGCAAACAATCATGTCATCATAGCCCTGCCCATCCAGCCTGCAAAACGGGGGCGATTTAAATATGGTCGATTCGTCATATCTACCCAGGCACCGCTGGGTTTGTTTAGTGCCTGGAGCTGGCAAAAACTGGATATTAACCTCTGGGTTTATCCCAAACCTGTCCCCGTTTTTCCCGCGCCCCTGCGAGGTAAAAATGAAAGTGGCGATGCATCTTTTTCGAAATCGAGTGGCGATGAATTTGACGGATTACGCGAATATCGTCCAGGCGATCCACCACAACGTATCGCCTGGAAGCACCAGGCGCGTACTGATGATTTGCTCGTCAAAGAATTCTACCAGCCACAAACCGAAGGCCTGGTGTTTTCCTGGGATGCGCTCGCATCAACTGACATCGAACTAAAACTCTCACAACTGTGTTACTGGATAGTAGAGGCCGAACGCAATAATCAACTTTATGGCCTGTCCCTCCCTGGCATCGAACTACAATCTGGCAACGGCGACACTCACTACAAGCAATGTCTTTTAGCGCTTGCACAATACGGCTTTGCACAATGAAGCCTGCTTTTCAGCCACCTTTGCAAACACGTGCCCTGTTTACCCTGCTCACAGGTCTTGCATTGGCGGGGTTACCTTTCCTTTTTCACTTGCCGATATGGATCGGGATCCTGTTCCTCATCCTGCTTGCTGTGGATGCTTTGCGACTCCACAACAAGCAACAACCAATACCCAAATTACTACTGATATTAGCCGCAGCGGCAGGGCTGGCCATCATATTGATACAATTTCACACCTTGTTTGGCCTGGGTGCCGGGTCAGCCTTACTGCTCATTATGCTGGGCTTCAAAACACTGGAAATACGCACGCACCGTGATGCCATGCTGACATTATTTCTGGGTTATTTCGTTGTCATAACAGGTTTCCTGTTTAGTCAGTCGCTCCAGTTTTTGCCTTACTTGCTTGTGACCGCATTTGTGCTCACCGTGGCACTCCACCAGTTGAATGATTTCAACGGGCAACAACCGCTGCAGCAACATCTACGTTCTGCACTGTTGATGTTCGCCCTGGCTATTCCCGTTATGCTGGTTTTATTCGTTGTTTTCCCGCGCCTGTCATCCCCTTTATGGGCTTTGCCCCAGGCTAACCAGACTCGCACGGGCATCAGCGACAGCATGGCACCTGGCGATATCAGCCAGTTATTACAATCCAGCGCGCCCGCATTTCGGGTCAGCTTCAAGAATAATCAGCCACCAGAAAAAGCACTGCGCTATTGGCGCGGGCCTGTGCTAAGTCAGTTTGATGGATCACGCTGGTCCAAAACCAACTATCGAAACATCAAGGAAGCCACAAGTTTAAAAGTCACGGGTGTATTGCAACAATACACCCTCACACTTGAGCCACATCATCGCCGCTGGATTTTCGCACTGGACATGCCAGCGAGTACAACTCAGGGAACAAAACTATCAGCCGAATATGAATTATTGAGTCAGACTCCAGTCAGGGAAAGTAGACGCTTCCAGCTTTCATCCGCCACGCAATATAAACTGGATAATAATCTGGACGCACAGCAGCTTCGGCTCGCTCTGGAATTACCAGAAAAGTCAGCACCCAAAACACGTCAGCTCGCTACGCAGTTATGGGCAGAATCAAAAAACGCCGCTGACTATATTCAAAAAGTACTGGCTTATTTTAATCAGCAACCATTCAGTTACACATTACAACCCAAACGCCTGTCAGGCGACCACACGGATAATTTTTTATTTTCTACACAGGAAGGCTTTTGCGAGCACTATGCCAGCAGTTTTGTCGTGTTGATGCGCGCTGCCGGCATCCCGGCACGCGTGGTCACAGGCTATCTCGGTGGCGAATGGAACGACACCGCAAAGTATCTGCTCATCCGGCAATCTGACGCACATGCATGGGCTGAAGTCTGGTTACAGGAACAAGGCTGGGTGCGCGTAGATCCGACTGGAGCAATTGCACCAGAACGTATCAACAACAGCATTATGGAAGCACTTTCTGATACGAGCAATTTGCCCATGCTGGCCCGATTCAACCTCCTTAATCGCCTTAGTTTACAATGGGATACGCTAAATTATTACTGGACATTATGGGTTGTAGGTTATGATTCCGGGCGGCAGAACAGTTTGCTGGATAAACTCAGTCTGGGTCTGCAATCCTGGGGCAGGACTTTAATAACGCTGCTGATAGGCATACTCATCGTTGCACTCGGGTGGTCACTGATTTTTATGCTGCGATACTGGAGCCGGCGGCCTGACCCTGTGATTTCAAGCTATCAAAAATTAACGCGCAAACTGGCTGGTATTGGGCTAGCCCGGCTACCACATGAACCGCCCCTGAAATATGCACAGCGTGTAATACAAACCCGCCCGGATCTGGAAAATACTGTGCGGAAAATCATCGGCTATTACATCCAGCTTCGCTATAGCAAAGAGTCTGATCCAGATCAAATCAAGCAACTACAAAAAGCAGTCAGTAACCTTAAGCCATAAAAAAAGCCCACAATAATGTGGGCTTTAAAATAAATGTAAGTTGCTTAAGCTGCCGGACGCGGAAATACAAAATTCATGCGCTTCGCTTCCTCATCCTGCCTGCGAGCAATTTCCTTGATCTCAGGACGCTGGACAAACTGATCCAGTGTAATACCATCGAGAAATTCATAAAGGCGCTGACTGAGGTCTTCCCACAACTCATGGGTCAGGCATTTTTCACCGTCCTGACAATTACTCTCACCTTTACAGTGCATCATATCGACTTGTTCATCGACAGCCGTGATGACTTGCGCCACCGTGATCTGATTCGGCATCCGCGCAAGCCGGTAACCACCGCCTGGTCCACGCACACCTTCAACGAGTTTATCTTTTCTCAACTTGGAAAAAAGCTGCTCGAGGTAGGAAAGGGATATACCCTGCGCCTGTGAAATATCTGCCAGCGTAACAGGCCCGTCTCTATCGTGGATTGCAAGATCCAGCATTGCTGTTACAGCATAGCGGCCTTTGGTTGATAATCGCATTCGTCACTCCGAAATTCTTTAATGATCTATGGTTCTATTTATACAATAACTTAGTATAATAGTCAAGAATAGGATGATAAACGTATATCGTTATTTTATATATAGTTATAGTTTTTTATTAATGTATATACTAAACTTTCACGGGTTGCGGCGTCGGAAATGTGGGGTTAATCATGTTTGTACGTAAGTGCTGCTGATTTCCTCTAAATAAATGCCCCTGTCGGAGGCAGTAACCCAGCCATTTATAGAGAAACCTGTTGAGCTTCCACTTACACAACAAAGCTGTCTCATTCGGGGAGCGATCAACTTCTATCAGCCCGCCTACCCTGCAAGTTCGGCTCAACACTTCTGCCTGCAATGCATCATGATAAATTCGCACAGTGATATCAGGCCTGAGAGACCCATCCAGCATTTCATAGGTTAGCTGCATTGTTGTGGTGTGTCGGGTACGCTCCAGAATGTTCAGATGTAAGTCATGTGCTGGCCCGTCTATGCAGGACACGACCGTGGTTTCAATTTTTGCCAAATCCGGGCATAGGCAGCGCAACCGAATATAATTCTGCTCATACATATCCATCAGGGCGCTAAAACTCCTTGGCCTGATGCTGTCAAAATAGGGTCTGGCATGGCTTAAATACATAGGCATCAGCATAACATAGCTGTATCATTGTGCTTCGAATTGAACACACAAAAATCATGCAAACTAATAGCATCAAAACAAAACCGTTCAAAGACCAGAAACCAGGTACCTCAGGTTTACGCAAGCCGGTAAAAACTTTTCAAAAGGCACATTATCTGGAGAACTTTGTTCAGGCAATTTTCGACACACTACCTGAAAAACAAGGCGCGAAACTTGCACTGGGCGGCGATGGCCGCTACTACAATCGTGAAGCCATTCTGACCATCATCCACATGGCTGCAGCAAATGGAATTGGCGAATTGATGATTGGCAAAAGTGGCATTCTCTCCACGCCGGCCGCCTCCCATATTATCCGCAAATACGAACTGGATGGCGGTATTATATTATCCGCAAGCCACAATCCCGGCGGCCCGGACAAAGACTTCGGCATAAAATTTAATACCCCAAATGGTGGGCCAGCTGCAGAAAAAATCACTGACGCGATTTATCAAAAAACGCTGGAAATTTCTGAATACAAAATTGCAGAAGCGCAACCTTGCAACATCGACAAGGTCGGTGAATTTCAATATGGCGACCTACTGGTGCGCGTGATCGACTCTGTTGTCGACTACAGCGAGCTGATGCAGTCACTATTCGATTTCAACCTGATACGTGACTATCTCGCACGGCCTGATACGCAAATACTATTTGATGCCATGCATGCCGTAACCGGCCCGTATGCAGAAATGATTTTCAACGACATCCTGGGGTGCCCTAAAAATGCCATCCTGCGTGCTGACCCTCTGCCCGACTTTGGCGGTGGCCATCCAGACCCCAACCTCGCCCACGCCAAACAACTGGTCGACACCCTTTTTGCTGATGCTGGCCCGACTTTTGGTGCCGCCTCGGATGGTGATGGCGACCGCAACATGATCCTTGGTCACCAATGTTTCGTAACCCCCAGTGACAGCCTGGCAATCCTGACCGCAAACGCCACTCAGATCCCTGCTTATAAAAATGGTCTGGCAGGTGTTGCACGTTCCATGCCCACCAGCGCAGCCGTCGACAAAGTCGCCGAGAAGCTGAACATACCCTGTTATGAAACACCGACCGGCTGGAAATTTTTCGGCAACCTGCTGGATGCCGGAAAAATCACGCTCTGTGGAGAAGAAAGTTTCGGCACCGGCTCCAGCCATGTACGCGAAAAAGACGGGCTTTGGGCTGTCCTGTTCTGGCTTAATTTGCTGGCTGTAAAAAAGCAGCCTGTCAGCGACATCGTTCAACAACACTGGCAACAATTCGGTCGCAATGCCTACGTGCGGCACGATTATGAAGCGATTGAAAACGATGCAGCCAATTCACTGGTAGATTCCTTAATTAATCAACTTGGGTCACTCCCAGGTAAACGTCTGGGAATTTATGATGTGCAGTATGCCGATGAATTCCGTTATGAAGACCCCATTGATGGATCTATCAGCGAACACCAGGGTATACGCATCGGATTCGAAGATGGCAGTCGAATTATCTATCGGCTTTCAGGTACAGGCACACAAGGTGCAACACTGCGTGTTTATCTGGAAACTTATACAACGGATGATAATAAGCTCAAAAAAGATGCGAATGAACTGCTGAAACCACTGGCAAAAATTTCAACGGAACTCGCGCAAATTGAGCATTTCACACAGAGAGAACAACCCACGGTCATTACTTAAGAAGCCGGATCGTGGCCTTGAAAATCTAATTCTTTTTTCAAGAAACACTTAATGAATTTCTTGCAGAATTTGAGCTTTTTAAGCTTATATCAGTGTTTAAAAAAAGAGCAATTACCGAGCGATAACACATCAACAAAAAGTAGCACTATTGAAGGTAGAAACATTGCACTTACCCACCCTGTGTTTCATATGCCAGGAATTAATCGTATTCCCTGTCCTTCCACTGCCGTAAAACGGTAAACACTTCGCAGTCATTCTGTAATGCCCTACCCGCTTTTTGTTCAGCGATTAGTTTTACTTCTGGCAGAGTGAAACGCAGAAATGGATTGGTTTGTTTTTCCAGCGCTAATTTTGATGGGACTGTAGGCTGGCCTTTTTCACTGCGGGAGAAATCGATTTTATCTCTTTCAAGTAACACCTGATTTTCAGGCTCTACCCATTTTGCAAAACCGATATTATCGACTGTGTATTCGTGCGCGCAATAGATCAGCGTTTCGTCTGGCAATTTGGATATTTTTTTAAGCGAATGGCAAAGCTGTTCAAAGGTACCATCAAACACTCGACCGCAGCCATTGGCAAAAACAGTGTCGCCACAAAACAATCTGCCATCACCATAATAGGCAATATGCCCCGCAGTGTGACCCGGCACATCCATTACCAGAAAAGTCTGGCCTGACCCTTCGTCTGTGATTTCATCCTGATCTTTTAACTGATGTGTGATTGCGGGTATCTTCTCTCTGGCTGGGCCATACACGGGAATATCTGGAAAATGCTGTAATAATTGTTGAATCCCGCCAACATGATCGCCATGATGATGGGTGATGATGATTGATTTTAATTCAATCTGATGTTGATCGAGATAGTGTAATACCGGTGTGGCATCGCCCGGGTCAACGACACTGGCGATGGTTTTATTTTCGCCCTGTAATAACCAGATATAATTATCCGCAAAAGCACGTATGGGAATCACTTTAAGCATGACTGTAGTTTATCACTGATGGACCAACACAACGGAAAAAACCTTTTCATCACAACCCCCAAACATGAAACCTGGCGCCTGATACGTATTGCACACATTTTTTTATTGCTCACACTTACCCTGAGAGTGTATGCAGCAGAACCCGCACCCACGCTGGTTTTAACCGGTGTGAAAGGTCAGGCTGCTGAAAATATCAAATTGTCCGTCGATCCTGGCCGCTATCAATGTACCGATTCCGAGTGGCAGTTTACCTACCTGAAGAAGAAAGCCAAAAAGCAGGTGCGAAAAGCATTGCAGGCATTGGGTTATTATCAAAGCGAAATTGATCTGAGCATCAAACGCGATGAGCAGTGCTGGGCGCTTGTTATGAATGTGCAGACAGGTGATCGCGTGATTGTGCGTGAGGCACATGTAGAAGTACGCGGCGAGCTCGCAGACCTGCCTGCCTATCGCAACTTTGCAAAGAAGCTTCCGCTGCAATCTGGCAAGCTGCTGAATCATGATGATTACAAAAAAACCAAATCAGAAATTGAAGTGCTTGCCGCACGCTATGGTTTTTTCACTGGAAAATTTACGGAGCATCGCCTCGATATTGATGTCAAAAATAATCGGGCTTTCGCAACATTAATTTTTGAATCAGGGCCGCGTTCAAATTTTGGTGAAATTAAAATTGACCAGTCCACCTATGACGAACAATTCATTGAACACTATATTACGCTGAAAACCGGAACGCCTTACGACAGTCAGGCCTTAATTAAACAACAACAAATCCTGAATGGTAGCGGTTATTTTTCGACGGTTGAGGTCGCGGCTGACCGCGAGCATTTTCAGAATAATAAAATCCTGGTCGAAATCAAACTTGAACCGATAAAAAAACACGCCTATCGATTTGGTCTTGGCGCTTCAACGGACATCGGTCCACGTGTTAGTTTTAATTATAAAAATCGTCGCGTAAACCGTTCCGGACATGAATTCAGTTTTGACAGTCGTTTTTCATCGGTGCGCAGTGAACTGACCGTGGACTATGGTATCCCGCAGGGCAAGGCAGGCGCTGACCGACTGGATTTTCAGGCGGGTTACCTGATTGAAGATACCGATACCAGCGAACACGAAAGCTACAAACTGGCTGCCCTGCAAACACGGATAAGCGAAAGCGGCTGGGTCAGAACCGCCTTTCTTGAATACCTTTATGAAGACTTTTCCATTGCAGATTTAAGCCGGAAAAGTGAGTTACTCATGCCCGGTATTCGTCTGAAAAAAACCATTGCGGATAATACCATTTTTCCTCGCAAGGGCTGGCGTCTTGATACCAGTGCTCGCATCGCCAGTGAGGATTTATTGTCTTCGACCAACCTCCTGCAACTGTCGGCATCTTCAAAACTCATTTACCCGTTTGGCAAAAGCCGACTGCTAGGGCGTGTTGATCTGGGCGCCAGCGAAGTGGACGATTTCGAAAAGCTGCCTGCTTCCCTACGATTTTTTGCCGGTGGTGATGGCAGTGTGCGGGGTTTCGATTACAAGTCGCTTGGGCCGGTTAACGAACAGGGCGAAATTATTGGTGGAAAAAACCTGCTCACTGGCAGCCTGGAATACGAATATCCCGTGCGTGAGAAATGGGGACTGGCCGTATTTGTTGATAGCGGCAATGCCTTTAATAATTTTAATGATTACGAACTTTTTACGGGTGTCGGCATCGGCCTGCGCTGGCATTCACCCATCGGTCCCATTCGTCTGGATCTGGCACAGGACGTTGAACAGGAACGTAGTCCACGCCTGCACCTGAGCATGGGACTCGATCTGTGAAGGACCTTCTACACAGTTTTTACTGGCTTTTGCTTAGCCTGCTGGGCCTGACCCTGATCGCATTTTTCTGGCTGACCAACACCACCGCTGGCAGCCGCTGGATAATCCAGGAAGCCATCAATGCCAGCGGTCAGGATATAACTGTTACTGAAATCGAAGGTACTTTAGCGAGAAACATCAGCAGTCAAAGAGTGACTTACCGCGCCGGGCCGGATGCCGTTTTTGT
>DTYI01000051.1 GCA_012961935.1 Thiotrichales bacterium | reverse complement strand
AAAATGTCTTTGATGTTGTCTTTAACTGTCTGATCCCAGTCGAGGTTGAGGTTCTTTAAGTCATTGAGCCAGTTCTCATCTTTGATAAGCTTTGCGGCGCTTGACTAAGGAACAACCCTTGCCTGCGCATCGCGCCTTGATCCGACACAAATCCAAAGCGCTGAACACAATGTAAACCCTTGCCGGGGTAATAGTAATAAGAAGTAATATCATTATCATGAAGAATTAGGTATTGTTACCTCGCTCCCGATGAAGCCAATCAGTCAATTAGTAAGGTGAAATAGATGGACACAAGCGATATAAAACAAGCGGGTTTAAAAGTGACTTTACCGCGAATGAAGATTCTGGAAATCCTTGAAAACTCTGACAGAAAACACCACTCAGCCGAGGATGTTTATCAAGAACTGCTACGCAACGATGAAGAAATCGGTCTGGCAACCGTCTATCGCGTACTGACCCAGTTCGAAGCCGCCGGGCTTGCCCGTCGACACCACTTTGAAGGCGGACAGGCCGTGTTTGAGCTGGAAACAGGCAGTCATCATGACCATATGGTCTGCGTTAAAACAGGAAAAGTCGTGGAATTTTACGATGAAGTCATCGAGGAAAGACAAAAAGAAATTGCCAAAAAGCACGGCTTTAAACTCACCGATCACAGCCTTATTCTCTACGGTGAATTTGATGGTGAGGGGAATGAATAGCAGTGAGGGTAAAAACGCTCCCTCTCCTTAGTTGTGGTTTCCGCCCTTTTTTCCTGCTGACCTCGGCTTACGCCGTATTTCTCATTGGCGTATGGACATTTTCCTGGCAAGGCTGGCTGCCTATGCCGACCTCAGAGGGCGGGCCCATTGTCTGGCATGCCTATGAACTGATTTATGGTTTCACGCTGGCAGCCATCATCGGCTTTCTGCTTACCGCAACGCCGGAATTTGTGCCTGCAAAAGAAATTAACGGGGGTCAACTATTATCTTTGGTTCTGTTGTGGATTGGTGGGCGTGTTGTTTTCTGGCTGTCTGCCAGCCTCGGGCTTGTTCCAGCAGCAGTGCTCAACCTGTCTCTGCTGGTGGCCATCATCGTTCTGTTGGCGCCGCCCATCTGGCGCGATTCGGGTCGCCCGCACATGAGTTTCATCTATGCTTTATTCTCGCTGGGGATAATTGAGGCCGGGTTTTTCGTCAACGGTTTTCGTGGTGCTGCAATGATGCCCTGGCTATACGCCGCTATTGGTGCCGTTATGGTGCTGATTGTTATCGCCCTCAGCCGCATCTCCATGCGTGTCATCAACGGACTGGAAGAAGGCATCGACCTTTATGGTGACAAAGAGGTGGAATATCTTGCTCGCCCGCCTCGACGCAATCTGGCCATGCTGACGATCAGCCTGTTTACACTGGTCGAGTTTTTTGCGCCGGGTAACAATATCACTGGCTGGCTGGCGCTGGCCTCCGGCGCCGCCATGTTCAATCTGCTTAACGACTGGCACATAGGGCGGCCTTTATTCAATCGCTGGGTTTTTGGGCTGTACAGTATTTACTGGTTAATGGCGTTGGGCTATTTTCTGATGGGGTTATCCATTCTGGCCGACTGGTCGTTGATCAGCGCTGCCAGACATATTCTTGTCATTGGCGCCATTGGGTTTTCAATTTTTCTAATTATGATCTTTGCCGGGCAAGTGCATTGCGGACAGGAACTCAAATACCGCCACTGGATGACGATCGGTATTGTTGCCATCCTTGATGCAGTTGTTTTTCGTATCATGATGGCAATACCAGCTTTTGCTGCACACAGTTCTCTTTTGTTAATCCTCTCCGGCGAACTTTGGGTCACATCGTTTATGCTCTATTTTATTTATTTCTGGAGAAACCTCACAGTTCCGGCACGGGATGGAAGAACGGGGTGTCTGTAAAAAAACAGAACGATGTAAAAGTATGCAATACGGCCAGGTTATGTCTGCACGCTTAATGCATGCTCGATTTTTTCTGCAATTTCTTCTAGCGTCGCATCATACAGCAGGTGTGTAAATAGTTTGCCGTCTCGGCCAATAATAAAATAGACGGAGGAGTGATCGACCAGGTAATTTATTGAGCTTTCTGTGCTTTTTTTGCGGAAGTTGATCCGATAATTTTTTGCGATACGCCTGATATCTTCCTGGCTTCCTGTCAGCCCGATCATGTTTGGGTAAAAGTGGGAAACATATTGTTTCAGTTTTTCAGGGGAATCCCGCTCCGGATCAAGGCTGATCATGACAGGCTGGACATGTTTTTTGTCTTCATCATCCAGTAGTTTGATTGCCGATGCGAGTGTAATCAGTGATGTGGGGCAAATATCGGGGCAGGATGTATAACCAAAGTAAAGGATGACTACCTTGCCCTGGAAGTCTGATAATGAAACGTTGCCTGTTGCTGATTCCAGGGTAAAAGTACCACCCGGACTTGACTCGTTTGCGCTTTGATTGTCCGAATTACAACCTGCCAGAATCAACACTGGAATCAGCAACAGGAAAGAATATTTTCTTGTAATCATAACTTTCCCTTTTGCGTTTGATCAAGCGCGGGATACCAGACATGACGCGTTTGTTTGAGTGTTTCAATGCCAATCTCCATTTGTTGCTTCACCCATTTTGAGAAAAGTGGGTGCGGTGCAAAACCACTCCCCGATTTGTAATTCATCTCACCCAGAAATTTTTTTGTTGGTCCTTCACCGGTTGTTCGGGCAGGGATGATAATAGCTGTACCGTTTCCGGCCTGAGTCTCTTTAACCATTTGTTTGACTGCGTTGATGCGTGTGCCGCGCTTGTCTTCCCAGTCTTCCTGCCAGGTTTGGTATTGAATTGTTTTGAATTTGCCGTCACTCAATTCATTTATTTGTCTGGATAGTGACTCAAGCACCTTCAACCATTGCTCATTTGCTTCATCGCTACCCTTGCCATGCGCGACAAGAATGACCGTATCATCTGATGGCGCTGATGAGAGTTCGATCGCTCTTTCATATAATGCTTTCGCAAATAACGGACTGTCGCCTAAACCACCCTCGGTCACAACAAGTGATGTGGTGCGTAGTCTTTCAGGTGGCGGGTCAGGCATTCTCATGGAATTTCCGTCATCCGGCAGACACAGCTCTGGTGCGTCGATGTCCAGACCAATGAGACGTTCTGTCGCATGACGGAAGCTGGTTTGCATACCAAATACTCGTACAATAACGATAGCCCCAACGCCACGTTTTTCCAGACGCTTAACTGCTTTGCGCAGATCGTCCGGGTCAGCCATTGAGAACGCAAATTCTATCGGGATGTCTTTAGCCAGATCGGCTACTGCGTCGCGCATGGTCTGGTTCCAGTGAAAATCCGATCCATGCGCATTAAAAACGATACCCACCGATGTAGCCAGATACCGATTGGCCTCGCGTTGCATCCAGAGGGTAGTGAAATCAACCTCGTTATCCTTGTAATCAATTAGTTGTAGGCCTTCAGGTTTACGGTATCCAAGTGCGGCATTAAAGTTCATCATGCCATCCAGTTCTGTACCCAGATGAAAGGGTAAAAGTAGCCGGGTTCCATTTTTAGGGTGCTTAGCGTTCTTCTTTATCCAGTCCCATGCCGCTTTTTCTTGTGCCTCCCTTGTTTCATCGTGTTTCCCGCCCGGCCAGATATAAGTTATAACAAGATTCTTTTTGCCAGCGGATTCCATCGACTGCTCTGCAATCCGATGAACATCACGCTGCATGAGCGTCTGTGATTCTTTAGTTGTGGCGCCATAACCAGCGATGATGATCGGGTTATCACCCAGATCAATTTCCCGTAAACGATCGGCGAACATTTCAACAGAAAGATAGCTGCCACCAAATGCACGCGCATAGATAGTATCTTCTGAACCGGCTTCCTCCAGCAACATGGATCTGAACATGGCAAGCCCGGGATGTGAGGTGGATAAAAAAAGTGGCAATACGATGATTTGTTTTGCGTTACGACGATTCAGATTTTTCAGTGCTTCTTTGAGATAGGGGCGCATTCTTTCATCAGTCGCAAATAACAGCTCTGCATTATATTTATCATTTAGCGCTTTGAATGCCATGCGCGTTTTTTGGTTGCCTGCGTATCCCCTGTCAGGCGCTACCACAAGAAATCCTGCTTTTTCCGGGTTGATTCCGCCAACGCAATTTTGCTTTGCGCAAGCCTTGTTAGTGGCCTCTGAAACACAGGCGGTCAGGAGAAAAGCGGCCAGCACGAGGGTGGCCGCCCAGCCGCCCGCCCGCAGGGAGCGCCCCCCGCTGTCCCGGCTCTTCGTTCCCTTGCCTGGCAAGGGCCTGCCATTCCCTGCGCAAGGCGCCTCGATCCGGAACAGCAGGGGCACTC
>DTYI01000050.1 GCA_012961935.1 Thiotrichales bacterium | reverse complement strand
TTGCCGGATTGCGCGGGGGTAGCACTGGGTGTTGATCGCTTGCTGATGTGCCTTGGAACTAAGAAGCATATTAACGAGGTGCTGACTTTCCCGTTTGATAGCGCCTGAGATTTGATTCACCGCAAAGAGCGCAAAGATCTAAAAACAAAGATTATATTGTTTTTCTTTGCGTCCTTTGCGGTGAACAGAGAAGGTATCGGTTAAGACACCGTCCTATATAAACGCCTGACCTATTTTTACTTTCTGATCAGGTTTGAGTTCAGGCAGCCATTCAGGCGCATTATTTTCTGTCAGCAGGATAACGGTAGAACCCATATTAAACCGGCCCATTTCCATGCCGCGTTTTAGCTGAATATTGTCTTCGTAATGAATTGCGCGAATATTTTTCCCTGGTGGTGGTGTGACCAGTCCTGCCCAGGTGGTTTCGATCGCGGCTACATTGATGGCGCCGACGAGGATCACAGCCAGTTTGCCGTAAGCCGTATCAAATAAACACACGACACGTTCGTTGCGCGCAAACAGGCCAGCAACATGATTAACAGAAAACGGCGCGACGCTAAACAGACGTCCGGGCACATAAATCATGTCGGTGAGTGTGCCATCCAGCGGCATGTGAATGCGGTGATAATCACGTGGTGAAAGGTAAATCGTGGCAAAGCCACCTTCCTCAAAAGGCTTTGACAGGGTGGCGTCACCGCCCAGTAATTTGACAAGACTGTAGTGGTGTCCTTTTGCCTGAAATAGTTCTCCATCATGAATTTTTCCGATCTGGCTAATGGTGCCATCGACAGGTGAAACCAGATCATCACCAGCTGCTAGTGGCCGGGCATCCGGTTTCAAAGCGCGGGTAAAAAAAGCATTCATGGAGGGGTACGCTGCGAGAGAAGGTTCCAGCGCATCACGCATGTCGATTTTGAAATGCCGTGCATAATTATTGATGAGCAGGCTTTTTAGCCAGCGGGTCTGGATACGACTAAGCCGTAAAATAATACGTGAAATAAAATGATGCGGCAGGATCGTAAAAATTGCCGCCAATAGCTTTTGCATCAGCGGCCCATCGTGAGTTGTTTTACTGTGCGTAAATCAGCCGCCAGGTTTTTGGGATCGAACGGTGGGGACAGCACAGCAGCCAGTTCGCCTCTGGGGTTTATCAGCAAAATGGATGCACTGTGGTCGACCAGATAGTTTTCTTTGTTGCCCGGATTTTCAACACGGTTATAAACAATTCCGATATGTCGGGTCAGCTTGCTGATAACTTCCGGGTCGCCTGTTGCGCCCAGCATGTCTGGATGAAAATATTCCACATAGCTTTTGATTTTTTCGATGGTATCGCGCTCCGGGTCAACAGAAATAAAAACTGCCTGTGCTTCATCCGGTGAGAGTTGTTTTAAAGTTTGACTCATCACTTGCAAGGTGACGGGGCAAATATCCGGGCATTGCGTGTAACCAAAAAAAACGTAGCTCCAGTAGCCCTTGAAATTGTCCAGCGTGAAAGGCTGGCCATCTTTTCCAGTCAGCTTGAATGCTATGAGCGGTTTTTCCTGGCCGATGAGTGCAGTTCCATTGAGCAATTCAACCAACTCAGGCGGCTGCTCGGGTTCTGGTTTGCTGAGCATGCCACTCAGCGCATAACCTAGCCACAGCGCAACAAAACCTGCGAGCACAAATAAAATAAAACGTTGGGGAGATTTAAACATCCGGTTATTATCTCACATTCAAATAATGATGGGCAGCTTTCCATGTTGAATCAGCAGGAAGCCATTGAACATTTAAAAACCATTCGTGACTGCATCCGCTGGGGCGTGAGTCGCTTTAACGAGGCGGGGATTTTTTATGGGCACGGCACAAACAATGCACGGGATGAAGCGACCTGGCTGGTACTGCATGCGCTCTCTCAACCGCTGGATCTGGCCGATACATTTCTTGACTGCCATATTACGCCAGACGAAAGGAAACAGGTCGTCGAGTTGCTGACCCGCAGAATTGAAACACGCAAACCGGCTGCTTATTTAACGGGTGAAGCCTGGTTTTGCAGCTTGCCTTTTACAGTCAATGAGCATGTGCTGGTGCCGCGCTCTCCGATTTGCGAACTGATTGAAAACAGCTTCTCTCCCTGGGTGGATGCGGAAAAAGTAAAACATGTGCTCGATCTCTGCACGGGTAGTGGTTGCATCGGCATCGCATGTAGCTATGCGTTTCCTCAGGCACAGGTAGACATGACCGATATTTCCAGCGAGGCTTTGGCTGTTGCTGGAAAAAATATTTATCGTCATCAAGTGAGTGATCGCGTGCACTTAATTCATGCGGATGTGTTTGACGGCCTGCCTGCAAAAAAATATGACCTGATTGTTTCCAATCCACCCTATGTCGATGCTGAAGAGATGGTCGGCCTGCCAGAGGAATACAATCGTGAGCCGTCACTGGCGCTGGCGGCGGGTCAGGATGGGCTGGATATTGTCCGTCGGATTTTGCAGCAGGCTGCTGATTACCTTGCAGATGAAGGTGTGCTAGTGGTCGAAGTAGGCAACAGTGAAGCAGCATTAATGGCGGTTTATCCTGATGTCCCGTTCATCTGGCTGGAATTTGAACGGGGTGGTCATGGTGTGTTTTTGCTAACAGCCGAGCAACTTAAATCGTTTTGAGGATATAATCAGGCCATGTCAGGAAATTCAATCGGAAAATTATTTACCGTCACCAGCTTTGGTGAAAGTCATGGTCCGGCCATTGGTTGCATTATTGACGGTTGTCCGCCGGGGTTGGCGCTCAGTGAAAACGACTTGCAGGCTGACCTTGAAAGGCGGCGTCCCGGAAAAACCCGCCATACCACTCAACGGCGTGAAATGGATGAGGTAAAAATTCTGTCTGGTGTTTTTGAGGGCAAAACCACGGGTACGCCAATCGCATTATTGATTGAAAATACCGACCAGAAATCCAAAGACTATTCCAACATCATGGATCGATTTCGTCCCGGCCATGCAGACTATACATATTATAAAAAATATGGCCTGCGCGATTACCGGGGTGGAGGCCGATCTTCTGCGCGAGAAACAGCCATGCGCGTGGCGGCAGGTGGCATCGCAAAAAAATATCTGCATGAAAAATTCGGCACTGTCATTCGTGGTTATCTCGCTGCGCTGGGACCCATTCGTTCTGAGCAATTCGACTGGGATGAAGTCGAACAAAATCCATTTTTCTGCCCGGATAAAAATAAAGTAGCAGAAATGGAAGCCTACATGGATACGCTGAGAAAAGAGGGCGATTCTGTCGGCGCGCGCATTAATGTCGTTGCAGAAAATATTCCACCCGGTTGGGGTGAGCCTATTTTTGACCGGCTGGATGCCGACATTGCAAAAGCCATGATGAGTATTAATGCGGCAAAAGGTGTAGAGATCGGTGCCGGGTTTACCTGTGTTGCGCAAAAAGGCACTGAACACCGCGATGAGATTACACCGGAAGGATTTATCGGCAACCAGGCGGGCGGTACACTCGGCGGCATCTCCAGTGGCCAGAATATTGAAGTCAGTGTGGCCTTTAAACCGACTTCAAGTTTGCGGCTGCCTTGCCGGTCCGTTAACCAGCAGGGCGAACCCGTTGAGGTCATTACAAAAGGTCGTCACGATCCCTGCGTGGGTATTCGCGCCACACCGATTGTTGAAGCCATGTTGGCGATCGTTTTAATGGATCACATGTTGCGCCACCGTGCGCAGAATCTGGATGTGACAACCGAGTTGCCGGATATTCCAGCTTCACCCTGATCCAATATTGACCCGGCAACCAAATGTTACACCTTCAGGATTTCAAGAATGCACCAGATCGAGGCGCAGCTTGCCGCCAATGGTCATTCCCTTGGCAAAGGCTGTAACGAAGAGCTGGCGCATTCTTGAAATCCCGAACGTGTTTTTCTCAAATGACCGGTCGCCGTGTACCCACCAGCGGACTGCGTTATCGAAACTTGGTGCAGGATGGCTGCAGCGGCGTTTCGATGCCTTGCCGCAGGCGGGTACACGGCGACTGAAGATGCAACATTTGGTTGCCGGGTCAATAAGTGAATCAAAAAACGAATAGCAACACGCCGTATTTTCGGCTCTCTGCTTTTTATCTTTTCTATTTCGCCAGTGTTGGTGCCTTTGTGCCGTACTGGAGTTTGTATTTGCAAGATCTTTCATTTTCACCCGCGAAAATTGGTGAGCTACTGGCTATTTCGATGGTGGCAAAAATTTTTGCGCCTTATATCTGGGGCTGGATCGCTGATCACTTTGGACAACGTTTATTCATTATCCGCCTGGCCACTTTTCTTGCGGCGCTAAGCTTTGCAGCCATTTTTTATCAGCAAAGTTTTATCTGGCTGGGTTTTGTTTTAGCGATATATAGCTTTTTCTGGCATGCAGCATTGCCACAATTTGAGGCCCTGACGATTCATCATCTGGGTGAACAGCGAAAGCGATACAGTCGTATTCGACTCTGGGGTTCGATCGGTTTTATTCTCAGCGTTGTCACGCTTGGGCCTGTTTTTGAGCGTCATGGCATTCACTGGCTTCCCGCAATTATTATTGTTTTCCTGATCATGATCTGGCTGGCGACCTTGTGGCTCAATCAATCGCCGGAATTTTCATACGATCATCCACATATTCCAATTCTAAAAACGCTGAGACAATGGCCGGTTATTTCTTTGCTTCTCGCCTGTTTACTCATGCAGGCCAGTCATGGTGCGTACTACGGTTTTTTCAGTATTTATCTTGAAGAGCATGGATACAGTGGTGGGCAAATTGGCTGGTTATGGGCGCTGGGTGTGATCGCAGAAATAATTGTTTTTTTGCTGATTCATCGCTGGCTTGAAAGTGTTGGTGCTATCCGTCTTTTTCAACTTGCGTTATTGATTACATCAATACGCTGGGTACTGATTTCTCAGTTTGTCGATAACCTGCCAATGCTTTTATTTGCACAGACGATGCATGCAGCCAGTTATGGTTTATTTCATGCTTCGGCTATTGAACTGGTCAACCACTATTTTCCCGGGCGTTTGCAAGGAAGGGGGCAGGCATTATATTCTAGCGTCGGTTTCGGGCTCGGCAATGTGCTCGGGACGCTCGGTAGTGGCTACGCGTGGACGCTGTGGGGAGGCAGTGTCACCTATTTATTTGCCGCTTTTATTTGCATAATCGGACTGCTTGTTATGGTCATACCCAATAAGCAAAAAACAAAGCTGACAAGCGTCTGAATAATTCTGGTTAACGCTGACACGTGGGGCGAAAAAGTGTTAAGTAATAATAAGATAGATGAGATTGTTGAGGCAATCTGCCAGAAAGGTTGTCAGGCTGTGCGTGATGATATCAGCCTATTAAAATGCGGCAAAAAACCTGTCGAAACAAATGGCCTGAATCGCATCGAGCGAAAGGCTGTGTACAGGGAACTGGAATCCATCATGGCTGTTTATGGCGACAGCTGTCGGGTCGATGGCGATATAAAAATCCGTTCATCAAAACGGGAGAGGATCGTTAACGACTATCGGTGGCCCGCTTTTCCGGAAAGCTGAACCAGACCAATCCATATAACAATAACGCTAATAAAATCACCATATTAAATCCGAAATGAATGGCGAGTAACGTCGCCAGTACTGCGCTTACGACCGAAGCACATCCATTCACACCCCAGGCCCAGGGAATCATGTCGGGCGCAATATCCCCCAGCTTTGCCAGCGCCAGCGGAAACGGCATACCCATGAAAAAAGCCAGTGGCGCAATCATTAACAATGTGATTGGAATTTTTACTGTGGCCGGTAACGAGATGAATTGCGCAAAAATTATTTCTGTTGCGAACATATAAAGCAGGCCGAGCACGACAATACCTGTCACAGATCCTGCGATTGCGTGTCGATAATAACCACCTTTCACCAGTCGCCAGGAAAATCCACTACCCAACCCGGCAAAAATCAGAAAGGCTGTCAGCACGACAGCAACCGCGTATAAAGGATGATGTAGAAAAAGAATAAATTTCTGGATAAATGCAATCTCGATAAACAGGAATGCCAGACCGACGGCGGAAAAATACAACACCACGCGGCTTTTACTGACTGGGTTAGATGACGGTTTTATCTTTCTCGTGAAAAACAACGGCAACAGGATCAGCACCACGCTGGCAATTAAGGCTTGTATGAGTGTTGCGACCAGCACGAGGTAACCACCCTCTAGTAATGGCAGACCACCTTTGTCGCGCAGTGAAAGAATCTCTGGCAAAACTGACCATTTGAAAAAATGGAAAAAATGCGGACGATCATCGGTGGCCGGCTGCAGTGAAAATTTGTACCGTTCGAAAAACGCTGCGCGCTCATCGCCAAGTGTTGCGACTGCGGCTTGATGGAAATAGGGCTTTGATAGCCGGTTAAATCGATTCACTTCGTCAGCCTGGATGCCAGGATACCAGGCCAGATCAAACGAACGATCGTTGCTGAATTTTTTCAGTGCAGAAATTTCATCTTGTGTGACCGCGCTGTTTTTTATCAGTAAAGTGCCGGTTTGCCAGCTACGAAGAAACAAAAGTTGTTGTCCGGGATTTTCTACCCCAGTATTTTTCAGGGCGTCCACTGCGGTTGCAAACAACTTCAAGTTGTCGCGCGGGGGAAGTTTAATCCAGCGAGTGATGGCCAGATAACCGTCGGGTTGAAGTTTTTTCAGCATGGCTTCCAGCGCTTCAACGGTATAAAGATAGCTTTCATTTAATGCATACAAGCCCGCTGAAGAAGCGGCGAACGAATCCAGCAGTGCCACCTGGATAAGACCGTATTTTTTCTTTGTGCCGGTTATAAATCCTCGTGCTTCACCTTCATATAGCTGAATATTTTCTGCGTTCAACAGATGCCCGGTAAAATCTCCATAATCTTCGCGCAGCAGTTTAATCAGTTGTGGATTTAATTCGACCGCATCGATTTGTGGTACAGCGTGAAATCGTGCCTGTAAAATACCGCTACCACCCCCTGCACCCAGCACCAGAGCATGCTTTGGTTTAAAAAGATGGTAAGCTGCTGCTGAGGTGACCTGATCCAGATAGGTATAATCCTCAGGGTTTCCGGTTTCTCTGGTAATGGCCGTCATGCCGCCACCATCAGTAAAAATTCCGACCTGCGCAGGCGGTTCACCACTGGCGTTTAAACTCAGCCCCGGCGCATGTCGCAGCGGAATTGTTTTGCTTTCCATAACAGACAGTAACCCTAGTGGACTGGAATGTTCACTGACAATTTCTGTACCGGTGATACGCAACGCCTGGCTTAATTCTTTATAAGGAGACAAGTGCAATTCACTGCGCACGCCGAACAGGATTAACCCTGCAGCTGTCACGAACAATGCTGACAATAACCAGCCACGTGCCTGTATTTTTAATTCCCACGATGCCACAGCCGCAGCAACAAGCCCCAGACAGCCGGTAATCAATAATGCGGGTATCGGCATCGCGATAAAGAGCAGTACGATAATGCCTAAACTGCCCAGCCCGGCACCGAATAAATCAAACGCATAAATACGGGCAATGCGATTGTGAAAATAACTCAGCGTCAGCGCAATCGCATTTGCGGCAAAGAAAAAGGGTAGGGCGAGCAAAAGATAAATACCCAGCAGACGCATTGGTTGCTGCTTGTCCCACAAAATTTCATCAGGATTGAAAGGTACCGATTGTGCCAGCAGAAAACAGCCGACACTGCTCACGGAAAACAAGACGATATTCAATAAAAAAGCGGTTGAGAACCGCTTGAATAAATATTTCTGTGTGATTGAAACGAACGTGCCGCTCGCACCAAAACCGAGCAGAGCCAGGCTGATAATCATGTAGGCGAAGTGGTGCCACTGGATAATGGAAAACAGCCGCATGAGTAGAATCTCATAGGCCAGCACCGCTGAAGACAACACGGCGATTGCAAAAAATGGTGGGCGTGATTTCACCTGATTAACCCGGATATTTCATGAAGGGAATGGAATTT
>DTYI01000049.1 GCA_012961935.1 Thiotrichales bacterium | reverse complement strand
TAGGTTTTAAGTCTTTTTTTGCTATAACGAGGAAGCGGGTGTAATTGTCCGCAGAATCTTGAATGTTTCTTGCAATTGTCCAAAAGCATCATGCGCGTTGGTGGTTCTTCCCTTTTATTCACTGGTACGGAATCATTGCGATTATTCCGCATTTCCGTTTTTTACGTTTCTCTTCTTCCACGCGTTTGGCTTCTTCTTCCTGCTTGCGCTTTTCCTCGACAATGCGTAGTTTTTCTTCTTCTAACTTTCGCTTTTCCTCGGCCAGACGCTTTGCTTCAAGTTCCGCTTCTTCCTTTTCTTTGGCGATGCGCAATTCCTCCTCCTTGCGTTTCAGCTCGGTTTGTTGACGCTCCTCTTCCAGTTTTTTTTGCTGAGCCAGTTTCATTTCTTCAACTTTCCGTTTTTCCTCTTCTAGCTGTTTTTCCACCTGCTGTTTTTTCTCTTCTTCCTGGCGTTTGATCATTTCCTGCTGTTCGAGTTCCGCCTGTTGCTGCTGCTCTTCTTCAAGCGCCTGTTCATCAATTTTTTCCTGCTGTTCCAGTTGCCGCTGCATTTGCTTTAATTGTTTCGGTGACACAATTAATTCAGCTTCAACCGTATCGATCACCGAGCCACCGGTGAGGTTACGATCAAACAAATCAAACTTGACCACAAAAAACGCCAGCAGAAACAAGTGCGTTAAAATAGCCAGTAGCGCGGCCACTGGATGTTGTTTCAGTTTCTCCCACATTCTATTTTTTCGAATTTTCCGCTGGCGTTTTTTGCGGTTCTGTAATCAATCCGATGCTTGACGCCCCTGCAGTTTGCAATGCGACCATCGCAGCGACAACACGGCCGTAGTCAACGCTGGTATCACCGCGCACATAAACTCGTTTGTCTTCACGTTCCGCTAATAATTCAGCCACCCGATTCGTCAGTGCAGATGCAGACATCGGCAAAGCCTTTTTACCGTCACTATCGAGAAAATATTTTCCATTCTGGGTCACGCTGATAACAATTTTATCTTTTCCATCTTCATTGCTAACCGCTTTGGCAGAAGCTTTCGGTAAGTTTACTTCTACCCCCTGCTGTAATAAGGGTGCTGTTATCATAAAAATGACCAGCAAGACCAGCATGACATCAATGTAGGGCACCACATTGATCTGAGACATGGGTTTGCGGCGTATGCGTGGGTGCGCTTGTGACATCAGGTTTCAGTCTGAGTTGTGAACTGGCGTTGCAGCAAGGTGGTAAATTCTTCCACAAAAGTGTCGTAACTGGTAATCAGGCGTTCAACATCATCCGAGAAGCGATTGTAGGCAATTACCGCAGGTATTGCAGCAAATAAACCGATGGCAGTTGCGATCAAGGCTTCTGCGATGCCCGGCGCCACCACTGACAAAGTGGCAGCCTGCTCGTCATTCGCCATTGCCCGGAATGAATTCATGATGCCCCAGACGGTTCCAAACAATCCTACATAGGGACTGGTCGAACCAACCGTCGCGAGAAAGGCCAGAGAACGTTCGAGGTTGTCAACTTCACGCGACAGCGCAACACGCATCGAGCGCGTAACCATATCAAGCCGGCTCAGGTGTGCCTTGGAGGGTGTATTGACATGGCGTGCATATTCCTTAAAACCGGAAACAAATATATTCGCAGAACCGGAAACATTGCCAGAGCGGGACATACCTTGATATAGCTTGTCCAGACTGGTGCCAGACCAGAATTTTTCTTCAAACTCCTGCACTTCATCTTTCGCTTTGCGTAACTGACCCCATTTGATAAAAATCAGCCACCAGGAAGCCAGCGAAGCCAGCATCAAAAGCGCCATTACAACCTTGACCACCAAACTGGCTTCCGTGATCAGGCTCAGGATAGACATGTCAACTGACATTGATGTACCTCTTTATTTCCTTAAATAATGAATCCGGCATCTTGTGTGGCCGAAACTTACCTACATCCAGACAAGCCAGTTTTACCACTGCCTCGGCCAGAATATTACTCTCATGCATCACTTGCTGTTTAAACGTTACACTGGCAGGCCCCGTTGCAGTGACTGTGGTCAGCACTTCCAGCATTTGGTTAAACCGCGCTGGTTGTATATAGTCGATGCCGACCCGCCGCACAACAAAAATAACCCCCTGATCCATGAGCATGTCCTGTTCATAGCCCAGATCACGCAGCCATTCTGTCCTCGCTCGTTCCATAAACTTCAGATAGTTTGCGTAGTAGACAACGCCGCCGGCATCAGTATCTTCGTAATAAACCCGTATTGGCCAACGAAATTGCTTCATAAAAACTATCTAAGATACGACAAAATCAGGATAAAAAGTTCATTAAATCATTCAGATATTATTATCGAACAATTCCCCAGAAGGGGTTCCAGTTTTTTCCTGATCAGAATAGGTCAGGCCAAAGTGCAGATAGGCATTGCGGGTCGCCACACGGCCTCGGGAGGTGCGCATCATAAAACCCTGTTGAATTAAAAAAGGTTCGATGACGTCTTCGATGGTGCCTCGCTCTTCACCAATCGCGGCTGCAAGTGAATCAACACCCACCGGGCCACCATCAAACTTTTCAATAATGGCTAGCAGCAGGCGTCGATCCATATGGTCAAAGCCATGCACATCGACATTCAACAAATCCAGCGCACGATCTGCAATCTCTGTGTCAATTTTGCCATCGGCCTTGATCTCTGCGTAGTCTCGCACGCGGCGTAACAGGCGATTGGCAATGCGTGGCGTACCACGGGAACGCCGGGCAATTTCTGCTGCGCCGCCCTGGTCGAGGGTGACATTGAGGATGCCTGCGGAACGTTGAACAATTGTGCTCAGATCTTTTGCTGAATAAAATTCCAGCCGTTGCACGATGCCGAAGCGATCACGCAAAGGTGATGTCAGCAACCCGGCTCTGGTTGTGGCGCCGACCAGCGTAAATCGAGGTAAATCAAGTTTGATGGAACGTGCAGCTGGGCCTTCGCCGATCATGATATCAAGCTGGTAGTCTTCCATCGCAGGATAAAGAATTTCTTCCACTACCGGGCTGAGGCGGTGAATCTCATCCACAAACAGCACGTCGCCCTCTTCCAGGTTGGTGAGCAATGCAGCCAGATCACCTGCCTTTTCAAGCACAGGGCCTGAAGTCTGGCGCAGATTAGCGCCCATCTCGTGCGCGATAATATGTGAAAGCGTGGTTTTGCCCAGACCCGGTGGGCCAAATATCAACACATGATCCAGTGCTTCGGCCCGCTTGCGCGCAGCGCCGATAAAAATCTCCATCTGCTGGCAAACCTGAGGCTGACCGGTATAGTCATCCAGTCGTTTGGGCCGAATTGTTTGTTCCAAAGCGCGCTCATCGGCACTGGGTGGGGCATTGATTTGACGTATGTCTTCCATTTATAAAACCGCTCTGAGGGACTGGCGAATAATTTCATCGCTACTCAGGCCATCGCTGTCAATCCGCCCGGTCATGCGGCTGGCTTCCTGCGGTTTATAACCCAGGGCGACCAGCGCCTGGGTGGCCTCGGTAAGTGGATCAGCCCTGCCGGATGGTGTCGTCCCAACCGCATAAGATTCCACGCCTGCTTCTGTTTTTTCCAGGCGGTCGCGCATTTCAATAATTAAACGCTCCGATGTCTTTTTACCAACGCCAGGTATCTTTGTCAGTGCGGTATTGTTGCCTTGTAAAATGCAAGCGCGGAATTCAGCAGGATTCATGGCCGAAAGAATACCCAGACCCATTTTGGGTCCGACGCCATTTACCTTAATCAGCGTTCGAAAAAGGCTACGCTCGGCTTCTGTCAAAAAAGCAAAAAGAATATGTGCGTCGTCGCGAATCGTCAGGTGAGTCAGCAATACAACTTCATGCCCTGCCTCGGGTAAATCGTAAATCGTCGACATAGGTGCTTCGAGTTCATAACCCACACCACTCACATCAACCAGTAAATGCGGTGGTTGCTTGAACAGTAACTCACCTTTGAGGCGGCCAATCATCGACGTAGCCCTTTTATCATGGCTGGAATTTTTGCGGCAACAGACTCGGTGTGCGCATGTGACAGCGCAACAGCCAGTGCATCCGCCGCATCGGCCTGGGGTGTTTCGGAAAGCTTCAACAATAACCGCACCATGTGTTGCACTTGTTCTTTGTCAGCACCGCCCGTTCCGACAACAGCCTGTTTTACTTCACGGGCTGAATACTCTGCAACGGGTAAATTTGATACGACACCAGCGCAAATGGCCGCACCCCGCGCCTGCCCCAGCTTGAGTGCAGAACCGGCGCTGCGTGACATGAATATATCTTCAATCGCAATTTGCTCTGGCTGCCAGGTTTTGATAACGGCGCTAACTTCATGAAAGATCATCCCTAGTTTCTCAGGCAGGCTATCACCTTCGACACGAATCGTGCCGCAGGCAACATGCGTGCTATCTCGGCCGTCGCTGTCGATCACGCCATAGCCAGTCATTCGTGAGCCGGGGTCAATGCCCAGAATGCGGATCATCCTAAATAACCGCAGTTAAACGCAGTTTTGCGTTGAGAGATAAGGCTGCAAGACAAGGCGCAGTGCGCAGGCAATGGCCTGCCCTTGTCAAGCACTGCAACGCAGGATTGCAGCTTTAGATCCTGCGCAAAATTGTGTTTACCTGCGGTTATTAGGATCATCAGCCTACGGCCGCTTCCAGTACTTCATCCGGAATATCCGCATTGGTGTAAACATCCTGGACATCATCCAGGTCTTCCAGTGTGTCGATCAGGCGCATGATTTTTTCAGCTGCATCAACATCGACGGCAGATAGTGTTTCAGCGCGCATGGTGATTTCTGCATTGATGGGAACCTGGCCGGCACTTTCCAATGCATCCTTGACAGCCTGGTAGTCATCTGGCAACGCCAGCACATCAATCGAGCCATCATCGTTATTGATAATATCATCAGCACCTGCTTCCAGCGCGGCTTCCATGATGGCATCTTCATCTGCACCCGGCTCAAAGCTGATGATGCCGACTTTAGTAAACATATAAGCAACCGAGCCGTCAGTACCCAGATTGCCACCAGCCTTGGTAAAAGCATGGCGCACTTCGGAAACAGTGCGGTTTTTATTGTCCGTCATGCAATCAACCATTATCGCAACGCCGCCTGGGCCATAGCCCTCGTAACGAATTTCTTCGTAGTTGACGGCTTCAAGCTCACCTGCACCTCGCTTGGCCGCTTTCTCGATGGTGTCTTTGGGCATGTTCGCAGCCAGACCTTTATCCCAGGCCAGGCGCAAACGCGGATTAGCTGCCGGGTCGGAAGATTGTCCCGTTTTTGCAGCCACCGTAATTTCACGAATTATTTTGGTCCAGGCCTTGGCGCGTTTTTTATCGTTCGCAGCCTTCTTGTGTTTGATGTTGGCCCATTTACTATGTCCTGCCATAACCTCTACTCAATTAGCGTTAATGCAAAAGCAGATTCTAACATTTATCGGGCTGTGAAAATATCCTCATACAATCGACGGTCAGCCTCACTAAAACAGCAAGCAGTTATTATTTTAAAGTGTGGATCAAATTCACGCATGGCACTCAGTGCTATCCAGGCCGCTGCCTGTTTGGGGTATCCATAGACTCCGGTACTGATGCCTGGAAAGGCGATGGATTCGATTTCATATTCGAGCGCCAGAGTGAAACTGTTTACATAGCAGGCCTGTAATAGTACGGCCTCGCCAGCATCGCCACCCTGCCACACCGGGCCAACCGTGTGAATTATCCATTTGGCTGGCAGATTAAACCCCGGACTGATTCGTGCTTCCCCGGTCGGGCAACCACCCAGCGTTCGATTATATGCAAACAGATCCGGACCAGCTGCATGGTGTATCGCGCCATCAACCCCGCCTCCTCCCAACAAAGAATTATTTGCGGCGTTAACAATGGCATCGACTGCGAGAGTCGTAATATCACTCTTGATAATTGCTATTGGCATAATTCAAATCTTGTACCACAAAAATCTAGAATATTTTATACGGAGTTCGATCTTTTTCGCATGCTGGTGAACGAAAAATAGTCTGTATGAAAAAATTAAAGGTGAGACTTTCATTCTGTGACTTAATCGTCTTGATATGCGCGATCAATAAAGATTACTATGCTGATTCGTATCGTCTTAGAAAATGACCACTTGCTAAACGTCGAACTAAATAAACGGCACCAGAATCACTTTTGTTCAAACAACACATCTGCAGCCTCATAAACTTGTACAAATCATAATGACACTTTCGACCTTAAAATCACTCTGGCTTCTCTCTCTGAAAATATCAGAGGAGGATAATTCTTTTGCAAGGTGGAAATTTACCCTTCATTTTTTTATCAACGCCCTTAAATATCATAAAGACCTTGTATCTATGCTTGATGCGGCAGAGGGGTCTGCCATGAAAAACTTGCTGGATAATAGAAAAGAAATAACAGGGGTAGTTGTCTGGCCTTTTATCTGTTCGGACTGGGATGCTCCAAAACGAACTCAGCAGGTCATAAACCATTGCGCAACGATTGATCGCTTAGGTATTCCTTTCACCTACGGCGTGAAGCAACGTGTTGTTCTGTTAGATATGAATAAGACGATGGAAGGCCTACGTATTATCATGGATGAGCCAATATGGTTCCTGCGCGAGGGTCAACTTGTTATAAATATTTTCTTTAATCATTTTCGAGCATATTCACTGGCTTTTTCTTTTGATACGAACAAGGATGGAAAAATCGATGTGATTATTGGGGCTATCCAGGGTCGTAATACTGATGACATCCTTGATACCTACCGGGCATTTACTAAAGCAATGCATGGTGTTCGTCCACGTGATTTTCTAATTGAAGTATCCAAAATGGTGTTTAGGCAAATCAATGTATCCAAAATCCTGGCCGTTTCAGATTCCTCCCGTGTGCACCGACATAGCTTCTTCGGCAGTAAGGCTGAAAACCTGCTTTCGGTCAATTATGATGAAGTTTGGCAGGATCGTGGCGCGACGCGTTACGACGGATCATTCTGGCAATTGCCTGTCGAGTCAACACGTAAGAACCTTGCTGAAATCAAATCAAAAAAACGATCTCTGTATAAGAAAAGATTTGCATTGCTTGATGAAATTGAAGCAGATATAGGCGAACACCTCAAACTCGCAGAACCAACATGGTTTCAGGACGAATAGCGCTATTCATTTATCAACCCCATGCTCCCGGGTTGCGAGGAAATGGACTTCGGCCCATTTTTCTTCGGCCATTTGCAGATTGACTCGGGTGGGTGCAATGTAGACCAGTTCTTCACCATGATCCAATGCCAGATTGTTGGCTGCTTTGGTTTTAAACTCAGCAAATTTCTTTTCATCATCGCAGCTGACCCAGCGGGCGGTGGCAACATTGATCGCTTCAAACTGACAATCCACGTTGTATTCATTCTTCAGACGGTGGGCAACGACATCAAATTGCAGGATACCGACAGCGCCCAGAATCAGATCATTATTGGTCAGCGGGCGGAATAATTGAGTGGCTCCTTCTTCACATAGTTGGTCAAGACCTTTCTGCAATGCCTTCATTTTCAAAGGGTCTTTTAATTGCGCACGGCGAAACAGCTCGGGTGCGAAATTAGGGATGCCGGTAAATTGCAGTTTTTCGCCCTGTGTAAAGGTGTCGCCAATACGGATGGTGCCATGGTTATGCAGACCGATGATATCGCCGGGGTAAGCTTTTTCGACATGCCCTCGATCTGATGCCATGAAGGTCAGGGCATCACTGATTTTAACGTCCTTGTTGATGCGCACATGGTGCAGTTTTGCGCCTTTTTCGAAACTACCAGAGCAGATGCGCAGGAAGGCGATTCTGTCTCGATGCTGCGGATCCATGTTAGCCTGGATCTTGAAAACAAAGCCGGTGAATTTTTCTTCTTCCGGTTTGACAACTCGTGTCGCTGTTTTGCGCGGCAAGGGTGCGGGCGCATATTCAACGAAATCATCCAGCAATTCGCTGACACCAAAGTTGTTGATGGCTGAACCAAAGAAGACAGGGGTCAGCTCTCCTGCCAGATAGGCGTCTTTGTTGAATTCATGGCTTGCGCCCTGCACCAGTTCGATTTCTTCACGCAGCTCAGCTGCCTGATCTCCGAGTAGCTCATCAAGCCGTGGATTATCCAGCCCTTCAATGATTTCCCCCTCCTGAATTTTCCCGCCATGCGCAGGGCTGTAGAGATGCACCTTATTATGATAAATGTGGTAAACACCTTTAAGCCGCTTACCCATACCAATCGGCCAGGTAACTGGCGCACAGTTAATTTTCAGGACATCTTCGATTTCATCCAGCAGATCGATTGGATCTCTGCCCTCTCGATCCAGCTTGTTGATAAACGTCATGATCGGCGTATCACGCAGGCGGCAGACTTCCATTAGCTTGACGGTACGTTCTTCAACGCCTTTTGCCACATCGATGACCATTAACGCTGAATCGACCGCTGTCAGTGTGCGATAAGTGTCTTCAGAGAAATCTTCGTGGCCCGGCGTATCCAGCAGGTTGACAATGCAATCTTTGTAGGGAAATTGCATAACCGAAGACGTGATGGAAATACCGCGCTGTTTTTCCATCTCCATCCAGTCAGATGTGGCATGTCTGGCAGCTTTGCGTCCCTTGACTGTTCCCGCTTGCTGGATTGCCCGGCCAAATAGAAGCAATTTTTCCGTGATTGTGGTTTTTCCCGCATCAGGGTGAGAAATAATCGCAAACGTACGCCGCTTGCTCATTTCCGAGATAAATTCAGACATGAAAATCAAATAATTAATACGATAAAAGGCGCGGCATTATACGTTAAAGTGGAGTATAAATGGGCTGGTTTTTTTACTTGCAATATCCTGTGTATTTCGGCAATCTGCCAGAACAATTACACAATCTAGTGAGGAGAGACCCATGAGCGACCTATTTTCGCCTGAGTGGATGGAGAGCTTCATGACAGCCTGGAATGCAGAGCCTGAACTGGCTGACGCGCTTGCAAAGATTAATTTCAACTCTGTTATCGGTTACGGGTTTCCTGATGATGAGCAACCGATGGGTGTCATTACCATTGAAAATGGAAATGCCGTATCTGCTGGCGCTTACGATGGGCAAAGTCTGAATTGGGACTTGCGCGCAAAACGGGAGCAGTGGGAAAAATGGATGAAAAAACCACCCGGCATGGCTGGTCTGGGCATGGCCTTTACGACTGGAAAAATCAAATTCAAAGAAGGTGACTATGCCGCTATGCTGAAAGATCCGCGCATGGCGTCTCCATTTATCAAAAGCTTTTCAGTGATGGGACGGGCCTGATTTTTATTCAGTTCTGAATAGAAAAGCGCTGCTATTTAAACCATGCCCTTTAATAAATTGCTACCTGGCTTTAAAGGGCTGTCACGTGCATTGATGCACAAGGACCATACAACCTATCAACATTCGGCTCGTGTTGAAAAACTGGCCCAGGCTCTGGGCGAAGCTGTCGCTCTGGAAGTCGACGATCTTGCCGCGTTGAGAATGGTTGCCTGTTTACATGATATCGGCAAAATTGGTATCCCGGACACCATCCTGAATAAACCAACAAAACTGGATGCGAACGACTGGAAGTTGATGCATACACATTCCGAAAAAGGAGAAGACATTATTCTTTCGCTGGAGCTTTATCACTGTGACATTATTGCGACAGCAGTGAGGCATCACCATGAGTATTTTGACGGCACTGGTTACCCGGACAAGCTTAATGGCGATGATATTCACTATTTCGCAAGGATTATTTCTATCGTTGATAGTTATGATGCGATGACCTTTAGCAGACCCTACGAAAAAGCCAGAACACATACTGAAACGATGGATGTAATGCATGCAGAAGAAGGCATTAAATCAGACCCCTACCTGTTTACTAAATTTGCCAGACTTATCGAACACAACTCATTAAAAGCAGATTAGCCCTCAATTATTTTTTTAAGGAACCTCTTGTATCTCTCAAAAATGATATTTTAGTTAACTGCTAGAGTGCAGGACACAAAGGGAGCTTGAGGAACCTCCAAGCGCCAAGACGCTGCTTATCAAATCAAGCCCCTTTGTGTTGTAATAGTTCAGACCCGATCTGACTGTAGTGGTCAAGTGATTCCGGACGCTTTGTTAAGGTCCTTTTCGTAATTCAT
>DTYI01000048.1 GCA_012961935.1 Thiotrichales bacterium | reverse complement strand
TCCGTATCAAGTCGATCTGCGATAACTTCTGTTGTCATTTCTCACCTCGTTATGGCATTTTAACGCCTTAATTCGGTGGCCGGATCTATCAGACCACTTCAGTCATAGTCGTCTTCTGTGGGCGCATTGCCGTAACGCACATATAGATCGGGGTCGCCACTTGCGGTCTGCATCAGCACATTCAGATTGCTGGCGTTGGCGGGTACTTCAAAACTGTAGTTCAAGGCTTGTCCTTGTATACCGCTGAGGCTGGTTTCATTCAATAAGGCAACAGGCCCGGTGCTACCACCACCCGCACTCTGTTGTGTCTTGATCAAGGCCAGTAGTTGGCCGTTGAGCCAGGCATAAGCTTGTTGGGTGTTTCCTGTGGCGTCGATCTCGGCGATGAGGTGGCCGCTTTGGTTGTAGTGATACCAGATGGTTGTTCCTGCGACGGTTTTGCTGCTTCTTTGCCCAAGGGCGTTGTAGCTGTAGCGAGCGATTTCCGTACCGTTCTGACTGATGCTGTGCAGTCGGTTGTCGTCACCGTAGGTGAACTGGTAGAGGCCGTTGTCAATCGTGTTGCCGTTGGCGTCGTACTGGTAGGCGTTGTTTTGGCTGCCGGTGATCTCTTGCAGGTGGTGGCTTTGGTTACTGTAGCTGTAGTTGGTCAGGTTGCCATCGGTGGTTTTGTTCAGGCGGTTGCCGATGGGGTCGTAGCCATAGCCCAGACTGCCGTAGCCACCTGTGGCGCTGTTGAGGCGGTCGAGGTTGTCGTAGCCAAAAGTTTGGTTACGGTTGCTGTGGATCAGGTCTGTGATGGCGCTGATGTTGCCGACGTTGTCCTGGGTATAGTCACGCTGTTGAACACCAGAAGTGGTCTGGTTGTCGAGTTGGTAGTCCTGATCGTAGTTTGCGCTGTAATTGAGGCCATTGCCGTAGGTCATGGTGTTCAGCGGGCCGAAGGGCAGGTGGCCGATGTTGCTGGCGAGGATTTTTGTCTCGCCATTGAAAGTGGTGGTGACGGTGGTGATCTGACCTGCTGTGCTGTAGGTGTAGTCTATGGTTCGTCCGGAGGGGTAGGTGATCTGGACGATGCGGTCAGCGGTATCGTAGGTGTAATCGATGAATGTATCGCTGTTGGTCTGTTGCCAGTGACGCTGGGTAAGATTGCCGCGGGCGTCGTAATGGTAGCGGATGGTGCCACTGGCATCGATGATAGTCGTCAGTTTGCCAATGCCGTTCTGACCCGCGTCGTTTTCATCGTAGATGTTGGTGATGTCGAGGCTGCTGTCCGGGTAGCTGATTTGGGTCAGGCGGTTGAGGGCATCGTAGCTGTATGTGGTTGTGATGCCCCGGGCATCGGTCTGGCTGATGGGGTTGCCTGCTTCGTCGTGGGTGAACGTGGTAGTGCCGGTGTCGGGGCTGGTCTGGCTGATAAGGTCATCGAAGCCGTTGTAAGTGTAGGTGGTCGTCAAGCCTTTGGCATCGGTGACGCTGGTCAGGTTGCCGCGAGCGTCATAGCTGAAACCGGTTTGTTGCTGGTCAGGGTCAGTCGCCTGGATGAGTTGATCCAGGGCGTCGAACAGGTTGTTGCTTTGCCGGTTCAGGGCGTCGGTCTGAACGGTCGGGTTGTGGTTGCCGTCATAAGCCCACTGCGTGATCTGGTTTTGGGCGCCGATGCTTTGTTGCAGGCGGCTGAGTTGATCAAATACCCTGCTTTGGGTTTGTGTGAGAACACCGGCTGGGTCTTTGCGCTTGATTTTTGTGCGGTTGCCCATGGCGTCCAGGGTGTATTCAATTGTGTTGCCGAGGCTGTCTGTTACCGTGGTGAGACGATGGGCAGGGTCATAGCCATAATCCAGGACGTTGCCGTCACCCAGGGTAATGCGGGTGATCTGGCCGGTTGCGTCGTAAGTCAGGCGGGTTGTGCTGGCGTCTGCGGTGCCGGCGGCGCGTTCAATGCTGAGTAAACGGCCACGGGCGTCGTAACCAAGATGGGTCTGGATGTCGTTGGCGTCGATAATGGTCGTGGGTCTGCCGCTGGGGTCGTGGGCAGTGATCCGGGTGACATGGCCGAGCGCATTGGTGATCGAGATCAAATTGTCATTGGCATCGTAGGCATAGCGCGTGATGTCGTCCACGTCGGTACGCGGGCCGTCGATGCTGGCGATGAGCCCCGCACCATTTGAACCGGCGGGATGATAGGTAAAGGTGGTGATGCGAACCTTGCCCGTAGCAATATCCGTGATACTGCGGCTGAGCAGTTGACCACTGCCGTTGTAGGTAAAATCCGTGATGCGGCCCGGTTCAGTGATGCGGGTGGGCAGGTTGAAATCGGGGTGCCATTGAGTACTGGTTGTTCGCTCTTCTGGCGTGTCTGCCGCTTCAGTACGGCGGATAACCAGCCCCCGGTCGTTGTTGACCAGCTCGGTGCGATTGCCGTTCCAGTCGGTGTAGCCGGATAAGAAGCCATTGGCATCATAGGTTCGGCTTTGCATGAAGCCGTTGCCGCAGGTGGTGCATTGATCGCCAGTGATCCGGCTGACCACGCGGAGGCCATTCTGGACTTCGAAGTGATAGGTGCGGGTATCACCCAATGCCCCAACCACGGTGGTCGTGCCGTCGGCGTTGTAGGTGAACGTGCTACGCTCAACCCCGCCGGCGTGTTCTGAAGAAATCGCCTTGCCATTGCTGTCGTAGGACCAGTTGGCAAAGCGCACACCATTTTCATCGGTAATGCCGGTCAGGTGATGCGGGAAGTTTGTGTCTTCGTAGTGGTAGGTTTTGCTGGCGCCATCCGGATAGGTGACCGTACTCAAGTTGCCTTTGCCATCATAGGCATAGCTGATGACACCATCCGGTGTCGTCACAGACGCCAGGTGAGGCTGTCCGTTACTGCTCGAGTTGTAGCTGAAAGTCAGGTTGCGGCCGGAAGCATCGGTGACCTGATCGAGGGTATCGGGATTGCCGTCGCCGCCTGCGCCGGTTGCCAGGTCATAAGACAGCGTCGTGGTTCTGCCAGAGGGTTTTGTGATAGCAATGAGTTGGCCAGATGTGTTGTAGGTTTCCTGGGTGTTGTTGGAGTCGGTGAAAATCCAGTTGTCACTACTGGCGACGAGTTTTACGTTCGGGTTGAGTTCGTCCAGCCACTGGCCGTTTTTCTGTTGAAAGACGTAAAGCCTGCCGTTGGCGCGGATGAGGGTGTGGATGTTGACAGGTGCATTGTAACTGCCGCTGCTACCGCCGTTGATGGTGAACCAGCTAAGGGTTTGTTCGCCTTTAAAAACCCGGCAGAGATTGCCGCCTGCGTATTCGGCGCTGGCATCAGCGAGGGTACCGCCCCAGACGGTAGCTTTAATCTCGGCAAAGCCTTCAATGCAGGCTGCTTCGGGGGTGGTGTAAGCGCTGGAAGCATCGCCACCAGCAAGACGGGGTAGCTGACTTTGTGAAGCTGCGGCATCCATCTCTGCTGAAAAGTCAGGGCGCCAGTCGGGGGCTAAATGTTTGCCGTGGCGGTACTTGCCCATGCTGTTGTAGTGGCGGGAGAAGTTTAAGCTGACATTACCCCCGGCTGCGTAATCCGTCTCGGTCTGGAATTTGTTGCCGGTGGCGGGGGAGCAGGGGTTGCCTTCCTTGTCGGGACAGTCGTTTGGTGGAGGGCCGGGGTTGAGGGTATATGTGGGCAGTCTTAGACAGTACAGGTTTTTATTTTGGTTATCAATCCACTGGTAGCGAGCGTCGTATCCATTGGGACATATGAGTTTTCTGTCACGCCGCCCATAAACAGTCTCAGTCCAATCGTATGCGCAGGCCCTGTCAGGTCCCCCCCTTACTTTCCCTGAGAAAGTTAATTTTGCACCACTAAGTACCTCAGTTCCATTTATGTAACTTCGCTTGAGTTGCCAACACTGATACGAATCAGAGATATCACCCCATGTTATACCATCAGGAGGCGTTATATCGCAGGTAGCTCGAACTTGAGTTTCAAAGTCTGTCGCAACTGCGAGCAGATCCCCATCGCCGTTAATCTTCCTGGCACCAACGCACCCACCATTGGATGTCGTGCTTCCACCTAAGACTCTACACCAAAGTTGACTCCTGCCCAAATATGCACCAGCTTCATCACATGCTAAATACTCCCATTGCGTCACTATTGGGACGGTTTCTTCGCAAGCAAGGGTACCGCCCAGCTGTTCACAAAACGCAGTCGATGCTGCATAAAGTTTGTTGCTATGACATGAAAACTGAATTAATAAGGATATGGCTAATAGGGCCACTGTCTTTTTTTCAATAAAAGAAAGGTTCGCAGATATTCTGGATGACATACTGACCACGTCCATGCTGTTAAGATGCGAAAAACATTAGCACAGGGAATTTGTAAAGTTCAAGGCGCTTTTTTCTGGTCGCGAGAAATATAAAATATCAAGGGAAGGTCTGAACAAGTCCCAATTGTTTTCTGTTGGTTAAAATGTCCCCGCTAGCCCAACTTACCTGTAATATAAATCAGTATGAATAGTGATGAATTAAAACAACGCGACCTTAAGGTCCTGTGGCACCCCTGTACGCAAATGAAGGATCATGAAACGCTGCCGATGATACCGATCCGCCGGGGGGAGGGTGTATGGCTGGAAGATTTTGAAGGCAATCGCTATATCGATGCCATCAGTTCCTGGTGGGTCAATCTGTTTGGACACGCCAACCCAAAGATCAATGCTGCAGTCAAAGCGCAGCTTGATGAGCTTGAACATGTTCTGCTGGCTGGTTTTAGCCATGAACCGATTATTCAGTTGTCCGAACAGCTAGTTGCCATTACGCCGCCGGGATTGACACGTGCTTTTTATGCTGACAATGGCTCCTCTGCTGTGGAGGTCGCGCTGAAAATGAGTTATCACTACTGGCTCAATTCTGGCCAGCCTGAGAAAAAACAGTTTGTGTGTTTATCCAATAGTTATCACGGCGAAACACTGGGGACACTCGCGGTAGGAGACGTGGCTTTATACAAGGAAACCTATGAGCCATTACTGATGAAATCCATCGTCGTACCCGGCCCGGACTGTTATCAACGAGAAGACGATGAAACCTGTCGTGAAGTTGCGATACGCCAGTTTGAGCACATGGAAAAAATACTGGCAGAGCAGGGCGATCAAATTGCGGCTGTGATCGTGGAGCCTTTGGTGCAATGTGCGGGCAATATGCGCATGTATGACCCTGTCTACCTGGAGTTGTTGCGCGCTGCCTGTGACCGCTATAACGTCCATTTAATCGCCGATGAAATCGCCGTTGGCTTTGGCCGTACAGGCACAATGTTTGCCTGTGAGCAGGCTGATATCAGTCCTGACTTCATGTGTCTGTCAAAAGGCTTAACGGGTGGTTACCTGCCGCTATCAGTCGTCATGACGCATGAGCATATTTATGATGCTTTTTATGATGACTATGAGAATTTAACAGCTTTCCTGCATTCGCATTCTTACACCGGAAATCCGCTCGCCTGCAGTGCGGCACTGGCCACTTTACAAATCTTTACAAATGAAAATGTCATCAAAAGTAACCAGAAACTCATTGAAAAAATGGCAGATTCGACTCGCCACCTTGAAGCGCATCCACACGTGTCGGAGGTACGACAAACTGGAATGATCCTGGCTATTGAAATGGTTAAAGATAAGGCAACAAAAACGGCATTTGACTGGCGGGAACGGCGCGGGATCAGGGTTTATCAGCATGCATTATCGCAAGGCGCACTGCTGCGGCCACTTGGAAATGTTATCTATTTTATGCCGCCCTATATCATTACAGAAGCGCAAATCGAGACGCTGGCAAGCATCGCAACAGAGGGTATCGAAATCGCTACAAAAACATGAATAACAGGCTATTACATCAACCTTCTAATCATTGCATAAGCTTCCAAAGAATTGATATAGTCTCTAATCAGATTCAAACTACGGACATCACAGGAATATGAGGGTTGCTCTGCTCGAAGATGACCACGATCAAGTGCGTCTCATACAGAACTGGCTTGAAGAAGAAGGCAATAGCTGTGTCGCGTTTAATTCAGGCAAAGAGTTTATTCGTACCCTGAAAAATGAAAGCTATGATGCATTAATCCTGGACTGGCTGATTCCCGGCATGGATGGTCTGGAAGTGCTTAACTGGATCAGAAAAGAGAATCACATGGCAGTGCCCGTTCTTTTTGTAACTGTTCTGGATAGTGAGGATGAAATTGTAAACGCACTGAATGCAGGTGCTGACGATTACATGCTTAAACCTGTTAAGCGGCGTGAATTGCTGGCTCGACTGGATGCAATTACTCGTCGTGGTACTGCTGATTTCATGCATGCGGCAAACTTCGAGATGCCGCCTTATAACATTCAATTTAATACGCACAGCATCCATCTGAATAATGAGGCGATTGACCTGACTCAGAAAGAATTTGACCTCGCCGTTTTTCTTTTTCGACACGCAAACCGGATACTTTCGCGTGGCCATATTCTTGAAAATGTATGGGGTGCTAACCCAAAATTAAATACCCGGACTGTCGACACACATATCAGCCGTATCAGAAAAAAATTATCCCTGACAGAAGAAAATGGCTGGGAGCTGACTTCAATTTATCAACATGGTTACAGGCTTGAGTCTGTCAGTCAGGACTCGCCCACTTGAATAATCTTAAATAACCCAGGCGGTTAAACGATTAAGGAAAGGTGGAAGTTGTCGTGCCAGATTTCTTCGCTAAAATGTTACGGATGATTCTTTTCAGAGATTTCTTTTGTTTTCAGCCTGTTACAGTTAGCCCGCATATTGCACAAAGGCGGCTCCAGAATTTGAAATTTATTCATTCTTTCAATCTCTTCGAGAAAGATAACAGTTTCGCAAAATACAGTTTGGGCCTGAACGGTTTTCCGAAAAATCTGCCTTCGAATCTTGAACAAAACCACTCAAGCCTTGGCTTGCCAAGGCATTCGTGATGTTTGTCCAATCTTCTTCGGCAGATTTCCCGGAAAATCCGTTCCCTTCATGCAATATGCGGGCTAGAATATAACAAATTGTAACATCCGGGTTTGCAGACATGGGAAATAAGGCTGAAATCATCACTCCTCAGGCTGAACCAGCCGATCAATCAATCGATCAGTTGCGTGAAATTCTTTTTGGCGCCTATCAACGCGAGTCTGAACAGAGACTGCTTAAACTGGAAGACAAGCTGATCAGCGAAAGTAAAGCACTTAAGACTTTGCTTGAAGGCCAAATCACCAGACTTGAAAAAGAAACTTTAGCTTCAGAAAGTAAAGCGCGAAAAATGGCCATGGAAGAATTAACAGATAGAATGAGTTCTGGAATTGAACGCCTGGGTCTACAGCTGGAAAAGCAGCAAAAAGAATTACAAAGTGAAATAATGGAAGTGCGTGACCATTTGCATGAAACACGTCAGGAGTTGTTGGCGGCCATTGAAAAAAATCATCACCAGCTTGAAGACGCCTTGCAGGGAAAAGCCGATACACTGGAGAAAAATAAGCTGGATAAAAATAAATTAGCAGAAATTTTATCGGCGCTGTCTGAACAAGTCAGCAAAGGCTAATGTCAGATGTTCAATCAAAAAATTATTCTGAACTGGATAAGCTGCGTAGCATTATTCTGGGAGCAGAAAATAAAACTGTTGAGGAATTAAAGGAACGCGTTTCAAGCCTGGATAGACGCAGCCAGGATGTCGCTGAGATTCTACCTGATGCGCTTGGACGGATAGAAAAAGAAGAACAGAAAGAAGCTTTAGGTCGCGCGCTTTCTGAGCCGCTGGAAAAAGCGGTCAAATTATCGATTAAAAAGGATCCAAAAACATTTTCTGATTTGCTTTACCCTGTCATTCTGCCTGCGATACGACGCGCTGTCAGTGAAATGTTGCGCTCCTTTATTGAACGAATCGATCGCACCGTTAGCCAGCGCTTTTCCCTGAAGTCATTAAAATGGCGAATCGAATCTGCGCGTACCGGCATACCTTTTTCGGAAATCTTACTTAGAAACACCATTATTTATAGTGTCGAGCAGGCCATGTTAATCCACAGAGAAACAGGCCTGCTGATTCAGCACAGTTACACTGAAGGCGCAAAACATACAGATAGCGATGCTGTTTCCGCCATGCTAATGGCCATCCAGAGTTTCGTGCAGGACTCTTTTGTTGAGAATGATGAAATGCTACAGCGGGTGACCATTGGTGACCACATGGTTTACCTGGTTGATGGGCCGTATGCAATCCTGGCTTGCGTTGTTCATGGTTTACCACCGGCATCTTTCGTGGATGATATGCGCGAAATACTTGAAAGCATGCACGCACTTGAGCCTGATTCACTCAAAAATTTTTCAGGTAATAAATCCGATTTAAATATTCTTAAGCCCTTATTGGATAAATGTTTACAGGTTGAATATAAAGAGCAGGGAACTGAGGACAGTCAGAAATACAAAGGCATGATTAAAATGGCAGCCTGGTCTCTGGCAATGATTGTTTTATTGACGATGGGGTTTCTACTCTTTAATAAACTTCAGCGTGATAAAGTTGAAGATTACGTCGCCGAGCTGAATCAGCAGCCCGGCATAAAAGTATTAAACTATTATAAGTCAGAAGGGCAGTGGCAGCTTGAGGGTTTAATGGATCCAGATGCGATCATCAGGAAGCCACAAGAACAGTCAATCTTTTTAGATCCTGAGAAAATACAGATTAACCTTTCCGCATTTCAGGGGATGGATGATTCGCTTGTTATGTCACGCGCAAGAGATACTTTAAACATTTCTGGTTCATTAAAATCTACTTTGGGAAACAAAGTTTTATCTGTTAACGGCAACGCTCCAGCGCACTGGTATTTAAATGCAAAAAATCTAAAAACTTTACCCATTGGTGTCAATGCGCTTGATTTAACAGAAATTAAACTTGAGCCTGATGAGGTAATGGCATTCCTGGATCAGGTGCTGGAATCTCCTGAAACGGTGTCAGCTCGGATAGTCGATAACAAGATTAAGTATGCAGGTATTGCAAGCCTGGACTGGATAAAAAGCCTGAACAAACTGGCGGAGAATTTTTTGGGTAAAGTCAGTTTTGATAGTTCATCGCTGGTTAGTCATGAACAGCGGCGTCTCGTGACATTGCTCAATACGTTAAATGCTGAGTCGATCAAATTTCTGGATGCCACAAACATACAAAGCCGCTCAGAAACGGTTTTACCACAGGTGGCCATTATCATTCTGGAAATTGACAGGCTTTCATCGTTGTTGAACAGGGCCTATCAAATTCGCATTATTGGTGAGACCGATGCGGATGGTGGTGAAGAAATCAATCTGCCTTTGCGGTTGCGACGTGCAGAGTCGATTAAACAGAAATTAAAATTATATGGGGTGCCTGTTGGCCAAATAATTTCTGAAGCTGATAAGCCTGATTCAAATAGAAATGACAATCAGCCTGGACAACGACAAGTCAGATTTGAAGCTAGCCTTCAATGACATAAATGAGCGAATTAGCAAAAAAAATATGCTTGATCGGTGACTTTGGTGTCGGGAAAACAAGTCTGGTACGACGTTGTGTATCTAATATTTTTAGCGATGACTACATAACGACTGTTGGAGTAAAAATTGAAACAAAAATTATCAATCTCGACCATGAAAATAGTCTAAAACTAATCATATGGGATATCGCAGGCACGGATAACCTGGATAATCTTAAAATGAGTTATTTACAGGGCGCGAGTGGTTATATCCTTGTTGCCGATGGCACACGGCGCAATACTCTAACTAGCGCACTGGCACTGAAGCAGGAGGTCGATCTAAGACTTAACACTCCACCATACCAACTGTTGTTGAACAAGGCCGATTTACTGGCTGACTGGGAACTGGAAGAGGATGATTATCTTATGCTTAAAGAAAAAGGAATTCATTTTAGGAAATCCAGTGCATTAACAGGGTTTGCAGTGGAGGAAGCTTTTGAGAAGCTTGCCAGAGTCCTTTGATACTTTCTATGCCCCACGACATTGATAATGTTGGCTTGTCGCAATTCCTTTCAGAAGAGTTAAAATATCTTTTGTTGAGGTTTGATGAGCACAACAAATTAGTCAGCTTTGAAGGGAATGCGGCATTTTACCATTTTGATATGGTCGCCAGCTCTGAAAAAAACGCTGAAGAGATATTACCTTTTCTAACGGGTATCGACACAACTGCCACCCAATATCTTCCTTATGTTGAATTCATTCACAACATTATTACGGATATTTATTTATACCCGAGTTCATCTGGTTTTGAAGTTGTTTTATTAGAGACCAGTAAGCAGCATGATATGCAGCAGTCGGTACAACAACAATCAAATGAGAATGCAATTTTGCACTATCGCTTGCAGCAGTTGGATGAAAAATTAAAACAGAATAATGCTTTGTTGGAAAAAGCCAATAAAGCTCAAAGTGAATTTATCGCTACAGCGTCACATGAATTGAAAACGCCTTTATCGAGTATTCTGGGGTATGCAGAATTATTAAACCAATATACAGGTGGTAGCTCGGAACAAGACAAGGCAGTTACTGCAATTTTTACCAATGGTAGCTATTTACTTTCATTAATAGATAATTTACTGGAGCAGGGAAGGGTTGAAGGTGACCACGTGGCTATTCAGCGGCGGGCTTGTAGTCTTTCTACATTACTGACTGACATCGAAAATATTGTTCGACCGCTGGCCAGAAAAAAGCGGCTTGATTTCAGGACTGAAAGCAGCAATGGCAATATTGCTCTGAATATAGATGAACAACATGTTCGACAAGTATTAATTAATCTCTTAACAAACGCTATTAAATATACCGAAAACGGCCATGTGACTCTTAAAGCAAATTATTCTGATGGGGTATTACAGTTTAAAGTTACCGATACGGGTATTGGTATCCTGGAATCAGAGCTGGAAGAAATTATGCTACCTTTCAGACGGGCAGAACATCACAACAACGTTGAAGGAGTAGGATTAGGACTTTCAGTTTCAAAAAAATTAGCGGCATTAATGGACGGTGACTTGATGCTAGAATCAACGTATGGTCATGGTACGATCGCCACGTTCTCAATTCCAGCAGACGTGGCTTCACATGGAGAAACTGCCTCACCTGCAAATAATAAAGAAATACATGTCCTGCTTGTTGAAGACGATATGGATTTAAGCTTATTATTCGAAAATATATTAACCACGCATGGATTTCGTGTCGAAACGGTATCGGATCAGAAGGATCTGGATCGTGCCATGACAGCGCAGAAGCCAGAACTTATTCTGATGGACCACAATGTTAATGGTCACGATGGACTCGACCTGATT
>DTYI01000047.1 GCA_012961935.1 Thiotrichales bacterium | reverse complement strand
GCCCAGCCAAAGCACCTGCAGGCTTGTGAGGCCGGAGAGGGGCGAGATGTCCTGGATCTGGTTCCCGCTCAGGTCAAGCTCCTGCAGGCCTGTGAGGCCCGAGAGGGGCGAGATGTCCTGGATCTGGTTCAGGCCCAGGTGAAGCCGCTGCAGGTTTGTGGCGTGCTCCAGGCCGGTGAGGTCCCGGATGCCCCTTCGTGAGGCCTCAAGCTCCGTGAGGCTTTCCATATCGGCAGCGGCGTCCCCCAGTACCTCTCCCTCGATATGCACCAGTCGCGCGCGCTCTCGAGCCAGTCACCGAACCTCCTCTTGGCCCAGCCCGGGAACCACCTGACTCCCTCGTTCTCCTCGACCATCCGCTTCTCGCCGATCCACAAATGCGGGCCGCGCTTAGCCTTGGCATTGATATCCAGGCTTCTCGCTGCCTCTGCCCGGGTGTAGCCTTGTTCGGTTACAAGGCTTACTGCATCCAATTTGAATGCTTTCGTATATTTCTTTTGTATCGTCATTTTTACTTTCCTCAGTTAAGATAATTATCCTTAACTGGGTTGTACAAATCTATTAGACCACGTCATACCCCTCACCCTCAGGGAGTGGGAGTGTTATGAAGCCCTCTCCCTGTGGGAGAGGGTTGGGGTGAGGGAAAAGTGCATTGTATATTTCTTCTAACACCGATTCTGTATTTTGCAAGACATCGTTATTCCAGAATCGCAAGACTCGTACCCCTTGAGATTCCAGGAAGTCTGTTCTTATTTGATCCTTTTCTTTTTCTTCAGCCGCATTGTGCTGACCACCATCCAATTCGATTGCAAGTTTTTTATCGTGACAATAGAAATCCAGGATATAAGGGTCTATAGGATGCTGACGACGGAACTTAATATTTTCGATCTGACGGTTTCTTAGTAGCTGCCAGAGTAGCGATTCAGCATCTGTTTGGTTTTTTCTTAGCTCTCTAGCGTTTTTTATTAAGTAATCTGGTACAGGTATTTTAACTTCAAAAGCACCCTCACCCTTTCCCCCCTCACCCCAACCCTCTCCCTCAAGGGAGAGGGAGCTTATTAGGTCGTTGACGCGTTTGTGTTGTTGCTCGTTGAGTTTGAGGTCGAGCCGGATCATGCGGTTGCCGAGGGCGCGCAGGGTTTCGGAGTGGCGGTCACCTCGGGCGACTTGTTCCATGAGTTTGGCGGTAGAGACGCTGGGTTTGGTTTCCAGTGACCGGGTTTCGGTTTTGTCGGTTTCGGTGACGTCAACGCAATCAACCAGCTCGAAGCGGCTTTTGCCGGGGGCATCGGGGGTGACTTTGTGCAGTTCGTCGCGGCTGATGACGCGGGTGCCGCGGCCTTTCATTTGTTCGTAGTAGGCCTGGCTTTTGACATCGCGCATGAACATGACTCCAGGGGCCGGATGTCGGTGCCGGTGGCGATCATATCGACGGAGACGGCGATGCGGAATTGCGGATCGGTGCGGAAAGCCTTGATGGATTCTTCGGCTTCGCGTTTGCCGATTTTGTAGGTAATCTTTTTGCAGAAGGCGTTACCTTCGTCGAAGACTTCACGCACAGCGTCGACGATGCGGTCGCAGTGGTCGTCGTCCTTGGCGAAGACGAGGGTTTTTGGGACCCATTCCATCTTGTCACCCTGCCAGTTTCGATTGGGGAAGCATTCTGGCAGGCAGCGGTCTTTGAATGCCTGGATGACGGTGCGAATCTGGTTGGGCGCCAGCACGCTGCGGTCGAGTTGTCTGGCGAGCCATTCTTCTTCCTGGTCGAGCACTTCGAGGCGTTTTTGTTTGGTGAGGCGGTCGCGTATTTCGACGGCGGTGCCAGCTTCGATTTTGTTGCCCTGTTCGGTGAGTTCGGTTTTGATGCGGTAGATGTCGTAGCCCACATTGACCTTGTCGACCACGGCGTCTTCGTGGGTGTATTCGGAGACGAGGTTCTGCCCGAAAAAGCCGATGGTTTTTTTGGTGGGTGTGGCGGTGAGGCCAATGAGGAAGGCATCGAAGTATTCGAGCACCTGGCACCAGAGGTTGTAGATGGAGCGGTGGCATTCGTCGATGATGATGACATCGAAGGCTTCGATGGGGATGTCGGGGTTGTAGCTGACGGGCCGGGGTTCCTTGTTGATGGTGCTGGCTTCTACTTCGAAGCCGGAGTGTTCGTCGGCTTCGTCATCCAGCTCCTGACCGGTGAGCTGGGAATACATACGCTGGATGGTGGAGATGGTGACTTTGGTGGCGTCAGGGATGCCGGCGCAGCCGAGGATGTTGACGTTGTAGTGCTGGGTGAATTTGCGGCCATCGTAGGGGATGACGAATTGTTCAAATTCATCCTTGGCATTGGTGGCGAGGTTACCACGGTCGACCAGGAACAGGGCGCGTTTGATTCTGGCGAATTTGGCCAGGCGATAGACTTCGGTGACGGCGGTGTAGGTTTTGCCGGAGCCGGTGGCCATTTGCAGCAGGGCGCGGGGTTTGGCGGCTTTGAGGGATTCTTCAATGCCGTGGATGGCGTCGATCTGGCAGGCGCGGAGGCTTTTTATATCCAGTTCCGGGAGTCGATGAATACGGGCGCGGAGGGTTTCGTCCTCCTCCAGCCAGGCTTTGAGGGTTTCAGGCTGATGGTAATGAAATATATTTCTCGATCTTGCATAGGGGTCACGCCAATCACAAAAACGAATTTCGTGATTGGTGGCCTCGTAAGTGAATGGCAGTTCATCCAACCAGCGCTGAATAAATTTTGTGTTTGAAACCGCATATCGCCGGCTTTGCTGCACCACATCCCCAAGACCAGTACCTTCACGTTTTGCTTCGAGAATACCGCAGGCCTTGCCATCGACAAACAGCATATAGTCAGCCGGACCGGTATCAGTATCCATCTCTCGAACCGCGACACCGAGTTTTTCATATAAATTGATTTCCTTCTTATCTTGAATTACCCAGCCAGCCGCTTTGAGTTTCTCATCAATCTCCTTGCGGGTCTCGTCTTCAAGTTTTGTAGGATACTGAACCAACTGATTCTTCTTCCTGAATTCCTTTTAATAGTGATTATGGCGGTTTGGTTGCTGTGTAATCATACCCAAAAGCAGATGTTTTGACTAACCTGTCGGGTTCCGGCCAGGCTGGTTAAGCATTTTGCTCAGGGCTGGCCTCTTTGCATACCAGTCAGGCCTGCCTGCTGGCAAGGCAGCTCTTTATCTGAGTAACTCAGGCCTGATCATCCAGTTGATTTGCCAGTGCGAATTTTTCCGCTCCAGGCAAACGATGCTTCCCGGTTGGTAAGCGGTGATGGGTTTGTTTTCATCTTCGATGAGTAGATGTGAAACCAGTTTGGTCATGAATGGCAGGTGGCCGACGATGAGGGTGTCTCTGTCCCAGCTTTCGCTTTGCCAGTCGAAGGCTTTGGGGTTGTCGTTGGGGTTGATGAGGCCGCTTTCTTCCAGCTCCACATCCGGGGCGATTGCGTTTGCAAGTAGTTCTGCAGTTTGCGCCGCGCGGAGTTTGCCGCTGTGCAGTACCCTGTCGACTTTCACACCGGCGCGTTTGAGAAATTCACTTAGTCGTTTTGCGTCTTCCTTTCCCTGTTCGGTTAGTGGTCTGTGTGGGTCTGTTTCCTTGCTGCAGGCTTCGCCATGTTGTACGAGATAGAGTTTCACTTGCTGCCCTCCAGTTCGGCGGAATATCTACCGTGGCGTTTGATGATTTCCCGCGCGGGTTCGCCGTAGCGTCTGATCCATTGCGCCAATACCGGGCGACTGATTTTTGTGCCCGCCGCCAGATGTTTTTCCAGTCTTTGCAAGCCATCATCAGAGATACGGTTTTCTCTGGATACGCCGGGAGATGGTTGTTGTTCAGTCATTGCTGGATAGTATGTGCTTCCTGTCTTTACAAGGGCACCTCTAATAGATCTTTTACTAAGTTTAGCCCACCGTCAGATATTTTTTCTACTCAGCGGCGACGGCCTTTGTGGCCTTTACCGCGCTCTTCTTCAAATTTGACTTTCAGGTTATGGCCTTCAAACGATTTGCCATCCAGCCCGGCAATTGCCGCGCGAGCTTCATGGCCTTCCATTTCAAGAAAACCGAAACCTTTGCAACCACCTGAAAATAAATCTTTGACCAGGTTGATGGAATGGACTGTACCAAACTGTGAAAATAAAGCCTGCAGGGATTCTTCCGTGGTGGTGGTCGGCAAACTGCCAACAAATAGTTTCTTCACTTGAAGCTCCTTATCTTGCCTGAAAAAAATAAACCCCGCGATTCTTCGCGGGGTTTAACTCGATATTAAACTAACAAGCTGTTTAAGTTTGTACGTTTATTGCTTGTGGGCCTTTGGGTCCGTCTTCCACTTCGAAAGTCACTTGCTGACCTTCATTCAGTGTGCGGAAACCTTCGTTTGCGATAGCAGAAAAATGTACGAAAACATCTTTACTACCATCTTCAGGAGTAATAAAGCCGAAGCCTTTGGATTCGTTAAACCATTTAACGGTTCCTGTTGCCATGATATACCTCATAAAGTTTTTAATAAAAAATGTTACAAATCTTACGTGGTAATAACAGGAGAATACTTTGAAAGAACTTCTGACAAGAACCAGGATAGAATGTAGCCTGCGCAGTTTAACTGTTTTTGACCAAAAACAACACAATACCTAACTATATGGTAGAAAAACGATCATTAAAGGCCATAAATCTATTGATACCATTCGATAACTGACACGATTTGATCTACGCATTCCGTGAAGCGATCTTAAATATTAGAGAATTTTGATATTTAATTTCCTTCTTTAGCAAGTTTTCAGGTACAATCCTGTCTCACTGCTGGTGCACCTCGGTCTGCACCTGTCTAAAACGTGGTAATCCTTCCCGATTAACCTCAAACATTAAAGTTTCCGCCTGGACCGACCCACAGTTATATGCTGTAGGTAGGCCGATCCCTGGAGAACATCGTAGTATGTCATTTGAATCACTCGGCCTTCGAGCCGAATTACACCGTGCTGTATCCGAAAAAGGTTATAGCGTCCCTACCCCAATCCAGCGCCAGGCAATTCCCATTGTCCTCGAAGGCCGCGACCTGATGGGTGGCGCACAAACGGGCACGGGCAAAACCGCAGGTTTTACGCTACCGCTATTACAAAGATTGATGGCGCCCAACAAACCCAATAATGGACGCCGCACTATCCGTGCCCTCGTGATCACACCCACCCGTGAGCTCGCGGCCCAGGTGAAGGAAAGCATCGATGACTATGGCAAATATCTGCCATTAAAATCAGCCGTCGTCTTTGGCGGCGTGAAGATCAACCCGCAAATACAGAAACTGCGAAACGGCATCGATATTCTGGTGGCTACCCCAGGGCGATTACTCGATCACGCCAGCCAAAAAACGATTGACCTTTCGACTGTCGATATTCTGGTGCTCGACGAAGCTGACCGTATGCTCGACATGGGTTTCATTCACGATATCCGCAAAGTGCTTGCGCTGCTACCCAAACATAAACAGACTTTATTGTTCTCAGCCACGTTCTCAGATGAAATCAAACGGCTGGCAAATGGTCTGCTCAAATCACCAGCCCTGATTGAAGTCGCACAACGCAACACCACGGCAGAGCGCGTCACGCAAGTCGTTCATCCGGTCGACAAAAGCCGTAAACGCGCGTTGCTCTCCTACCTGATTGGTTCGGAAAACTGGCAACAGGTACTGGTTTTCACGCGCACCAAACACGGCGCCAATCGTCTGGCTGAACAATTAGGCAAAGATGGCATCCGCGCATCCGCAATTCATGGCAACAAGAGTCAGGGAGCGCGCACCAAAGCATTGGCAGAATTTAAATCTGGCAAAGTACGCGTACTGGTTGCGACTGATATTGCTGCACGCGGGCTGGATATCAGTCAGTTACCACACGTCGTTAATTTTGAACTGCCGAATGTGCCGGAAGATTACGTTCACCGCATCGGCCGCACAGGTCGTGCCGGCAACGAAGGTGAAGCGATGTCACTGGTGTGCGTGGATGAAATAAAACTGCTTAAAGATATCGAACGGCTAATTAAACGCGACATTCCCAAAGTGGTGATTGAAGATTTTGAACCTGATCTTTCCATTAAACCCGAGCCGATTAACAAAGGACGTGGCAGACTACAACAGAGCAGAAAAAAACCAGGTGGAAAAAAGTGGGCAGGCAAGAAAACTGGTTCGCCTCGCAACAAGCAATCGCATTTCAAGGGACGCTCGAACAATCAAAGCCGAGCAGGCAACCGTTCGCGTCGCAGCGCACAAACTGCGCGTTAAAACGATTACATCTATTAACATTATTTATTCGGTATAAGACATTGCTTACAACTGCAAACATCACCATGCAATTTGGCGCAAAGCCACTTTTCGAAAACGTTTCTGTTAAATTTAATGACGGCAATCGCTACGGCCTGATCGGCGCAAATGGCTGTGGCAAATCAACCTTCATGAAAATTCTGGGCGGCGATTTAGAACCCACGTCGGGCAATATTTCAAAAGATCCTGATAAACGCATCGGCAAATTAAAACAGGACCAATTTGCTTACGAAAAGTACAGCGTGATTGATACTGTAATCATGGGCCACGAGGAATTATGGGCAATTAAATCAGAGCGCGATGCGATTTACGCCAACCCTGAGATGAGTGAAGAAGATGGCATTCGTGCCGCCGAGCTTGAAGCAGAATTTGCAGAGATGGATGGATATACCGCCGAGGCGCGCGCGGGTGAATTATTGTTGGGTGTGGGTATTCCCACTGAGCAACATTATGGTCCGATGAGTGAAGTCGCACCCGGCTGGAAATTGCGTGTCTTGCTGGTGCAGGTTTTATTTTCTGATCCCGATATCATGTTGCTCGACGAGCCGACCAACAACCTCGACATCAACACCATTCGCTGGCTGGAAGAAGTTTTAAACGAACGAAACTGCACCATGATTATCATCTCGCATGATCGTCATTTTCTGAACAGCGTCTGCACCCACATGGCCGATCTGGATTACGGCGAAATACGTATTTACCCCGGTAATTATGATGAATACATGACCGCGGCAACGCAGGTGCAGGAACAATTACTGGCGAATAATGCCAGGAAAAAAGCGCAGATCAGCGAACTCAAAGCGTTTGTCAGTCGCTTCTCTGCGAACGCATCAAAGTCAAAGCAGGCCACTTCACGCGCCCGACAGATTGATAAAATAAAGCTGGAAGAAGTTAAACCGTCCAGCCGTAAAAATCCTTACATCCGTTTTGAGCAGGACAAAAAACTGCATCGCCTCGCATTAGAAGTAGAAGGACTCGGTAAGCAATTTGATGAAGCATTATTTTCCAATCTCAACCTCACGCTACAAGTCGGCGAACGAGTTGCCATTATCGGCCCCAGCGGTATTGGCAAAACCACTTTATTAAAATGTCTGGTCGGTGATCTGGAACCCACGGCGGGCACAGTAAAATGGTCTGAAAATGCAGCGCTGGGTTATTACG
>DTYI01000046.1 GCA_012961935.1 Thiotrichales bacterium | reverse complement strand
GGTTCAACTCGACTATTCTGCAGAAAACTGGGGTCTTGGTTCTCGAATACGTTTTGCCGACAGGCAGGACAGGATTGATGATCTGAGTAAGCAGGAAGTAGGTGAAACTGCTGGCTGGGCCGTCCTGGATGTGTATGGAAATTACCGTTTCAATAATACATTCAGCCTGCGTGTCGGTGCCGACAATCTGTTAGATAAAACTTATGCCGAGCACAGTAGCCGTTCCAACCTGCTTGACCCGGTGGCGATTAAAGTCAATGAGCCGGGCAGAGTAGTCTGGTTAAAAATGACTGCCGAGTTTTAAATGGGAAATGATCGCCCCGGAAATTTCCGGGGCGATTTGCCCGGGTATTCTCAGGCTTCTGGTTAGGCGTGTTATGCTCGCGGGTCAAAACCGCTGGTTGGTAATTCTGGAAGTGAGCATAGAAAAATGAATGACAAAGGTGAAGCCAAACCGATCAGACTGATCGATGTTTTCAAGAGCGTAATCTCTGCATTCTTTGGCGTACAAAGTAGCAAAAACAGAGAGCGGGATTTCCAGCACGGGAAACCCTGGCATTATATTGTTGTCGGTTTGCTGATGACAGGAATCTTCTTGCTGCTGATCTGGGGATTGGTGTCTTTGGTATTGAATCTGGCCGTGAGTAACTAGCCAGCCTACTGCATGAAGGGAATATACTTTTCTCGATTCTGTCACAGGCTGAAGGTTGAGATGTGCGCCTGTTCACAGAACAAATTCCTGCTCAGGAAAATATGTCTGTAATTTGAGAAGATACGCCTTTATCGAGTCACGAATCACAACGGATTTCCCTCAGGTGCTATGAAAAAACTGGCCTACCTCGCTCCACAGATAACAGCGCTCTCAGCTACTTTTGTTTACAAGGAAATACTGGGCCTTGAAGCCAGAGGCTACGAGGTTTTACCAGTTTCAATCCATCCAGATGAAGTTTCCGCGAAAGAAGTTGCCGAGCTAAGTAAAAGGACTGACTCGATCTACTCACATTCAATCTTCACCTTTCTTTTATCATTTTTATCAGCGTTATTTTTTCATCCTGCTCGAACAGTAAAAGTAGTCTCTCTTTACTTGTCGGATGTTTTTTCACTTGGCGCCCCAAAGTTGCAACAAATTAAATTAGGCTATCAAATGCTAGCGGGCATCTGGCTGGCGGAAAAATTACGCAAGGCAGGCGTTGAACACCTGCATATTCATTTTGGGGACGTACCTGCACAAGTCGGAATGTATGCTGCACAACATGCAGGTATTCCCTTCAGCTTTACGATACATGCAAACGATCTTTTCCAGCATGGCCGGTTACTGAAACAAAAATCTGATCGCGCCTGCGCTGTTGTGACTATCTCTGAATTTAATGTAAACCTGCTTCAGGAAATGGATATTCCTGCATCAAAGTTGCACATTGTGCGTTGTGGTATCGACCCGGAACAGTTTCCATATTCCCAACCAGGCGAGGTGCATACGCCCGCGACAGTCGGCCTGGTTGCACGACTGGTTGAAAAGAAAGGCGTTGACACACTTATTCAGGCAGCGGCTATTTTGAACAAGGATGGCAATGAAATCGAAGTGCATATAGCTGGCGATGGCCCGGAGACAGAAAGCCTGAAAAAATTGGCGCGTGATTTGAAAATTGAAGATAAAATAATATTCGAAGGCAGAATCGCCAATTCAGACATTGCAGACTGGATGAAAACACTCGATCTTTTTGTCTTGCCAGCCAAAAAGGACAGCAACGGCGACATGGATGGCATCCCAGTCGCACTGATGGAATCCATGGGGCTGGGCGTGTCGGTTGTATCGACAAAATTATCCGGTATTCCTGAACTGATCGTTAATAATGAAACCGGTATGCTGGCCGAGCCAGAAGACAGTAATGGACTCGCTGAGATTATGAAAAATCTGATTGAAAATAAAAAACTTCGAATTGATTTAAGCAAAAAAGCCAGGAAGATGATTGAAACTGAATTCAGCCAAAAAGTTAATTTAGACCGGCTTGAAACTATTTTTAACGAACAATGTGTCAGGATATAGAACCATGGCAGGAAAAAAACACAAACCACGTTACCTGATTATCTCTCCATGCCGAAATGAAGCAGAGTACATGCGACAAACGCTGGATACAGTTACACAACAAACAGTTGTGCCGGACAAGTGGGTCATTGTCGATGATGGGTCAACTGATGCAACGCCGGAAATTCTGAAAGAATACGCCGATAAGTTCCCCTGGATTCAGGTTGTCACGCGCGACAATCGTGGCCATCGGAGCGTCGGCCCGGGCGTTATCAATGCGTTTTATGCCGGGCTGGAATCCGTCAATAAAGATGATTATGACTACCTTTGTAAACTTGATCTGGATCTAAGATTACCGGCCGGTTATTTTGGAGAACTCATTCGTCGTTGTGAAGAAAATCCCCGTATTGGAACCTGTAGCGGCAAGGCTTATATGGAGCTGGAAGATGGCAGCCTGAAAAGTGAAAAAATTGATGACGAAATGTCAGTCGGTGCGAGTAAATTTTATCGACTAACTTGCTTTAACGAAATCGGTGGATTTATCCGGGAAGTGACGTGGGATGGAATTGACTGCCACCGCTGCCGCATGTTGGGCTGGATCGCAAAAAGCTGGGATCATGAAGACCTTAATTTTGTGCATTTACGGCCGATGGGTTCAAGTGAATTATTGTGACTGGGATAACAATGTTTGAGAAATAAAAAAAGCAGGCGCCTGGCCTGCTTTTTTTATCGGGGTCTATCAGGTTACTTCTTAATC
>DTYI01000045.1 GCA_012961935.1 Thiotrichales bacterium | reverse complement strand
GGCATGCCCGAATCCTTCAATGTGTTGATGAAAGAAATCCGGTCGCTTGGTTTGAATATTGAGCTGGAACAAGACAAGCCATAACCCAACCAGGTAATACCAAACCCGTTACATGAGGCGGTAAAAAGATGAAAGATTTGCTTAACCTTTTCAAGAAGCAGACAGAACAGGAAGATTTTGATGCGATACGCATTGGCCTGACTTCTCCCGAAGTGATTCGCTCCTGGTCATTTGGCGAAGTTAAAAAGCCGGAAACGATTAACTATCGTACCTTTAAGCCGGAACGCGATGGTTTGTTTTGCGCCAAGATTTTTGGCCCGGTAAAAGATTACGAATGCCTGTGTGGAAAATATAAGCGCCTCAAGCATCGTGGTGTCGTTTGCGAAAAATGTGGTGTTGAGGTAACACAAACAAAAGTGCGTCGCGAACGTATGGCGCATATTGAACTGGCCAGCCCGGTTGCACATATCTGGTTTTTGAAATCATTGCCTTCCCGCATTGGTCTGCTGCTGGATATGACACTGACTGACATTGAGCGAGTGCTCTACTTTGAGGAATTCATCGTTGTTGATCCGGGTATGACGACCCTCGAAAAAGGACAATTGCTTTCAGATGATGCTTATCTGGAGGCCATTGAAGAACACGGTGATGAATTTGATGCGCTGATGGGTGCAGAGGCTATTCAGGTTTTGCTGCGTGGTCTGAATCTTCAGGCTGAAGCAGAGCAGATTCGTACCGAGATGGGTGAAACCAAATCTGAAACCAAGCTCAAGCGTTACACCAAACGTTTGAAGCTGGTGGAATCTTTCATCGAATCAGGCAATAAGCCGGAATGGATGATCATGAGCGTACTACCGGTTCTGCCGCCAGATTTACGCCCGCTTGTACCACTAGATGGTGGCCGTTTCGCGACTTCTGATTTGAATGATCTCTATCGCCGTGTCATCAATCGGAACAATCGTCTCAAACGTCTGCTGGAGCTAAATGCGCCAGATATTATTGTACGCAACGAAAAGCGTATGCTGCAGGAATCAGTCGATGCCCTGCTGGATAATGGTCGACGTGGACGCGCGATTACCGGTACCAACAAACGGCCACTGAAATCCCTGGCCGATATGATCAAAGGCAAGCAGGGTCGGTTCCGCCAGAACCTCCTCGGCAAACGTGTGGATTATTCCGGTCGTTCTGTGATTGTGGTCGGCCCAACATTAAAGCTGCACCAATGTGGCCTGCCGAAAAAAATGGCGTTGGAATTATTCAAGCCTTATATCTTTGGTAAATTGTTGCGTAGAGGTTTGGCGACAACCATTAAATCAGCTAAAAAACTGGTTGAGCGTGAAGTCGCCGAAGTCTGGGATATTCTTGAAGAGGTTATTCGAGAGCACCCCATCATGCTTAACCGCGCGCCGACATTGCATCGTCTGGGTATTCAGGCATTTGAGCCGGTACTGGTTGAAGGCAAGGCGATTCGCCTGCATCCGCTGGTTTGTTCTGCGTTCAATGCTGACTTTGACGGTGACCAGATGGCTGTACACGTGCCGCTGTCTGTTGAGGCACAACTGGAAGCACGCGTACTAATGATGGCTTCTAATAATGTGCTTTCGCCCGCAAATGGCGATCCGGTTATCGTGCCGTCGCAGGATATCGTGCTGGGTCTTTATTACATGACGCGTGAGCGCATCAATGCAAAAGGCGAGGGGATGGTTTTTGCTGATCCGGCTGAAGCATTGCGTGCTTATGAGAACCATCAGGCTGAACTGCATGCGCGTGTCAAAGTGCGCATTATCGAGACAGAAATTGATGCCGAAGGTGGAAAAAAGACCAGGCGGAGTCTTGTTGATACAACAGTCGGACGTGCGCTGCTGGCCGGGATTCTACCTGAAGGTATGCCCTTTGAGCTGGTCAATCAGGTGCTGGACAAGAAAGCGATTTCTCGCATGATTAACGCCTGTTACCGTCAGGTTGGTCTTAAAGAGACAGTAATTTTTGCGGATCAGTTAATGTATACCGGCTTTCGTTTTGCAGCCCGTGCAGGTGTTTCATTCTGCGCGGATGATATGACGATCCCGAAAGAAAAAGCAGGGATTCTGGAAGACGCTGAATCACAGGTGAAGCAGATCGAGGCCCAGTATGCGTCTGGTCTTGTGACCCACGGTGAGCGGTATAACAAGGTGGTCGACATCTGGTCACATACTAATGATGAAATTGCCAAGGCGATGATGGATGAGCTGGGCAAGGAAGAGGTGAAAGATGCCGAGGGCAATACCGTCACACAGGATTCCTTTAACTCAATCTTTATGATGGCTGATTCCGGTGCGCGGGGTTCCGCTGCACAGATTCGGCAGCTTGCTGGTATGCGGGGTTTGATGGCCAAACCGGATGGTTCCATTATTGAAACACCGATTACCGCTAACTTCCGCGAAGGTCTGAACGTACTGCAGTACTTTATTTCCACGCACGGTGCACGAAAAGGTCTGGCAGATACCGCATTGAAGACAGCGAACTCCGGTTACTTAACGCGACGTCTAGTGGATGTGGCGCAGGACCTGGTCATTACTGAAGATGATTGTGGCACTGAGAATGGCTTGGTTATGAAACCAATCATTGAAGGTGGCGACGTTGTTGAGCCTTTGAGTGATCGAGTGCTAGGCCGTGTGGTTGCGGTTGATGTTCTGGATGCAAAAGGTAAAAAGACATTGATTCCAGCTGGGACCCTGTTGGACGAAGCCTGGGTCGAACGACTGGACGAACTTGGCGTTGATCAAATCATTGTGCGTTCGGCAATTACTTGCGATACCCGTTATGGCGCCTGCGCGAAATGTTATGGTCGTGATCTGGCGCGTGGTTATGACGTGAATTTGGGTGAGGCGGTCGGCGTGATTGCGGCGCAATCAATCGGTGAGCCCGGGACGCAGTTGACCATGCGTACTTTCCATATCGGTGGTGCGGCAAGTGCTTCTGCTGCGATCAATAGTATCGAAGTTAAATCAGGCGGGTCTATTCGCCTGCATAATATTAAAACGGTCACCAATACAGCAGGTAATCTGGTTGCTGTTTCGCGCTCTGGTGAGATTGGCGTTGTCGATGAAAACGGTCGTGAAAAAGAGTTGTATAAGCTGCCTTATGGTGCAGTCATTTCCGTTGCTGAAGGTGATACGGTTGGTCCGGGTACTGAGATTGCGACCTGGGATCCCCATACGCATCCGATCGTGACGGAAGTAGCAGGCAAGATTAAATTCTATGACTTTGTTGACGGTGTCACGGTAACCAAGCAGACGGATGAGATAACGGGTCTGAGTTCTATCGTTGTGGCCGATCCAAAATCACGTGGTACCACGGGTAAGGATCTGCGGCCTATGGTTAAATTGCTGGACGCCAAAGGCAATGATATCAACCTGGCGGGTACGGATATCCCTGCTAATTATGTGTTACCTGCTGGCGCAATCGTCAATCTGGAAGATGGTGCGAGTGTAGGGGTGGGTGACACCATCGCGCGGATTCCTCAGGAATCCGCTAAATCACGTGATATTACCGGTGGTTTGCCGCGTGTTGCAGACCTCTTCGAGGCACGCAAACCCAAGGAGCCAGCCATTATGGCTGAGCGCTCGGGCACAGCTGGTTTTGGTAAAGAAACCAAAGGCAAGCAGCGCCTTGTCATTACTGAGGAGAATGGTGAAACGTATGAGACGCTGATTCCCAAGTGGCGGCATATTAATATCTTCGAAGGTGAGCATGTCGAGAAAGGTGAAGTGATCGCTGATGGGGAACCGAATCCACATGACATTCTGAGATTACGCGGGATTGAGCCACTGGCAAATTATTTTGCTCAGGAAATCCAGGATGTCTATCGTCTTCAGGGCGTGAAAATCAACGATAAGCACATTGAGGTCATTATTCGACAGATGCTGCGCAAAGTTGAAATTACAGATGGGGGCGATACGTCCTTCCTGCGCGGCGAGCAAATTGATCGCGCGCGGATGCTGGAAGAGAACGAACGCGTTGAAGCCTTAGGCAAGCAGCCTGCCAAGTATGACAATGTATTGCTGGGTATCACCAAAGCTTCACTGGTGACAGAATCATTCATCTCTGCAGCGTCTTTCCAGGAGACAACTCGTGTCCTGACCGAGGCATCGGTTCGTGGTGCACGGGATAACCTGCGTGGTCTGAAGGAAAACGTAATCGTAGGCCGCCTGATCCCGGCAGGTACTGGTCTGGCATATCATCGTGAGCAGCAGCGCAAACGCGCCAGTATGGGCTTGTCTGAATTGATGGAAGAAAATGATATGGCGGCTGAACTTGAAAAGGTTGTAGAAGAAACCACAGAAGAGGTGTCTGAAGCGTCGGCTGAGTAGTCGAGATTCAGCCTGGCCATTTATATTATATAATATGTTAGACCGTTTCATTGCTTGACAGGCAAGCAGTGGATAACTACAATTCGCGTCCCTCGACAGACTACGGCTTGTGGCCTTGTCTGTCGTTTCTATTTGGGCAGGAGAAAGCTTAAGAATGGCAACAGTTAACCAGTTGGTACGTAAGCCGCGCAAGCGCAAGATCGAAAAAACCAATGTCCCCGCGTTGGAGGCGAGTCCACAGCGTCGTGGCGTATGCACGCGTGTTTATACAACGACTCCCAAAAAGCCGAATTCAGCGATGCGCAAAGTTGCTCGTGTACGTCTGACGAATGGTTATGAAGTGAGTAGCTATATTGGTGGTGAAGGCCATAACCTGCAAGAACACTCGGTTGTGTTGATTCGCGGTGGCCGGGTCAAGGATCTGCCTGGTGTTCGTTATCATGTGGTGCGTGGCAGCCTGGATACCCAGGGTGTTTCGGATCGCAGGCAAGGGCGTTCCAAATATGGCGCCAAGCGTCCCAAGAAATAGGTGAGATAAAACCATGTCCAGAAGAAGAGAGATACCCAAACGTGAGATTCTGCCTGATCCCAAGTACGGCAATATGGATCTGGCCAAATTTATCAATATCGTCATGAAAGATGGCAAGAAATCTATTGCGGAAAAAATTCTTTATGGTGCGATTGACCAGATTGAAGACAAGCAGAAGTCTGATGGATTAGAGGTGCTGGAAAAGGCGCTGGAAAATGTTCGCCCAATGGTCGAAGTAAAATCACGCCGGGTAGGTGGTGCAACGTATCAAGTGCCAGTAGAAGTTCGCCCGGTGCGTCAAAAAACACTGGCTATGCGCTGGCTGGTTGATGCGGCGCGTAAGCGTGGTGAAAAAACCATGGCCTTTAAACTGGCTGGAGAATTAATGGACGCCGCTGAAAGTCGCGGCACCGCAGTTAAAAAGCGTGAAGACACGCACCGTATGGCAGAGGCGAACAAGGCCTTTGCTCATTATCGCTGGTAATTACAGGACAAGATCGTGGCACGTACAACCCCAATTAATCGTTATCGCAATGTCGGTATCATGGCGCACATTGATGCGGGCAAGACAACGACAACTGAACGTATTCTTTTTTACACCGGTGTTTCTCACAAGATTGGTGAGGTGCATGATGGTGCGGCTACCATGGACTGGATGGAGCAGGAGCAGGAGCGTGGCATCACGATTACATCGTCTGCAACGACCTGTTTCTGGCTGACAGACATGGTTTGTTTGGACCGTCCTCTTAAAGTAATTTG
>DTYI01000044.1 GCA_012961935.1 Thiotrichales bacterium | reverse complement strand
GCCCTTGCCAAGCAAGGGAACGAAGAGCCGGGACAGCGGGGGCGCTCCCTGCGGGCGGGCGGCTGGGCGGCCATCCGCTGTGTTGCACCGACTTGACATAGAGTGGCTATGTCTGTGTCGGCGCGCCTTGCGGCTGACCGCCCAGTCACCCGCTGAATGTGGCTTTGTTATCGTTTGTCTTAGTAATCCCTGAGTTTTCATTTTTCGACCTCTAAACATATTTCGCCGGCAAGTATATTAGAAATAGCTAATATATGTAACTTAAAGTTCAAATGCCGGTTTCCGACTACGCCCAACCAGGGGCTTGATGACGGTCTCAAATAAAACAGTGCGATCAAACTCATTGCCTCCAGACCGTGTCACTAACATGGCCTGCATGGCTGGCGCATCACCCGCCACGATAAATAGACGGCCACCCGGATTCAGCATTTTCTCGAAACAATCATCGTATTCGGGCAGTGAGCCCGTCACCGCAATGACGTCATATTTCCCAGGGTGTTCTGGCCAGCCGAAGGCTGCATCGCCTTGCCACAGGGTGATATTACTGATTCCCGCAGCATCCAGCCGTTCCTGCGCGGCCTGCTTAAAATCCGCATAAAGTTCGACGCTATAGACATGTGCGGCGAGTTTTGCAAGGCAGGCGGTTAAATAGCCGCTGCCGGTGCCGATTTCCAGCACATCGTCCTGTGGTTGAATCGCCAGCGACTGCAACAATCGGGCTTCAAGCTTCGGCTCCATCATGAATTCATCGTGCCCCAGGGGCAGGGTCATATCAACAAAGGCGAGCTGTTTTTGCGCCTCGGGTACAAACAACTCGCGCGGCGTGCTGGCGACCACTTCCAGTACCTTTTGATCCAGTACATCCCAGGGGCGGATTTGCTGCTCGATCATGTTGAAACGGGCTTGTTCCAGATTCATTGTCTTCATGCCTGCTTTTATATTTCGTGTTGAAAGTGAAGATTACGGATAATGGGCTGATCAAGCAAGTAACCACGCTATTAGCTAATTCGGGAAAGGCTTTTTTTATTGTGTGTCAGTCGCGACCAGATCGAGCCGGTGTGGTACCAGTGAATATAAAAAGCTTCGAGTAACAGACGTGGGACTTTGTGCCAGGTGAAATTAAATTTTTCTTCAGCCGCGCAAAGCACGGGTTGCATGCCCAAACCATTCGCGATCACTTCGCTGCGTTTCAGGTGGTAACGGCTGGTGATTAATACGAAGACGGTTTCGAGTGATTTACGTTGAATGATTGCGCGGACGTTATGCAGGTTTTCCAGCGTGTGCAATGAAGCATCCTCGATTAGAATATCGTCAGTATTTACATTTTTACGCAGTAAATATTCCCTGCCTTTTTCAGCTTCGCTGGCATAGCGGTTGTTGCTGACACCACCCAGAATTAAAATTGGCCTGTGACCAACTTGATAAAGTTTAAAACTACGTTCAAGGCGTTCGGCATATTCTGTATCGATTTCTCCCTGTTGCAGAGATTTTCCCAGCACGACCAGCATTAAACTTGCGGGTGCAGTCGTGCTGGTTTTCTGTGCTGTTTTAATGACCTGCCGCAATGGCCAGATCAGCGAAATCCCGGCGGTTAAAAGCAGGATCAGATTAGATAAAGAAAAAGTAAACAGGCCGTCAATCCCCAGCACCCCAAAGCGGGTTTTAACACCTCGAAGTTTTTGTATTTTAGTCATCCATTTTAAATCGCATCGACAGGTCGATACTGTGGAGATCTTTTGTAAGCGCGCCGCTTGAAATAAAATCTACGCCTGTTGAAGCGATCGACTTGAGATTGTCCAGCGTGACATTGCCGGAGACTTCGATTTTTGCTTTTCCCCTGTTCAGCGCGACTGCTTTTTTCATATCATCGTGATGATAATTGTCCAGCATAATAATGTCTGCGCCTGCGGCAAGCGCCTGTTGAAATTCATCCAGATTTTCCGTCTCAACTTCAATTTTTAATTGCGGATATTTTTGTCGTGCGGTGGCAACGGCGGCCTTGATCGATCCGGCAGACATGATGTGGTTCTCCTTGATCAGAATTTGATCGTACAAGCCGATGCGGTGATTTTTTCCACCGCCGCAGGCGACGGCATATTTTTGTGCGCGACGCAGGCCGGGAATCGTTTTGCGCGTGTCGAGTATTTGTGTTTTTGTGCCGGTTAATTCGGCTGCGTAGCGAGCGGTTGTGGTCGCTGTTCCAGACAGCGTCTGTAAAAAATTTAACGCGGGTCGTTCAGCGGTGAGCAGGTGGCGCGCGCTCCCTTTTAATGTGCAGATTTTAGTATCGGCTACTTGTCGGCTGCCTTCCTCTATGTGCCAGATGATTTTGATATTTTTATCCACCTGGTAGAAAACGTCATCAAACCAGGGACGACCGCAGATGACGGCTTCCTCGCGTACAATGACCTGCGCTTCGGCCTGTGTGTCGGCTGCAATCAAATCAGCCGTGACATCACCAGGGCCGATGTCTTCGGCCAGGGCAATGCTGACCGTTTTTTCCAGCCCTTCCAGCAACGAGTTGTTAAATTCTGCCATCGGCCAGTGCTTTTTTGGTGAGCTTGAAAACCAGCGGGCTGAGTAAGATGAGCGCAATCAGGTTGGGGACAGCCATCAGTCCGTTGAGCACATCGGCGATATTCCAGACGGTTTTGAGTTCGGCGAGTGCGCCGAGTGGAATGGCGAGAATCCATACAAGCCGAAACGGTAAAATAATTTTCTCGCCGAAAATAAATTCTGCACAGCGTTCGCTGTAATAGCTCCAGCCGAGGATTGTGCTAAAGGCAAAAATACTCAACCCAAATGCGACGATATAGCCGCCGTAACCGTGCAGCCCCGTATTGAAAGCCAATGTGGACAGTTGCGCGCCGTTTTCGCCGCTGTTCCAGACGCCGGTCAGAATGATTACCAACGCAGTCATGGTGCAGATAATCAGGGTGTCGATAAAAGTGCCGAGCATGGCGATCGTGCCCTGTCGCACCGGGTTGTCGGTTTGTGCGGCGGCGTGTGCAATGGGTGCGCTACCCAGGCCGGCTTCGTTGGAAAAAACGCCCCGCGCAACACCCATGCGAATTGCGATCCAGACCGTGCTGCCCGCAAAACCACCTGCGGCAGCGGTGCCGGTAAAAGCATCGCGGACAATCGTCGCCAGTGCATCGGGCACAGCGCTGAAGTTGAGAAAAATAACAACCAGGGAGCCGATGATGTAAGCCATCGCCATAAAAGGCACCAGTACGGCTGCGGTTCTGGCGATGTTTTTGATGCCGCCCAGAATCACAGCGGCGGCCGCGATGGTGATGACGGTGCCTGTGATCCAGGGTTTGATGTCAAAATGACTTTGCAGGGCGTCGGCTACGGAATTCGATTGCACCATATTGCCGATGCCGAAACCGGCCAGCATCCCAAACAGCGCGAA
>DTYI01000043.1 GCA_012961935.1 Thiotrichales bacterium | reverse complement strand
TAGGGCTGGTTGAACCAGGTAGCTTGAATGGTGCCCGTGCCATCGGAGATGATGCTGGTGACGATGATCCCTCCCTTGCGTGTCTCGCGGGCCTTAGTTTGCCAGACAGCCCCGATGATGGTCACCTCGTCGCCGTACTCCAACTGGTTGATGGTCTTTAGGGAGCTAAAGTCGTTGTAGCGGTGGGGGAAGAGGTACAGAAGATCGCGGATGGTCTTCACGCCCAGCTTGCGACCAAAAGCAAAATATTTTCAGCCGCCTCGACAGCTTATGGCGCGGCGCCGAATACCCAGGCCTGTGCAATTGATCTGGGTATGCCGGGTGTGTTGCCCGTACTGAATGAGAAAGCCGTGGAAATGGCAGCCCGTTTTGGCCTGGCAATTGAAGCTCCCGTGGCAAAGCGTTCTGTTTTTGCGCGCAAAAATTATTTTTATCCTGACCTGCCGAAAGGCTACCAGATCAGCCAGTTTGAATTACCGGTTGTCGGGGTAGGGCATCTGGATATTACCCTCGAAGACGGTAGCATAAAAAGAGTGGGCGTCACTCGCGCGCATCTGGAAGAAGATGCGGGGAAATCTCTGCACGAAGATTTCGATGGCATGAGCGGGATTGACCTCAACCGCGCAGGCACGCCTCTGCTGGAAATTGTGTCCGAGCCGGATATGCGATCCGCGGCAGAAGCTGTGGCCTACATGAAAAAAATTCACGCGCTGGTGCGCTATCTGGAGATCTGTGATGGCAATATGCAGGAAGGTTCATTCCGTTGCGATGCCAATGTTTCGGTCAGGCCAAAAGGTCAGGACGAGTTCGGAACCCGTGCGGAAATAAAAAACCTCAACTCTTTTCGTTTTGTTGAAAAAGCGATCAACTTTGAAGTTGAACGCCAGATTGATCTGCTGGAAAGTGGTGGCAAGGTCGTTCAGGAGACGCGTCTTTACGATCCCGACAAAGGTGAAACCCGACCCATGCGCAGCAAGGAAGAAGCGAATGATTACCGCTATTTCCCCGATCCGGATTTATTGCCGCTGGAAATTACGGAAGCATTTTTGAAAAAAGTAAAAGCAGGTCTTCCCGAATTGCCAGACGAAAAAAAGCAGCGCTTTATGGATGACTATGCATTGAATGATTATGATGCAGCTGTGCTCACGGCCAGTCGTGATCTGGCAGATTATTATGAAGATGTTGTGAAAAATATTGCAGATGATCCCAAGCTCGCGGCCAACTGGGTGATGGGAGAATTATCCGCGGCATTGAATAAAGAGAACCTGGATATATCTGAAAGTCCCGTAAAAGCAGATGCCTTAGGTGGTTTGCTGAGCCGAATTAAAGACGACACCATCTCAGGAAAGATCGCCAAGGAAGTTTTTGAAGCGATGTGGCAGGGCGAAGGCGATGCTGACGCGATTATCGAGAAAAAAGGTCTGAAACAAATTACGGATACAGGTGCGATTGAAAAAATTATTGATGAGATTATTGAGAAGAATCCACAACAACTGGAACAATATCGCAGCGGTAAAGACAAGTTACTTGGCTTTTTCGTCGGTCAGGTAATGAAGGCGACGCAGGGTAAGGCAAACCCTGGTCAGGTTAACCAGTTGTTGAAAACAAAACTGAAATAGACAGGTCAGGCTGTTGCCGATAAAATCCGCATGCGGCTGTCATATTCATGGCGGCCGTGCTTATTTTGGAAATATGTAATGGAGAGGAGTTAAATGGAAAAACTATTTATAATTACTTTTATGGTTGCAGTCGCTCTATCAGTTGGCTGTAAAGAGAAAAAAGAGCCGATCGTAAATGCGCACGAAGAAACCTATACACCACCAGGCAGCACTAAGCCCTGGACATTCGGTGGTGCATTCCATGAGCGCAAGCATGATATCAATATCACCATCGATGGCCGGAAAATCCTGTCAGGCCGGTTTACGCCGATGAACCCGCACCTGACCATGAACAGCCGTTATCAGGATCGCCAGATAACAGGCGTATGTGATTTCGCGCATGGTATTGTTGGTGGTGGTGGCTGGAAAAGTCGAGTTGCTGAGTCTATCGTGAATAAAAAACGCGGCACTGGTAGCAATAGTTGCAAGATCACGGTTGGTGGCAAGAAGGACGCAGTGATTCTGTTCTTCTGACGGTCACTGCTCAATAAAAAAACGCGCCTTTATGGCGCGTTTTTTTAACGTATTTCTTCTATAGAAAACTTTTTGTCCATTACATTTGGAGCAATTAATGCGTAGCCTTGTTGTTGCCAGTGCGCCAGCTCAGTAATGGCTGATGGTACCAGATCAATAAATTCATAGAAGTCTTTTGCGGCATAATCATAGTCATCGGCAGCAAGCCCGCAAACTTTAAATTCCACACCAAACCCTGCGTAATACTGCATACGCCCGACCACCTCCTTGTATTTGGCGTGATTTTTTTTCGCAACGGTGACAATCTCTGTGCCGTGGATGACCACCACAATATCCATAAATTCAGGGTCAATACCATAAGGGTCGTTCATTAAAGGATTCATCAAAGAGCGAACCCAGTAAAGTGCGGGCCCGATTTTTTGTGGGTCATCGAGATAAAAATCAAAAACAACTTTAGGGTTTTCATAAGGTGTATTAACGACGCGCGCTTCGGCAACCAGTAGTGCTGGAAAAAGCATTAAAATAAAAGTACAAATAAAAAAGACTATATGTTTCATGACCAGCTCCTGATAATCCTGCTATCTACATCTGAGTATAGTCAGGCGGGGAGCAGCGTGGTGTTAATCCATCAGTATTATTAATCTTTGAGTAAGGTGATCCGATACTTCAGAAAATGTTTTTTTCGTACTTAATTCTGAAATCTGTGTAACGGAAAGATTGGGAAATCCGCAGGGGTTAATTCGACTGAATGGCTCCAGGTCCATATCAACATTAAGGCTGAGGCCGTGGTAACTACAGCCTTTTCGTACCCGCAAACCCAGTGCTGCAATTTTTGCATCATCCACATAAACACCGGGTGCATTGGGCCGAGTTTTACTCTCAATGTTGTAATCAGACAACGTTTTGATAATAGCCTGCTCGATGAGGTTGACCAGTTGCCGTACCCCCAGTTTTCGACGACGCAAATCAACCATTAAATAAATAACAAGTTGACCTGGGCCATGATAGGTCACCTGGCCGCCACGATCCGTCTGGATGACAGGAATGTCCCCCGGGTTCAGAACATGCTCAGGTTTTCCGGCCTGGCCTAAAGTGAAAACAGAGGGGTGCTCGACAATCCAGAGTTGGTCGTTGGTTTTGTTTGTGCGCGTGTCCGTGAAATCTCGCATGTGTTGCCAGACAGATTGATAATCTTGTGTTCCCAGGTCAATGATTTCTATAGACACTGTTTTAGAATATCTTAAAGCACAAAAAGTGTGTATTTAGAGGCGGTCAGCTCGCGATAAATATTATCCAGTTGCTCGCGGCTGGTTGCATTAATGGTGACGGTAACACTAACATAATTTTTTTTCTTGCTTAGGCGGCGCTTTATGTTTTCGGCTTTTGTGTCCGGCGCATGGCGGGTGAAAATTTCACTGATTTCAATATGCAGCGCCTCTTCGTCACGACCCATGATTTTAATCGGAAACTCACAGGGAAACTTCAGTGGACTGTCTTCTGAATTTTCAGTCATGTTAAGTGTGTAATTGATCTATATGCTGTTGATATAGATGATGCATTTGTTTCCATACTTCACCAGGTTTTCCTGAACCGACTAATTGTCCGTCCAGCTTTGTAACCGGCAATATGGCTTTCGTCGAGCTGGTCAACCAGATTTCATCGGCCTGACGAAGCATTTGTTCGCTGACGTCAGACTCTCTTGTATTGAGATTATTTTTTGCTGCCAGATCCAGCACAATATCTCGGCTGATCCCTGGCAAAATCAGGTTGCTTTTGGGCGGTGTAATGATTTCATTATTTTGTACCATGAAAAAATTACTGGCGGCACCTTCTGTTACCAGGTTGTCACGAATTAATATTGCCTCGGTCGCATCTGCCTCAACTGCCTGCTGGCGCAACAGCACGTTTCCCAGCAGGGCGATGGATTTAATATCGCAACGCAGCCAGCGGTTGTCAGTCAACGTTATGGCGCTAACACCATTTTGTAAAATTTCATCGGCGACCGGTTTGAGCGGATTAGCCATGGCGAAAACTGTACTGCAGGTTGCATCAGGAAAAGCATGATCACGGTTAGCTACGCCACGGGTTACCTGCAAATAAACAGCCAGGTCACCGCCGCCATTTTTTTCAACCAGCGTTTGCAGAATTTTTACCCAGGCTGCTTCATCATAGGGATTATCCAGCTGTATTTCCGCAAGGCTGTGGGATAAGCGTTTTAAATGCGCGGCAAGATGGAAAAGCTTTCCTGCATAAACAGGTATGACTTCGTAAACACCATCGCCAAACAAAAATCCGCGATCAAAAACGGATACGCAGGCTTTTTCAGCCGGCATTAATTTGCCGTGCAGAAAAACAATGCCTTCAGAGTCGTTCATGTCAGGCAAAAAATTGCAGGACAGTATCAATCAGACGGCGCCACAGACTGCCCTGTTTGACTTCAACTAATGCAGTCAGTGGTTTTTCAAGCAGTGTGACGCCATCCAGTTTAATACTGACCTTTCCAATTTCCTGTCCGGCCAAAACAGGCGCTTCGATGGATTCAGGTCGATCCATTGAGGCGTCGAGTTGTTCGTATTTTCCTTTAGGGAAGGTTATAGATAAATCTTCACTTAACCCTAGTGACAAGTTTTTAGGCTCACCCTTCCAGGCGCGTATTTCTGCTAATGGTTGTCCTGCTTTATAAAGTGGACGAGTTTCAAAAAAACGGAAACCATAATTCAACAAAGCCTTACTTTGTTCGGCGCGGGATTTCTCGCTGTCAGCGCCAATAACAACAGAAATCAGGCGCATGTTGTTTCTTGCGGCTGAAGCAACCAGACAATAGCCGGCTGATTCTGTGTGGCCGGTTTTCAGGCCGTCAACACTTGCATCCTGCCAGAGTAATTTGTTGCGGTTATATTGCGGAATATTATTGAATGTAAATTCTTTCTCCTTATACATTTTGTAATGCTCAGGAAAATCACGAATTATTGCACGGGACAAGATATAAATGTCTCGTGCAGTCATGTAGTGATTTTCGTCAGGCCAGCCTGTGCTGTTGGTAAAATTACTGCCAGTCATGCCGAGAGATTTAGCCTGTGCATTCATGATCTGGGCAAAGGCATTTTCGGTGCCGGCAATATGTTCTGCCAGTGCTACTGTAGCATCATTTCCGGATTGAATAATCACGCCGCGCATTAATTCTTCGACTGTTATTTGTTTGCCAACCTCGACAAACATACGCGATCCTTCCATGCGCCACGCTTTTTCACTGATGTTGACCAGATCAGTCTTTTTTATGCTGCCATCGGCCAATGCCAGGTAAATAATATAGGCCGTCATTAACTTGGTGATACTGGCTGGCTCAATTCTTTCATCCGGATTTTTTTCAACAATTAACTGGCCGCTATTAAAGTCGGCGAGTAAATAGCTTTTTGCTTTCAGTTCTGGTGCGGTTGGCGTGGGCACATCAATCGCATAAATTTCTGCGCTGCCGATCAACAGTAGAACAGTTAAAATCACAAAATATTTTTCCATCATTACTTTCTTTGAATTATGTAAGTTATGGTAGACATAAATAGTTGATGCCGGTTCCTTAAATGCCGACTTTTCTAAACTGCCGGTGGCCTTTACCTCGCAACAGATTCTGTATTTTCTTTAACTCGGCGTCAGAAGAAAAAGGGCCGATTCTGACCTTGTGCAATTCTCCTTTTGCCGTTCTTGAGGTAATCGTGTTGACCGGGTGGCTTTGCATATCTTCCATACGTAGGCGTAACCGCTCAGCGTTATTCATCAGACTGAAAGCGCCGACTTGCAGAAAAATGCCTGTATCCGAGACAGGCGGTTTTGTTGGGGTAGTCTTTGCTACGGGGTCTACTGGCGTATTAACCGGTAGTGTTTCAGTGACGGGTATCGTGTCCAGTGGTTGCATGTCCTCTACGGTCGACATAACGACTTCAGAGTGGTTGGTTTGCCCGGGTTCGAGGGCGCGTATTTCAACATTGGCTGTACCATCCCCAACGATCCCCAGTTTTCTTGCTGCCACATAGGACAGGTCAATCGCTCGGCCTGTCACAAACGGCCCCCGGTCATTTACTTTCAGTACTACACTGCGTTGGTTTTCCAGATTGGTGACGCGCACGTAGGTGGGTAGTGGCAGCGTTTTGTGCGCAGCCGTCATTTTATACATGTCATAGGTTTCACCGCTCGAAGTGCGGCGGCCATGAAACTTTTTTCCATACCATGAGGCTTTGCCATGCTGAACAAAACCCTGTGCATTTTTCATCACATGATATGTCCGTCCATTTACTTCGTAGCTTTGTGGGTTACCACTTTTTGCCAGCACTTCATTCACAGGCACGGCATCCTGAATAGCAGCAATTTCTGCCTCAGACAATTCTCGGCCCGCACGATCTTTTTGTTGTAACAATCCACAACTCTGGATAAGTAACAACAGAGCCAACACAAGTAGCAATTGATACACTTTCATATAAGCTTCTCCTTATCTCACAGGTTATTTTTTGTTCCGATATTTTTTTTGTATTTCCTGACTCAGCTGAAAAACAGCCATGGCATATTTTTTACTGTGGTTATAGCGCGTGATGACATAAAAATTTTCATGACCGATCCAGAATTCTTTATTATGCTTTCCTTCAAGTTCAATAAAACTAAGCTTCCCAGGATCTGTAATTTTTTCTGATGGCTTGACCTGATGCTTCTGGATTTCCTGAAGTGAATATTCCGGTTTGAGTTTGTCACTGTCGAGTTTTTTCCAGGCATCACCTGTCACCGTGGCGCGTTTAGCAATCGGTTGTTCAGGCAGCCAGCCGTGTTTGTGAAAATAATGGGCGACGCTGCCAATACCATCTGCAGGATTATGCCATATATCACGTTTTCCATCAGCGTCAAAATCGATCGCGAAGTTGCGATAGCTGCTGGGAATAAATTGTCCCATTCCCATAGCCCCGGCATAAGAGCCTTTTGGTTTCTGGGGTTCGAGAGATTCTTCTTTGCTGAGCAATAAAAACTGCTCCAGCTCAGAACGGAAGAACTTTGCTCGGGGTGGATAATCAAACCCCAGTGTCATCAAGGCGTCCAGTACCCGGAACGTTCCCATCCGGGTGCCATAAAAAGTTTCCACACCGATAATAGCGACGATGATTTCAGGTGGCACGCCGTAAAGTATTTCAGCTTTTTCCAGCGTTTCTTCGTTTTCTTTCCAGAATTCGACACCGGCATTAATGCGTTTTTTGCCCAGAAAAATTTTCCGGTATTCATGCCAGGGTTTGCCTTCGGCAGGTTTTGATATTAAATCGATAATTTTCTGAGATTTTTTGGCCTGTCCAAGTATGCCCTGAAGTTCCAGAGCAGAAAATTCATGGTTTTTTACCAGCTCGGCGATGAAGGATTGCACTTCCGGGCGCTGCAGGTAATCACCACGCTGGATAACGCCGGATTTGCCCATTGCATTGACAGGCAGCTGAGACATGCCGGCGATTAAAGAGATAAGGAGTATTTTTCGCATTATTTGATTATGAGTCGTCTTTCAGTTTGTATGGCCATCAGCATACCGAAGCCTGCCATCAAGGTCACCATTGACGTGCCACCATAACTCACCAGGGGTAGTGGTACACCCACAACGGGTAACAGGCCGGAGACCATACCAACGTTGACAAAGAAGTACACGAAGAAGGTCATGCTGATCGTGGCTGCCAGCAATCGGGCGAAGGTATCCTGGGCGTGGAAGGCGATGATGAAGCCGCGCACGACGATAAAAAGGTAGAGCGCAAACAATACCAGCACGCCCAGAAAACCAAACTCTTCGCCGTAGACCGAGAATACGAAATCGGTTGTTCGCTCGGGCAGGAACTGGAGTTGTGCCTGTGAGCCGTTGAGCCAGCCACGACCATAAAGACCGCCTGAGCCGATCGCGATTTTTGACTGAATAATATGGTAACCCGCACCCAGCGGATCGGATTCGGGATTCAGAAAAGTCATCACTCGGCGACGCTGGTAATCATGCATAAAATGCCACAGCAATGGGCCAGCTGCGGAAATAATCGCCATGATAGCCAGCAAAATGCGCCATTTCAGTCCCGCAAAAAATATACCGATGATACCGGCGCTGCCGACCAGCAAGGCTGTGCCGAGATCGGGTTGTTTGATAATCAACCCCATTGGTACGGCTACCAGAATGGCTGCGATAATTGTTTCACCCAGAGTAGGGGGCAAGCGCCGGTCAGCGAAGTAAACGGCAATCATCATCGGCATGGCCAGTTTCATGATTTCCGATGGTTGAAAACGCAAAATGCCCAGATCCAGCCAGCGTTGCGCACCCTTGCCGACATCGCCAACCAGTAAAACCAGCACCAGCATGATGACACCGACGATATAAAGCGCGCGGGACGACAAACGCAGCCAGTGCACATTCACCTGCGCCACCGCGAACATAACGAGCAGTCCGATGCCGAGGCGGACAAGTTGTCGATTTACAAACGCGATATCCTGACCGGATGCGCTATAAAGCACCGTCATACCCAAAGCCATCAGCAGCAGTAACCCCAATAGCAAAACCCAGTCAATGTGCCAGCGGTGCAGCCACTGCCTGTTCGCAAATCCCGTGTCGCCGTTAGCCATGTTTAGCCCGTATATTTCATGAAGACCGGCAAACATTCTGCCGGTTTGTGTG
>DTYI01000042.1 GCA_012961935.1 Thiotrichales bacterium | reverse complement strand
TAAGCGATGAAACCATCGAGCAACTGATTGCTGAACGCCAACAGGCACGGCAGGAAAAAAACTTTGCCCGTAGCGATGAGATTCGTGATCAGCTAACAGAAGCGGGGATTGTGTTAGAAGATGGCGCGGGTGAGACAAAATGGAAGCGGGCCAGTTCTTAATTCGTGGAAATAACCTAGTAAAACCCTAGGTAATTTATGTTATTTCTGCTTGTCGCCGACATGCGATAAGATAAGCCATGTTTTTAAATAACGTGAGAAAAGAATGAGTGTAGAACTTCCCGAACGCGATGGTGATGGCTACTTGCGCGATATGAATGACTGGACGCCTGAAATTGCACGAGCAATGGCGGCGGAAGATGGTATTGATCTGGACGATGAGAAATGGAATCAGATTGTAAAGGCGCGTGAATATTACGATACTGAAATGGTCGTGCCGCCGATCCGAAAGTTTTCAAAATTTATCGGCGAAGACCAGAAGAAATTATTCAAGATCTGGAGAACTGGTCCGATGAAGCCGATTACAAAGTATGGTGGTTTGCCGAAACCTACCGGCTGTGTTTAATTAAACAGCAGTATCAAAAAAAGCCGCTCAGTGAGCGGCTTTTGTATTGGTGGAAGTGTTTTAAGGGCACCTCTAATAACGAGGCGATTCAAATGCCTGTGCTTCTGAGCCTTCCTTGACAGGTTTAAGAAATATCTCCACGCGCCGATTCATTTGACGGCCATCTGATGTAGCGTTACTGGCGATGGGTTCACTCTCACCACGGCCTTCCGTGCGGACACGCTCTGAGCTGACATTATGAGACGCCAGATAGGTTTTTACAGCCTGGGCGCGACGCTCAGAAAGGCTCTGGTTGTAACTGGCAGCACCTGTGCTGTCTGTGTGTCCGATCACATGGACAACAGTTTTATCATAATCGCTCAGCACAGTGGACAGTTTGTTCAGGCTGCCTTTGAAGCCGGGTTTAATCCTGTCGCTGTTGACATCGAAAGTGACTTCGCTGCTCAGGTTAAGTTTCAGGGTTTCATCGTTGAGGCGCTGAATCTCGATTTCGTGCTGGCGTCGTTCTTCTGCCAGTTTACGCTCCAGTTCCGCCTGTTGTTTGTCCATATAATTACCCACTGCAGCACCCGCAAGCGCGCCACCGACAGCGCCGACATAACGGCCTCTGCTGTCATGCACCTGATGCCCCAGAACGGCACCTGCAATAGCACCAATTGCCGCGCCGGTTTTTGCCCGCTTATGCGGGTCATCTGCAGCACAGCCGGCGAGAGCCAGTGAAACTGAAATTGCAAAAATGGTTTTCTTCATAGTGTTCTCCACATTATTGTTAGCCATATTTTGTATTATAGACAATTGATAGCACGTGTTTGTTCAACAGCCTGTCACAGGATAAGCGGTTCGGGCTGCAAGATGATTTCATACTTTTCTTTTACAGAATGAATAATCGCTTCGGCCAGGTGCCAGATTTCATCGCCGCTTGCGTTGCCGTGGTTGACCAGCACTAAAGCATGGTTTTCAGACACACCAGCATCACGGTAGCGTTTGCCTTTCCAGCCACATTGTTCGATCAACCAGGCTGCCGAGAGCTTAATTAAATCATCGCTCTGTGGCCAGGCAGGCATATCTGGGAAATCTGCTTTTAACATCTGGAACCTGTCGTCGGAAACAAGTGGATTTTTAAAAAAACTGCCGGCGTTGCCGATGAGGGTCGGGTCGGGTAATTTTTTCTGTCGGAGTTGACACACCACATCACTGATTGCTCTGGCAGAAACGGGTTTTGTATCATCGAGCATCTCATGGATGCCTGCATAATCCAGCTTCCATTTGGGGTTTTTTGGTAATTTAAATGTAACGTCGGTAACCAGATAATGATCCCGGTTTTTTTTGAAAAGGCTGTCCCGATAACTGAACTGGCAGGCATCCCGGTCGAAGGTTATTGCTTCACCTGTCGTCAGGTCGATAGCATTCAGTGCATGAAAACGTTCTTCCAGTTCCACCCCATAGGCACCAATATTTTGTATCGGCGCAGCGCCGACCGTGCCAGGAATGCATGACAAATTTTCCAGTCCGGCCCAACCTTGTTTAAGGGAGTGTTGCACAAACGCATGCCAGTTTTCCCCGGCTGCGGCTTGCACAAAATAATGAACATCATCTTCATAGAGTAATTGAATACCCCTGTTTTTTACCTGAATGACAAAACCTGGAAAATCTTGCCGAAAAAGAATATTACTGCCGCCTCCCAGAATAAGGCGAGGCAGTTTTTCAAACCGTGGGTCGGCCAGAATTTCCTTAAGCTGTTCTGGTTTTTTCAGGCGTACCAGATAACGACAACACGCCTCCACTGCAAAGCTGTTTAAATTTTTAAGTGAGGCGTTTTCTTCGATTTTTATAGACATGGGTTGTGTGATTTATCTGGGTGTCACGTCAGCATATCCCTCAGACCGTTTAAATACGCCCGTCCTGTTTCTTTCTGTTCTTCCGGATTCTTCTTATTGGGGTCATCCCATTCGATATGTTGCTCAGGTAATTCATTTAAAAACCGGCTTGGTTCACATTCAACTATTTCGCCATACCGCTGGCGTTTTTTTGCAAAAGTAAAAGCCAGCGTTTTTTGTGCGCGCGTAATCCCGACATAAGCAAGACGCCGTTCTTCTTCCAGCATGTCTTCGTCCAGGCTGGTTTTATGAGGAATCAGCTCT
>DTYI01000041.1 GCA_012961935.1 Thiotrichales bacterium | reverse complement strand
GTGACAGGATGGAAATCACATCCAAAAATATACTCTTCAGGTTCAAAAAGCCGTGGGTTTTTCCAGTCATGAGGGCCGCTGTAAATGGCCTTCCCTTCTTTATCCTGGCAGGAAGCATTCCAGGCGGCATTTTCAAGAAGCTCTGATGTCTCCTTGTTGCCCGGGAGCAGGGTGAGAGGTCGTGCTCCCTGTATTTTCCATTTGCGGATATTTTTTTTGTCATCACTGGTTGCGATGAATGCTTCATCCGGGCTGAAAGCCGCGACTTTTATGGGGTCCTCATGCAACATCTCGGGTGACAGACGTTGTCCATTGTGTGCATCCCAAAGCATTGCCGTGTTGTCCTGACTCCAGCTAAGAATTTTCGACTGGTCTGGATTGAAAATTGCGCCATGCACATTGTTGTGTTTGATATCTAAAAGTTTCTCACCTGTGTCAGTCCAGACTCTTAAAAAGTGATCGTCCCCCCACGAGAGTATTTTTTTTCGATCAGGACCGTAAACCGCGCAGCGCACAAATTTATGTTCACTGGTATCCGTATTTCCTGGCAGATAAATCCGGCCTTCCTTGTAAACAGTTTTTAGTTTATTGCCGTTGTCAGGGCAGGATCCTGTCAATTCAAACCAGTCCGGCTTGTTGGACGGGTCTTCAATAATAGTGACGAGTTTTAACTCTCCATTGAGAAAGTGGCCCGCAAGAAAAGTGCCGTCAGCATCTTGTTTGTTGTGTTTTCTGGAAACGCTGGCGGAGTGCATAAAATAATGGCTGGCTTTCAATGTATTCTTTTTATCATCGCGCTCGTCGACACCGCTAAACCAGTAATTGTTTGCAAGCTGGGTTATCGCCTCGTTTCGCTGCACGAATGCAATCACAGCTGATGCGGATATGGCCAGGATAGAAATAATTCCGGTGGAGGTAACAAGTGTCCTCAGCCGCGTTCTGCGATGCCTGCTTTTCTGAATGAATATCTGTTCCTTTTCTCTAAGCTGACTGGATTTTTTTTCGAGCCAGGTCAGCGCTTCATTCAACGTTGCCCCCCTTAACAGCGCTCCCTTATCCTGATTGACATGTTCCCAATCCGCGATTTCTGTTTGCAGTCGGTGCCGCCACTCCAGGAAACCTCTTTCTGCATCGAGCCATTGTTTGAGCCTGGTCCAGGTTTGAAACAGCGCTTCGTGTGCAACCTCGGTCAGCCGTTGTGAATTATTTTCATCGATACGTGAAACCAGCAGTCGTTTGTCGACAAAGTCTTCCATGACTCGATGGCTGCCTTTCGGCAAGTCATCCCACAGTTGTGGTTGGCGCACGTACTGACCTTCTTCATTGATTCTGGCCAGCGAAACAAATGCAGCGCGCACCTCTTCAAGTTGTTTACCGGAGGGCGCATTTGCCCGCAGTACCAGTTCAGCGACTTTTGCCACTGCGTTGTTGATGCCGCCCAGCTTTTCCCTGTACTCCGAGATGGTAAATATTTTATCGCTGCCATATCGATTCCATAATTCCCTCAGCGTGAATGCAAGCAACGGCAGTGAATTTCTTGTTTCGATATCTTGAATCATGGCGGAGACGAGGCCGGACTCCAGCTCAAGGCCGGCAAGTTCGGCGGGGCCTGTGATGATTTTTTCAAATGCGTCAATCTTCAGTGGGATGACCGGGTAGGTTTTGAAGGGGAGGCGCCCCAGTTCAGGATGCACCTCAAACTGTCCACGGAAGTCGGCGCGCATAGTGGCAATCAGGAGAAACTCACAGTCCACAGCGGACAGGCTGCTGGACAGAAGTTGTGTGAAATACGCTATTTCATCGTTCTGCTCCGGCACCAGTATTTCTTCAAACTGATCGATGATCAAAACAACCGTTGACTGGTGATCTGCGTCTGCCGACTGCAGTATTTGCGCAGCCCGATTCAATAAATCTGTCGATGGGTTTCGAGCTTCAAACGCAGTAATAATTTCCCCGATATCAGTCATCAGTTCGTCGCTGGTCTGGTAACGCGATAGCGTTTTTTTCAGCGCAACTGTCAATTCGTGCAGCGGGTTGCTGAGAGGCCTGAAAGGCTCGACAACAATCCAGTTGTTGCGATCGTTTTTCAGGCGTGGGATCACTCCCGCGCGAAGCAGGGAGGATTTGCCGCTGCCGGAGACGCCCTCGAGTATCATCATTCGCGCGTCGCCCAATTGCCGAGACAGGTTTAACTCGGCAATCACCTCGTGTATTTCTTCTTCTCTACCGAAGAAGATAGCGGCATCTCCTTCCTCAAAAGCGGGCAGCCCGGGATAGGGTGGCCGACTTCCGTCCCAGTCAAAAATGCTTTTGGGATCAAGTCCCTTCAGCATCATTGCACGCCAGAGGCGCTCGAGACCTTCTTCAATATTGGCCGTGAAGTCGGTGATCTGCAGGCTGCTCAGAATCGGCCATATCGTCGATTGGTCCAGTCTGACAGGAAAGATATGTTTGCCCAGCGCCTTGGAGAACATGACTTCTGCAAAACACCATTCCGAATCCATCGAGTGCTTGCTGCAAAGGACAATGACGGCCTGACATTGCCGTAATTGACTATAGAGTTCTTTTTCCCAATCGTGGCCGGCTGGAATGCCTGCGGCAGGATCAAAGTCGAGAAATATCGAACGTTGTTGTTTTTCTCTCAGCCAGGTGGCGAGCTTTTCGGCATGCTCGTTATCTTGGCTGCTGTGGCTCAGAAAAATCAGGCTCATGTAAGGCTACCGCCTCTTGCTGTCCCTTGAAAAACGGCATCTGATGCACGCAACTTATTCCATCTTTAAATTTTAGTATAGTTCACACCGACAACACCTTCTCGGCAAGATAAACTGTTGGTTGCAAAACTGGCTGCTGATAGAAACCATGACAGGAGTAATACGATGTGACTTGCAAAAAGTTTTTAGATGAACTGTAATAGAGTTAATGCGACGTTCGATTTTCATATTGCTGCTATCTTTGTTACTGGCGCTCAGCACAGTGACGACCGCCTGGGCGGTTGATTGTATGCAAATGAGCACTGGAGATCAGCAGGAGCTGGTGCAACCGCATCATGCAATGTCGGGTGAGACAGCCGATATGCCCTGCCACGATGGCAACATGACCAGCTGCTCCGACAATTGCTGCGTTAGTTGTTCGGCCTGTACGACAGGTGTTGTATTCCAGTCTCTTGCCTCCATTTCTATCCACGACTCGCTCGACACCATTCATCGGCGAGATGTCTGGTTTAGTTCAAGATTTATTTCGCCTCTGCTGCGACCGCCAGCCTTTACTTCATAGACAATTCTCTCGTTTTACCACGTTGAATTTCCCTGCCTTTGGTGTTGGGAGATAACACGGGTTTCCAGAAAGTTCTATGGAGTATTTACATGTCAAACAAGCATTTTCGTTCTGCGCGGCGAGGCCGCCAGGATTTTTCGAGTCATCCTGAAACACAGGAGACATTTTCTTTAAGCCGTCGCCGCTTTGTGCAGGGCCTGGCTTATGGCGGCACCTGCCTCGGGTTGGGACTGGGGTCTTCCCTGGCCTGGTCCGGTACGGGCACGCCGCAAATGCAATCGCCGCAAACCCTGCGTGGTACGCGGTTCGATCTGACCTATAGCCCCACAACGGTGAATTTTACCGGCCGGGAGCGTGTCGCCACGGCGATAAATGGTTCTATCCCTTCACCGATTCTGCGCTGGCGCGAAGGTGATACGGTGACACTCAAGGTCAACAACCAGATGGCAGAGGACACCTCGATTCACTGGCACGGCATCATTCTGCCCAGCTCGCAGGATGGTGTGCCGCATATCAGTGAGGGTTTCAAAGGCATCAAGCCGGGCGAGTCGTTCACCTATCAGTTTCCAGTGAACCAGAGCGGCACCTACTGGTATCACAGCCATTCCGGTTTTCAGGAGCAGACTGGCGCCTACGGTGCGATTGTCATCGAACCGAAAGAACCGTACCCATTCAGCTTCGACCGTGAATACGTGGTGCAGTTATCGGACTGGTCGGACGAAGATCCCAACCGCATTTACGCCAAGCTGAAAAAGCTCAGCCACTACTACAATTTCCGCGAGCGCACCGTGCCCGAGCTGATGCGCGAGATAAAGGACAAAGGCGTCAAGGCGACCTGGAACGCGCGCAAGATGTGGAATCAGATGCGCATGAGCGATCGGGATATTTCTGATGTTACGGGTTACACCTACACCTTCCTGATGAACGGCCAGACCCCGGCGAAGGGTTGGACGGGCCAGTTCAAACGCGGCGAAAAGGTGCTGCTGCGAATTATCAATTCTGCAGCGATGACGTTTTTCGATCTGCGTATTCCGGGTCTGAAAATGACGGTGGTTGCGGCGGACGGACAGTACGTGCAGCCGGTCACGGTCGACGAAATTCGTCTGGGTGTGGCTGAGACTTATGACGTTATCGTCGAGCCGAAAGACGATAGCGCCTATACCATTTTTGCCCAGGCGATTGATCGAACCGGTTTTGCCCGTGGCACGCTGACACCAGACCTGGCGCTCAAGGCAGAAGTGCCGACGATGGATCCAGCACCCATTCTGACCCACGGCGACATGGGGATGGCGCACGACATGGCCGGCATGGACCATGCAGCAATGGGGCACGACATGGGTGGCATGGATCATTCAAAAATGAGCCCTGGAAAGTCTGACATGGGTGACATGGATCACTCGAAGATGGACCACAGCCAGCACAAAATGCCAGAGATGGATCACTCGAAAATGGATCACAGCCAACATGACATGACTGGCATGAATCAGCCCGAGGCAAAGATGGGTTCGGGCAGCGCTGGTTTTGGTAGCAGTGCGCCGCTGAAGCATGTTTCGACCGAGTATGGGCCGCATGTTGATATGCGCGCTGACGGTCCGCAATACCGGTTGGACGATCCCGGCGTCGGCTTACGTGACAACGGCCGCCGTGTACTGACCTATGCCGATCTGTTCAATCTCCACAACACGCCGGACCCGCGCGAACCGGAGCGCGAAGTCATCCTCCATCTGACCGGCAACATGAGCCGCTATATGTGGTCGATGAACGGCATCCGTTTTGCCGATGCGGATCCGTTGATGCTGAAATATGGCGAACGCCTGCGCATCACACTGGTGAACGACACGATGATGAATCATCCCATTCATCTGCATGGACTCTGGAGCGACATGGAGACCGGTGACGGTGGGCATATTCCACGCAAACATACTGTCATCGTGCAGCCTGGCGCCAAGATAAGTTATCTGGTAACCGCTGACGCGATGGGGCCGTGGGCTTATCACTGTCACCTGATCTATCACATGCCTGGCATGTTCCGTGAAGTCATTGTTGCCTGAGGAGAAAATCATGAACAAAAAAATCATATCAGTGCTGGCATTGTTGACAGCATCCTTCCAGGCATCTGCCGGTATGGAAGACGACCCGCTGCTGACTTTTGTCAAGATCGACCAGTTCGAAATTCGCAACACCGACGGGCCTGACCCGCTGGTGTTCGACGGTCAGTTATGGATTGGCAAGGATCTGAACAAACTCTGGATCAAGTCGGAGATTGAACGGGTGGACGGTGAGACCGAAGAAAACGAACTGCAATTGCTCTACAGCCGCGCCATAGCGCCCTACTGGGATTTCCAGGTTGGCTGGCGCAAGGACTTCAAGCCTGACCCAGATCAGGACTGGCTGGCCATCGGCGTACAGGGACTTGCGCCATATTTTTTCGAAGTCGAAGCCACTGCATTCATCAGTGATGAAAGCCAGACCAACCTGCGGCTGGAGGCGGAGTATGAATTGCTGTTTACGCAGCGGTTGATTCTCTCGCCAGAGGTCGAGGTCAACCTGTACACGGACGATGATGCAGAGCGGGGTGTGGGTTCTGGTTTCTCTGATCTGGAACTTGGGCTGAGGCTGCGCTACGAAATCCGCCGCGAGTTTGCGCCCTATATCGGCGTGAACTGGATGAAAAAATTCGGCAATACCGCAGACTTCGCCGAGGCAGATGGCCAGGAAATAGAGGATACACAGTTTGTAGCAGGGATCAGGGCATGGTACTGACTAGCGCTTATGGGTGTGGCCTTCCGGCCACACCAACCTCCTCAGTTCTTCCGGGTAACGCAGAAAGTTTTCGTGCCCACACAAAATCTGGTGAATGTTCGCCGGAGGAGTTTTTTTATGTCTAGACGTTTATTTAAACCCAATAAGTCGCCTGTCCGCACTGCCATCTGGGGGCTTGCCAGTATCGGGTTATTGGCTACGCTTTTTGCAGGCCTGACCCTGCTGTCCCCGGATGCGGAAAGTGGGCCGTTAATTACCGTGTACAAAAGCCGTTCCTGCGGTTGCTGTGCAAAATGGATTTCACATTTGCAACAAAACGGGTTCCAGGTTGTTGTGAAAAATCATAACGATCTGCCGGCAATCAAAAAACAGCACGGCATTAAGCCAGAACTCAGGGCCTGTCATACCGGCCTGGTCGGAGATTATCTGGTGGAAGGTCATGTGCCTGCCGATGTCATCAAGCGGCTTCTCAAGGAACATCCCGATATCAAGGGTATTGCAGTACCAGGTATGCCAGTTGGCTCGCCTGGCATGGAAGGGCCAAACCCCAGGCCCTACAAAATTTTGGCTTTTGATACAAAGGGTAATACCTCTGTTTACGATGCACGATAGAAGGAAAAAAATATGAAAGAATTATTACAAATAACAATATTATCCGTTCTGCTTACCGCCTGTAATGGTCAGAGTGAGTCGATCGAGACAAGTAAGAAATCTACTTTAGACAGCCCACGTTGGTACAGTGCTGAGCAAGTTTCCCAGGGAGGAGAATTGTTTCAGGAAAATTGTGCGGGTTGTCATGGCGACAAAGCTCAGGGTCTGGCCCGCGACTGGAAAAAGCCGTTAGCAGATGGCAGCTATCCACCACCGCCGTTGAATGGAAGTGCTCATGCCTGGCATCACCCCCTGCCGCTGTTGATGCGAACCATCGACCGGGGCGGGGTTCCCCTGGGTGGCGTCATGCCGGGGTTCCGGGACAAATTAAATGAAGATGAAAAACTGGCGGTCATTGCCTGGTTCCAGAGTCTCTGGCCGGATGAAATATACCAGCGTTGGGAAAAACGAAATGGAGCAAGGCAATGATTGAAATCATTCCAAACTGGCATCCGATACTGGTGCATTTCACAATCGGGCTGCTGTCCACAGCAGTGCTTTTTTATCTTGCGCTTGTGGTTATCAGGCCTGGGCATCCGTGGGAGCCTGCATGTCTGACCATGGCGAAAGGATGTCTGTGGCTGGGCACCTTATTTGCGATTGCCACGGCAATTGCAGGCTGGCTTGCCTATAACAGTGTCGCGCATGACACGCCCTCACACGCGGCCATGACGGAACATCGCAACTGGGCGCTGGTGACGTTAGCTGTTTTTATCGTTCTGGCGTTGTGGTCGTTGCGTCAATATTTTAAAGGAGCCAAAAGACCAGGCCCTATGTTTATCCTCATCGCGGTGATTGCCGGTGGTTTGCTGGCGAGTACTGGCTGGCATGGCGGAGAAGCGGTTTACCGTTATGGTCTGGGTGTTATGTCTCTGCCTGAAGTTGAAGCTGGTGGTGGAGATGGTCATTCGCATTCACATGGTGATGAAGCAGACGACTCTGAACGTGAAGCTGTTACGGAAAAACCACATGCGCATTAAAAGGGATAAAAAGGTCTTGACCTGTGCGTTACACACAGGTTTTAGAATGCTTGCAAGCTAGTTATCTAGCTTATTGAAACAAACATTTTTAATTGGAGAAATATCATGAAAGCTAAAAATTTACTGATTGCAACAACGCTTGGTCTGGCTCTTTCATTTGCTGCTTTTGCTGGCCCCCAGGGAATGCATGGCAAAGGTGGTGGGAAAATGGATATGCATACCATGATGAATAATATGCAGACTGAAATGGAGACAATTATCAATACAGAAGACAGTACAAAGCGTAAAGCAATGTTTGCAGCGCACAAGGGAAAAATGCACGAGAAGATGGCCATGATGGAAAAAATGGGAGGCAACTGTTCGCCTCAGAAAGCTACTCGGGTTGAAGAAAAAATTGACCACCATGGTGAAGATGACTAATGAACTGAAATGATGGTTAGGCACCCACGGCTTTTTCGGAAGTCGTGGGTGTACATTCCTGATTCGACGTTTTGTATACCTGAAAGAGATTCGTGAGGAGAAACGCAAATGGTTGACGGGCACTGGTTGGGAGGAGGTGTTATGTGGTTGTTCTGGATTGTATTAATCGTTGTGGTTTTATGGGCCGTAAAGTCGGCTGCCAGTAACGAAAATCAGTCAACGAACAAGCAGAAGTCAGCCCAGGATATTTTGAAGGAACGCTATGCTCGAGGTGAGATTGATGAAGATGAATTCGAGCGACGTAAGCGGGAACTTAAAAAATAAAATAGTTAAATAACTGACCAGAGAGGTTGTTTATGGAATTTCGTAAAGTGACGGCAATTATACGGCCTGAACGTCTTCAAGCCGTAGAAGACATACTCAGAAAATTGAATGTTGGCGGTGTCAGTGTCGTCAAAGTGAAAGGCTTTGGTGAATATGCAAATTTTTTCAAGTCTGACTGGATGTGCACACACATTCAGGTTGAAGTATTTACCGGGAAAACACACGTGGATGAAATTGCGGCCTCGATTATGGAAGCCGCGCATACAGGCATTGAAGGCGATGGCATCGTAGCGGTATTGCCAGTCGAGTCGGTCTATCATATTCGCATGTTGG
>DTYI01000040.1 GCA_012961935.1 Thiotrichales bacterium | reverse complement strand
CCGCCTCGGTGTTGCGGCTCTTGACAATGGAATGACCATTGCCTGCGAGCCGCGCCTTGATGCGAAGTATTCCTGAAACCCTGAACCAGACATATTAGGTTGCCGGGTTAATAAATCATGAACTCATCGGTTGCTGCGATTAGCCGCCCTTTCCCTTAAGCGTTTTCTGAACGCCTGACGCTCTTCCGGTGTCATGTTTTTCCAACGTTGGCGAATCCGTTTTTTTCTTTCAGGCGGCAACTGTTTAAACCAGCGATATTTTTTCCGCAACTGTTTGCGTTCTGCCTCAGGCAAAGAGAGAAATTTTAAATAACGTTCTTTTACCCGTTTGCGTTTGTCTTCCGGCAATTTATTCCAGCGTTTAAATCGCTTGCGCGCCTGCTTGCGTTGCTCTGCGGACAGCCCTGCCCAGCGCTCAGCACCACGTGCCATTTTTTCACGTCTTTCTTCCGGCAATGTATCCCATTTTTTTTCAAGTGATTTCAGAATTTCCTGCTGACCGGCAGACAACTCTTCCCAGGTGGGAGCCGCCAGTAAAGGCTGAGTCAGTACAATAAAACCCAATAAAGCTCCGGCCAATGCATTGCAAAGTTTTTTATTCATCACCTGTCCCTTCCTTAACTTCATTCTCCTGCCACAGGCGCTCATCCAGAATAACCTGCCAGTTTTTATCTTCGCTTTCCCAGGCACCCAGAAATTCCAGCAAGCCGGCATCAATTTCCTTTGGTTGTTCATCCTCAGCAAACAACAGCGAAGCAAATAGAAATAAAACCACCTTACCCAGCCTCTTCCAGCTGATCCAGCCAGCGATAAAATTCAAGTTCTTCATAAAATTCCAGATCATCCTGGCTGGCCATTAATTCAAACTCCAGCCCCTTGGGTGAAAAATTAAGTGGGATTTCCGGCCGGAATAAAACAGCAGAAATAATCAGTGCGCTACAGGCAAACGCAACAGAGCCGCCTGCCATCCAACCCCAATAGTAAAAAGTATGCACAGGTTCTTTTAACTGAGCCAATGCCTGACGACGCGCAGCACTGATACCCTGCAAGGTTTCTTCATCAAGTTCGCTGGTCTGTCTGTCCAGCGCCCGTGTAATTTCATTAATCAGCTTGTCATTTTTTTCAGTCATTTATAATGTGCCTCCAGTGAATTCCTCAGGCTTGTGAGGCCACGTGAGTAATGGGTCTTCACGCTGCCTTCCGAGCAACCCATAGATTTTGCTGTCTCGTTAACACTCATTCCTTCCCATGCGCGCAGCATGAATGCCTGTTGCTGTCTCAGCGGCAAAGCCTTGACAGCCTCAACTACCGCCTCACCCGCCACTTCTGCTTCAAGCTGCCGGCCGGGATCAATCGCCTTGTCATCGGCCTGTGCTGTGATCGGATCATACTCCTCGCCTTCCTCTCCTTTACGAAAAGGATTAAGTGCCACCATCCATCGGCCCCGCGATCCTCGCTGCCGGTGCCAGTCCATGATGCGATTATTCAGAATCCGGTAAAACAGCGGCTTCCATTCATCAGATTGTTTGTGCGCATATTTTTTCACCAGTTTCATCATGGCGTCCTGCAAAATATCCAGCGCATCATCTGGATTCCCAACAGCTATCTGCGCGACCTTGAAAGCACGCCGTTCTACCTGCATCAAAAAGCCCTCCAGTGTCTCTTTGTTATTCAGCTAACCGCTCCCCGGGTTCCAGGGAAGGTCTGGACAAGTCACAATTGTTTTCTGCGGGTTCTACGAAGTGAGTCGTAATAGCAGGCTATTGCGGCGAGCTTCGCGGAACCTGCAGAACATTTTTCCTCCGCCGAAATTCAATCGGACTTGCTCAGGCCTTCCCTACATCGGCAAAAACATTTCTATTCTACCTTTTATAACGCTCAGGCATGATTTTTGTTGACATTTACCAAATTTTCTTGTTTTAGCCTTTACTTATTAACATTCTGACCATCAAAGCGTAGATCTGTTTTGACTGTTTAAAATTTTCCCAGATTATCCGCAAAAAAATCCATAACTAATTGATTTATATAATATGTCATCAATTGTTCATTTTCTTGTCAATTTAAAGGAAGCGCTACAAATAATGTGCTTAAATAGCTTCCAGACAAGCTTACCCACAAGGTTATCCACAGATTTTGTGGACAGAAGTTAATTTACATTAACGCTTAATCACTTAGCAAAATGACTGACAAATTACTTTAAGAGGACGGTCCAAACAAACCATGTCTGTCAGCCAGAAACAGGACAAAATCATTCAGGTAGCCCTGCCCACACCCGTCGGTGACTGGTTCGATTATCTACCTGGCGACAACCCAATCGACCGCTTCGAACCAGGCTGCCGGGTGAAGGTTTCCTTTGGTCGGCAAAAGCTGGTTGGTATCGTCATCGGCACAACAGCCAGCAGCAAAATCCCCCGGCATCAGCTCAAGCCCATCCTCGCGCTACTGGAAACTGAAGCAATCATTCCACCCAGAATATTAAAACTGATCAAACGTGCGGCCAGTTATTATCATCATCCGCTGGGAGAGGCGCTGGCAACTGCGCTACCGAAGTTACTGCGTCAGGGAAAAAGTCCCGGACACACAGATCTGACATTCTGGCAGCCAACAAAAATCGGACTGGTATTTGATT
>DTYI01000039.1 GCA_012961935.1 Thiotrichales bacterium | reverse complement strand
GTGAAACGTGCGGAACATTTTTCCTCCGCAAAAATTCAATCGGACTTATTCAGGCCATCCTTAATGCCGAATGATACGCGCGCACTCTTGTCGTGCTTCGCCTAAGTCTGATTAATTTTTCTCAACAAAGTATGTTTTGTGTTCTATTCTTTAGTAATCAATAACAAAAGGCACATTTTAAATGTCAGCAGTATTTATCAGCTATCGGCGCGACGATAGTGCCGGCCATACTGGCCGACTGTACGACCATCTTTATGAAAAACTAGGGAAAGAATATGTTTTTATGGATATCGATACCATCGAGCCTGGTATGGATTTCGTCGAAGCGATTGATAAGGAAATAAAAGGCTGTTCTGTTCTGATTGTCGTAATCGGTGATGAATGGCTAACAGCCAGTGATGAAAATGGTCGGCGTCTGGACGATCCAAATGATTTTATTCATATTGAAATCAGGTCAGCGCTTCGTCGTAGTCTGCGCATTATTCCCGTCCTGGTCAAAGGAGCAAAAATGCCAGCGGCCAGTGAATTACCCGATGATATTGCCGCTCTGTCACGCCGGCACGCACTTGAGTTAAGTGATAGCCGTTGGGACTATGATATTAAACGGTTATTAACCACGCTTGCCACCTCACTAGATAAATCGGATGACAAAGACAAAAAACCTGTTGATCCTGACAAAATAACGCATGCGCAAGGTGACGATAAAAAAGAAAGCACCATTGCCGAGAAAAAAATACCCGCAACACAGAACGGGCGAAATAACATCCTCCGTTATTTCATTCCCGTTCTTGGGATCGGTTTAATCGTATCGTTGCTATTTATTTTCTGGCCATCCGGGTCAATTACAAACGAAAAAACAAGCGAAGTTTCAAGTACTACAACGGATGACAAAGCAACTGATCCAGGCATTTCAATCACAACAGAAACTGAACCTGAAAAAACATTAGACAAGGAAAAGAATACCGAAACCAGAGACCCCCAGATTGAAGATTCAAATACATCACGTGGAAGGATTTTTGAAGCAATACGTAAATCGGACCATGAAGCGAGGATCAAAGAACTGATCGCCAACGCAGAACAAGACGTCAAGGCATTCCGGCTGACCTCCCCAGTCGGCAATAATGCTGTAGAAAAATACAAAGAAATACTTGAGCTGGAACCTGATCACCTGGCTGCACTCGAGGGCATAGAAGTCGTTGCTGTAAAATATATGGAACTGGCCCGCTCTGCCCTGACAAAAGGGCAGCCTGACAAAGCTGACGCCCATCTTGAAAAAGCCAGGTACTTATTTCCAGCAATTACAGGCGCTAGAGACTTACAGGAAAATATTGCCTTAGCGAGACAACGGTTAAAAAAACAACAGCAGGTCGATCGCGCCAGAGATGCACAACAAAAAGCCCAACACGAAGCTCAAATCACTAGAGATAAAGACGCCGCACAGCAAGCACAGCAGGCGCAAATCAGGATTGAGTCTTGCCTCAGCAATTGCGAAAAAGAATTCCATGCCTGCCAGAAAAAAACGCAGGCCACTTCTGCAAGTGACTGTGACGAAAAAGCGAATGTAATATGCGCGGAAGCGCATGAAGCCTGCCTCAATGACCCACAGGTTTATATCCTTTGGGGTGAGTTTGGAACTGAAGCAGAATGTAACGGAAGGCAGCAACAATGTATCAACCAGCAAATTCAGCTTTGCCAGGAACAGGCAGATCCGGAAAATTCTAACTGTGAGTCAGTGTTTGCAACATGCCAAAACAGATGTCGCTAGGAGCCTGTCGGACTTAGGATGATTCTACTGCGGCGGTGGGAAATCGGTCCATTTATTCGATCTTTTTCGTTAAATAGATCTACTATTCGCCTCAAAAGATCGAAAAAATGGCCTCGATTTCCCACTCGCCTCGCTACGAACACCTAAGTCCGACAGGCTCCTAGAAACAGACTATAAAAACGCTAATATTTCTGCTTCAATGTTTTCCTTGTCGATCACACTTTCCTGCGCGACTGGTTTTTCAAAAAGAGAATGAATCATTTCAGGTATTGAAATATTTGCTTTAACGGAAATCGACTTGAGCGCATCAATATCATGCGTGTCGACTTCACCGGTCAGCGCATTCGCAATCGTCGGTGAAAACTTGGTCCACTCGGCAGTTGAATAGGCAATCGTTTTCAGTGGTTTTTCCCTGCAGGTTTCGTAGGTCTTAAAACAGGTGGCTGTGTGTGGGTCCATGAGGTAACCATTTGCAAAAGCTTCCTGAATATATTTTTTGCCTTCTTCGTCAGTACAAAAGTCTGCTGAAAATATGGTCTGTAATTGTTTTAATTCATTATCTTTGAGAATGTAATATTTTTCTTCATCCAACTGCTGCATCAGTGCCCTGGTACGTTCGGCGCCTAGCATGTCAAATAAAATCCGCTCAACATTGGACGACTTTAAAATATCCATTGCGGGTGATGTCGTTGACGTAACCGAAGAATCACGCAAGTCATATTGGCCCGTGTTGATTAATTCGGTGAGAATATTATTTTCATTCGAGGCAATTAATATTTTTTCAACCGGCAGCCCCATTTTCATAGCGTAATAGCCGCCCAGCGCATTACCAAAATTGCCACTGGGAACATCCAGATAAACTTTTTCACCCAGGGATATTGCACCCTGCCTGACAAGCTCCAGGTAACTATGAATGTGATAGATTGTCTGGAAAATAATCCGGCCAAAATTAACCGAATTTGCGGCAGAAAGGGAGATGTTTTTTTCGTTTAACTTTTCTTTAAATGCCGATGAGGAAAGCAGAAATTTCAAGGCATTCTGGGCGTCGTCAAAATCTCCATGAATTCCGATCACTTTTAGATTGGGCGCATCTTCCGTGACCATTTGCAGGCGCTGAACATCCGATGTGCCACCATCTGGATAAAGGCAGGCGACTTTGACATTGTCCCGGTTTTTAAAAGTTTCCAGGGCAGCAGGCCCGGTGTCGCCGCTGGTAGCGGTGAGTATCAAAAAGTTTTCATTGCGTTTCTGGGCCAACGCGGATAACACCACACCAAATGGCTGTAACGCCATGTCTTTGAATGCACGCGTCGGGCCATGGTAAAGCTCGCTGACATAAAGATCGTCCTTTACTTTTACAACAGGTACGGGATTTTCAGGATCATCGAATTGATCGTACAGCGCCAACGCTTCATCAATGACAGCCTGATCAATATCTATTTTAAATTCAGCCAGCACATCCCGCGCCAGCTCTTTATACCCGGCATCAAGATGGGCCTTTAAAAAATCCTCACCCAACTCAGGTAATTCCTGCGGCGAGTAAAGTCCGCCATAAGACGCCATCGGATGAAGAATCGCTGTGGAAAATGTGACGGTTTTGGGATGCGTGCCGTCGTTGCCGCGCGTTTCTATAAAATTCATTTTGTCGTTTATATTTTAAGGAACCTCTGATTAATTCTGGATGAAGCAGGTTGCTGCTAAAATTTTCGGGGACGCCCCAGAGCCTCTGCAATACGTTTAGCAGCTTTAGGTTTTTCAGCGACAATTAGGGTGTGAGCATGCGGTAGGAAACACTGTTCTGCCTGGCCTTTACGCCGCCGGCGAAGCAGCTTGTGTTTCTGTGCATGGGGCTAACCGGCTGGGGACCAACTCGCTGCTGGACCTGGT
>DTYI01000038.1 GCA_012961935.1 Thiotrichales bacterium | reverse complement strand
GACCAACGGCAATACCGAAACCACAAGCATTCCGCAAGAAGTGCAGGCGGCATTAGATAACTCGTAATCCGAGATAGCTTGATTTAAAGCGATCAAAAGCCCCCTTTTGGGGGCTTTTGTTTTTCTGCGAATCACTTGACCACTACATTTACAACCGAAAAGGAATTACGTCTGGCGTTAAATAGTTACATCAACCAATTCTACAATCACAAGCGATTGCATTCAGGGGTTGGCTACCATCCCCCTGCCGTTTACGTGTATTAGTTCCGACTTAATCTGATATATTTCAGTTGAAAAGTTGAAGGTTACCGGTTTTGATAGAAGTGTTTACTTTTAATCAAAACAAACTAAAGAGGTAACCCTCATGATTCATACTAATGAAAAAATCATAAAACACAAAGTTGGTCTGTTGAATCTGGCCGAAGAACTGGGCAATGTACCCAAAGCCTGTCAGATGATGGGTGTATCCCGGGATACGTTTTATCGCTACAAAACGGCAATGGATGAAGGCGGTATTGATGCCTTGTTTGATGCCAACCGCCGCAAGCCCAATATGAAGAACCGGGTTGATCCCAAGGTGGAACAGGCGGTCTGTGACTATGCCCTGGACTATCCGGCCCATGGTCAGGTTCGTGCCAGCAATGAATTGCGCAAGCTGGGTGTATTTGTATCACCCACCGGGGTGCGAGGCATTTGGCTGCGCCATCAACTCGGCAACTTCAAGAATCGCCTGAAGGCTCTGAAAGCCAAAGTGGCTAACGAGGGTCTGGTGCTGACGGAAGCACAGGTTCAGGCGTTGGAGAAAAAGAAGCTGGATGATGAGGCCTGTGGTGAGATCGAGACAGCCCATCCGGGCTACCTACAACCAGGATACGTTTTATGTCGGTACACTCAAAGGTGTTGGCAGGGTCTATCAGCAGACCTTTATCGATACCTATGCCAAGGTGGCCTTTGCCAAGCTATATACGACCAAAACGCCGATTACTGCGGTCGACATACTCAATGACAAAGTCCTGCCATTTTTCGAGCAGCACGAGCTGCCGGTACTGCGGATACTCACCGATCGCGGCACCGAATACTGTGGCAGGGTTGAACACCATGACTACCAGTTGTACCTGGCCTTGAACGACATTGACCATACCAAAACCAAAGTGAAGTCACCGCAAATGAATGGCATTTGCGAGCGCTTCCATAAAACGATCCTGCAGGAATTTTACCAGGTCACGTTTCGCAAGAAGCTCTACGAAAGCCTGGAAACACTGCAAAAGAATCTAGACAAATGGCTTGTTTATTATAATAATGAGCGCACGCATCAAGGTAAAATGTGTTGCGGTAGAACACCGATGGAAACACTCATCGATGGCAAGCAAATCTGGCAGGAAAAATTGCTGAACTGAATTTGACCTGACAGTCACTTCGTCAAAATCGGTAACTGTCAGATCAGGTCTGAACTACTACAGTTTATGAGAGGATGATTGCATGATTCAATACTGTCCATTTTACCGGGGGAAGACCAAGGCTCCAGCGTGGCAATATTTCCCAGTGCCACCTGTATCTCCTCCAGGGTTGGCGCATAGGCTTCAGCAGGGTGGTCTTCAGCGCCACCGCATTCTAGTAGAATCACATCCGGCTGGTGCGCTGAATAAAGTTTCATCTCAATGGTGTAGATCACATCCGATGGTGCATCACCACCTGAGGAGCTTGCTTGTATATAAAGCGTAGCAAGCTGCACTGGCGAGTACGAAACCAGACGTGTATTCGTCCCAGCGCGCTTGATTAAAAAACGGTCGGGCTGTATGGTCTGTGGTGACTCCTTGAGCTTCCTCACACGGAATTCACAATACGGGTTGCGTCGACTGTGTGCACCGCCTGTTATTTTACCGTCTTGAATGTAAACCCCCGTTGTATCCGCCTGAACTGTCACTGGCTCATGCAGTATGAGCGTCATACCTTTTTTTGGGTAACGATATGGTTGTTGTTGCCAGTGCTGGCAAGCATATAATAAAGGTAACAATGCAAACGTGAATACCCACATTATTTTCGCAATATAATTCATTACTATTATATAGCTGATTTTGAAACGGGAATTGCGCCTTACTTTTCTGTTGCGGGTTATCGCAGCGCGACACTGTGGGGCATGTGACAATAATCCAGCCATGCACTGAAGGTAGGCGAACCACAGGCCCTTCCTGTAAGCATTGTTGTCAAACAATACAAGAATTCATCGATTTACAGGAGATCGAATATCCGGATCAAACTTTTTCAAGAATAAAAGCTAATTCCTCATGGCCGCTGGGGTGCTGAATTTTCTTGCCGGACGGACAGTCCCAGTTCCATCGGTTGTCTGGAAAAAGCGCTTGCATTTCTCCCATATCACAATGAAACGGTGGGCCACCTGACTGATGGGTTTGCATGAACAGGGTAAAAACTTTTCCGCCAGGTTTTAGCCATTGATTCAATTTTTGTTCGTAGGCTTTCCATTGTGTCGGGTTGAGTGCGCACAGGCAGGTTTGTTCGTAAACGGCGTCAAATGGTTTTTCGGTTTCCCACGTTAGTAAATCAGTCTGGATAACTTTGACTGATATTTTTTCTTCACGGAGTTTTGTTTCAAGCCATTCAATGGCGCTGCTGGCGATGTCGATCGCAGTGACGTCAAAACCGAGCTGGGCCAGTTCGATGACCTCATAACCGCTGCCGCAACCTGGAACCAGGATTCTTCCGGGTTTCAGGTCTCCTGTGTTGAGCCAGCGATGCAGGGCAGGGCTGGTCTGACCTCTGTCCCAGCCGGTTTGTCCGGTTTGGTAGCGGGCTTCCCAGTCGTCGTGCAGTGATTGGTCGGTCATTTTCTGTGCAGGTTGATTATGCTTTTGCCTGAAGAAATAGCCAAATCGTGGAGAAAACCGTTCCCCGAGCGAGGCGGGGAACGGCAAAAAGCACAGTTAGGCTTTATGCGTCGGGCAGGTTTTAATACCCAGTATGCTATAGGCTGGGCACCAGCCCATCAGTGCTGTTGCCAGTGGGACGACACCAATCCAGCCCCAGACTGCTGGTCCCAGTGGGCCAACGAATACCTGGCTGATCAGTGCGATGCCAGCAATAATTCGAAGTGTGCGATCGATACTACCTACATTCTTTGTCATGGTCATAACTCCTGATTGATTAAGGATTACGAGTTAATTATGCAGACGTATACGATGGTTGTCTGTAACTCGGATTACATACCCGGTTTTGCAGATTCTGGATGCTACGTTTTTTTTAGTTGCTGGAGCGCGTCTTTGTCTAATACTTCGATTTGCCCTCGGTGTAGTTTGACCCAGCCCAGATGTTCAAACTCTTTCAGGCGGCGGCTGATGACTTCCCGCGTACATCCCAGGTCGGCGGCCAGCGCCTGGTGGGTCATGGAGATTCTGTTGTCAGCGTCAGCCTGTTGTAGCAGGCGGTTGGCCAGCCTGCTTTCCAGCGGTGCAAAGGCCAGTGATTTAACCAGCTGAAGAAGTTCACCTAACCGCTGATTGTAATTGTCGAAAATAAATTTTCGCAGGCCAGGTGAGTCATTCAGCCCTTGCTGAAATTGCTGCGCTGGAATGGCGATTGCTTCAACGTGTGTTTCGGCAATGCCAGTGGCTGAGTAATTTTCTCCCGCTAGCAGACAGGTGGTCGTCAGCACACAGGATTCACCATTTTGTACGCGGTAGAGTACGATTTCGCGTCCATCTTCAGATGTCTGCTGTACTTTGATGGAGCCTTCGCAGGCGAGTAAATACTGTCGGCAGGGATCACCAGGCTGGAACAATATTGTTCCTTGCGGAATGCTGGCCAGCTTTGCTGTGGCCAGTATTTTTTTGCCTGCATCATCCTGAATGCGTTCAAGTTCCGGGAAGTTTTTATTTAACCAGGCCGTATCCATTAGCGTAATAATATTGTTGCCAGACCCAGGAAGACCATAAATCCGGTGACGTCAGTCACGGTGGTTAGTACAACACCGCCGGCCAGTGCCGGGTCGATCCCTATTTTTCGCATGGTAACAGGAATGATTACACCGGCCAGCGCAGCTATGAGCAGGTTGGCGATCATTGCCGCAGCTATAATGCCGCCGAGTTTTAAGTCATTGAACCAGACGACAGTGACTAGTGCGACAACAAAGGCCCAGAGGAGGCCGTTAAGAAACCCGACAGCGACTTCTTTGTAGAAAATCCAGCGGGTGTTGGATTTGCCGATCTGGCCCAGTGCAATGCCGCGGATGACCAGTGTCATGGTCTGGGTGCCGGCAATGCCGCCCATGCTGGCGACGATTGGCATCAGTACAGCCAGGGCGATGACTTTTTGCAGCGTGGCCTGAAACTGGCCAATGACCCAGGCGGCCAGAAAGGCTGTGAGCAGATTTATACCTAGCCAGATAGCGCGTCTTTGTGTGCTGGGAAGAACGGCTGCGAAGATGTCGTCGTCTTCATCCAGGCCGGCGTGGCCCATGATGTTTTTCTCGGCCTCTTCACGGATGACATCGACGACGTCATCGATTGTAATCCGCCCTAGCAGTGTCTGGTTTTCGTCGGTGACCGGTGCGGAGATCAAGTCACGATTTTCAAAAAGCTGTGCCACTTCTATCGAAGGCATGTCAACCGAAATGGCGGGTACGCTGGTGTCCACAATTTCTGCAACCGTGCGTTCTGGGTTGTTCGTGACCAGTGTGTCCAGGGGGAGCATGCCCAGGTATTTTTCGTCGCGGGTGACGACAAAAAGGCTGTCGGTATGTGTCGGTAATTCACCCCGTTGACGTAAATAACGTAATACAACATCGACCGGCACATCTGCGCGAACGGTCACGGTATCCGTGTTCATCAGTCCGCCCGCAGTATCCTCATTATACTGTAATACTGTGTCCAGACGTTGACGGTCGCGGTAGTCCATCAACTGCAGTATTTTCTGGGTCACTGTGGCGGGCAGGTTCTGAATCAGATCCGCCATATCGTCTACTTCCAGGCCCTCGGTGGCTGCGACGAGCTCAGCAGTATCCATATTGCGAACCAGACCAGAACGGACTTCATCGACCAGCTCAACCAGCACCTCGCCTTCAAGAGCCGGGTCAACGAGGTTCCAGACCAGTTCACGTTCAGTGGGTGGCAGGGATTCCAGTAGATGAGCAATCTCGCCTGGCAACAAAGCATTCAGCATTTTGCGGACAGGCTTTAATGTGCCCGCATCCAGCGCGGCTGAAAACTGATCCAGATGATGGGTATGAGCTTGAGTAGCGGATTCAGGCATGACACTTCCAAATTTTGGGAGAAGTGTAACAGGCTGCCTGATAAAGCCCAACCGGGCTTTAATGAAACAAGGCACTATTTTATGGAGACGTTATTCCACTTCATCAAATTTATTGGCGATGAGTTCTGAGATTTTATTAAAGGCCGCCTGTTCATCTGCGCCTTTAATGTGAAGCATGATTTCTGTGTCTTTTCCTGCAGCCAGCATCATCACACCCATAATGCTTTTACCATTAATAATTCGACCGTTGCGTTCGACTTCAATATGGCTTTCAAAGCGCGAAGCAAGGTCTACGAATTTTGCTGCGGCGCGTGCATGTAATCCGAGTTTGTTGATAATGGTGATTGGTTTACTGATCACTTTTGCATGTCATTACAGAGAACAATGCCGTCATGCCCGCCGGAAATCGCTTTGATAACCATCTCCTGCAGATCCAGTGCAGGGTAATTCATGACGCGAATCAGCATGGGTTGATTGACCCCGGCGATAACCGCGACTTTAGGTAAATCAAGCAGGTGGTTGGCAATATTGCTGGGTGTAGAACCGTAAATATCAGTCAGTACCAGCACGCCTTCGCCAGTGTTTAGTTTGCGGCAGGCATCTTTAGCTGTGGTCTGCATGGTTTCAAGATCAGCATCACCGGAAATCGCTAAAACTTTTGTTTGCAATGGACAAATGCCGAGCATGCCTTCGGCCGTTGTGAGCAACTCCTGCCCCAGATTGCCGTGTGTGATTAGCAGTACCCCAATGGTCATGATAGCTCTCTATGGCGAGTGGTTACCTGTCCGGTTGAATGCCCAGATAAATGTTTTCCTAGCTTTTCCACCATATAGACAGAGCGATGCTGGCCGCCGGTACAGCCGATTGAGATACTCAGGTAGCGGCGGTTTTCTGCGGCAAAACGTGGTATCCAGACCACCAGAAAATCTTTGATCATGTTATACATTTCTTCGACGCTGTCGTGCTGTTCCAAAAATTGAATCACATCAGGCTGCTTGCCTGTTTGATGCCGTAAGCGTGGTTCCCAATGTGGGTTAGGCAGGCAACGGACATCAAATACAAAATCAGAATCCAAAGGTACACCGTGCTTAAAACCAAAAGATTGTACCAGCACAGATAATCCACTATTTGCTGAATCGTCTGTATGAAGTCTGTCACGTATTCGCCGTGATAGCTCATGCACATTGAGGTGTGTGGTGTCGATGGTTAAATCTGCCAGTCCAGCTATTTCGGTTAGCAGCATCTTTTCTTCACGGATGGCTTCAACTAATGGCGTGTCTGTTTTACCGCCTGAAAGTGGATGCTTGCGCCGGGTTTCGCTGAAACGTTTTAGTAATGTTTCTTCCTGTGCCTGAAGGTAGATTAATTCGACTTCCACACCCTGATTCCGAATTCCGGCAAGTGTCTTTTCAAAGTCGCCCAGTTCAGTGCTCCCACTACGGGCATCCATACCTAATGCAATCTGGAATTCTGCCTCTAGCAACGAATCAACGGCAACCGGAAGGAGCGCGACTGGCAGGTTATCAATGCAATAGTAGCCTTCATCTTCCAGTGCGTGCAGTGCGACTGACTTTCCCGAACCGGAAAGACCGCTGACGATGGTGAGTTTCATGAGTTTTTCTTGATTAGTTTATGTTGTTGTTGCCGAAAATCTTCTGCGGAATTATACCCGCTTAAAAGTAAAATGTGATTGCTGGCGGCGGCCTCAACCAGCACAGCCAGGTTGCGGCCAGGTGCAACGGGAATGGTCACTTCGGGAATGTCCAGACCCAGGATGTTAACTTCACGACGGATACCATGCAGCCTGTCGATTGGGTTTTGATCTATATTTTCGAATAGTTCCATGCGCACAATGAGTCGTAAATATTTGTTGTTTTTTACGGCGTTGCTGCCGTACATGGATCGGATGTTCAGAATCCCCAGACCACGAACTTCAAGAAAATCCTGTAATAATGGTGGACAACGGCCGTCCAGAATTTGAGGGCTGATACGTGAAAAAATGGGTGCGTCATCCGCAATTAGGCTGTGTCCGCGATTAATGAGTTCCAGCGCCAGTTCACTTTTGCCGACACCTGCCTCGCCAACCAGTAGCAGGCCGATACCATTTACCTCCAGGTAGACGCCGTGAATGATGGTTTCATCAGCCAGTACCTGGCTAAATAAATAACGCAGCTCCAGGATCAGATCAAAGCTACTCATGGGGGAATTCATGAGGGCAATATTTTCCCGGTCCGCCAGTTTGGTAAAGCCGGTTGGGGCGGGCAGGTCTTCACCAATAATGATGGCCAACGTCTGGGAAGAGAACAAATGATGCATGACTTCCTGGCGTTCGTTTTCATTCAGACTGTTGATGTAATTGATTTCGATCCGGCCAAGCAGTTGTATCTGGTTGGGATGGATCAGGTTCAGATGCCCCAGTAGTGAGGCACCACCTTCGCGTGCACGCGTTACATCAATTGAGTTATCGTGGGCTGTTTTTCCTGCTAGCCAGGTTAGACCTACGCGGTCATGCAGGCGGGTATAGATATCACCGACAGTCAGTTTGTTACTCATTTAAAAAAAATAAAAGCTTATGCCGCGTTAGACGCTTTTTTCCAGTGGGTAAGCAAGCGAAAGAGCGCATCACAATCACTGGTTTGACGCAGCTGCATGAGGAATTTTTCGTCAGCCAGCATTTCAGCCAGCATGGCGAGGATTTGTAAATGTTCTTCGGTGGACTCTTCGGGCACGATCAGGGCAAACAGCAGGTCAACCGGTTCAGTATCCGGGGCATCATAATCAATGCCCCGGGCAAGTTTAATGACGGCCAGTCGTGCCTGACTGATATCGCTGGAGCGCCCGTGTGGGAGCGCAACCCCATGCCCCAAACCCGTTGATCCGAGTTTTTCTCTACCCAGTAGACTTTCAAACACATGATGTGCCGACAAACCTGGCTCATTATTCACCAGGGTTTCGCTGAGAATTTCGAGAGAACGTTTTTTGCTGACCGCTTCTGGTTCGCAGAGGATGCGCTCAGGGGCAAGGAGTTGGGCGATTTCCATGGTTGACTTTCTATTGTTCTACGGCAAGGTTGCGGTGCGAGCCTTCACGGCGGTGGTGATCCTTGATTTTTTCCTTGTGTTTAACAACCTGACGATCCAGTTTATCAACCAGCGCGTCAATTGCGGCGTACATGTCTCCATCAGTTGCATCGGCATAAATATTGTTACCGCTAACATGCAGTGAGGCTTCTGCTTTTTGTTGGAGTTTTTCAACAGTCAGGATGACATGCCCATTGAGCACGTGGTCAAAATGGCGGCTGAGACGTTCAAATTTTTCATTGACGTAGTTGCGCAGAGGGCTAGTGATTTCAACATGGTGTCCTGTCAGGTTCAGTTGCATAGTAGATCTCCTGTCGTTGGGAAAGACGTTCCAGCCAGCCGTTAAGAACGGCTGATTGAAACGCGGTATGGTAAAAGTTTTAAGGATAGAAAAAATGGAATAAATGAAAAGCGTTAACCTGCAGCGGGGCCGGTTACGATGTGAAAGCAATATTGTATATTCGTTAAGCAATTCTTTTGCGTTCGTTTGACGGTGGAATCTGCATGCCCTCACGATATTTCGCTACCGTTCTGCGAGCTACATTTACACCTTTATCATCTACTAAGATAGACCTGATTTTGTTATCACTCAAGGGTTTTTGTGGATTTTCTTCATCAATTAATTGCTTGATCAAGGCGCGAATAGCCGTCGCTGAGGTATTGCCACCATCTGTGGTATCAAGCTGGGCCGAGAAAAAGTATTTAAATTCCAGCAATCCCTGCGGTGTTAGCATGTATTTTTGATTGGTAACACGTGAAATAGTGGACTCATGCAGCTCTAGCTCATCTGCGATAGTACGCAAAATCAGAGGGTGCATGCCGACCTCACCCTGATCAAAAAATGCCTGTTGACGTGCCACAATGGCCTGGGCAACGCGCAGAATGGTGTCATTCCTGCTTTGCAAACTTTTGATAAACCAACGTGCTTCCTGCAGGTTCTCACGCAGGTACTGGTTTTCTTTGCTGCGGTCGCCTCGTTTGACCATGCTGGAGTAGAGAGGGTGTAAGCGGAGCTTGGGCGCAATCTCCGGATTCAGCGAAGCTATCCAGCGGTCACCAGTCCGTGTGACGTAAATATCAGGCGCAATGTACTGGATTTCGCCGCTTCCGATTTGTGAACCGGGCCGTGGGTTGAGTGAGCGAATCAGGCTGATTGCAGCGTCAAGGCGGCTTTCACTGAGTTTGGTTTTTCGCAGTAATTCGGCCAGATTTTGCTTTCCCAGTGTTTCGATGTGGTGGGTTATGATTTCTCTTGCGTCGATAGTTGTGTCTGAGTTGTCGTTGATCTGATCTAGTTGGGCCAGCAGGTTTTCCTGCAAATTACTGGCACCCGCGCCAATCGGATCAAAATGCATCACAAGATTTTGAACGGCCTGCACTTCGTCGATTTCAATGTCAAGTTTTTCCGGAAATCCGGCATGTATATTTTCAATGCTATCAGATAGATATCCATCATCATTAATGTTTTCTATCAATATCTCGGCAATGCTATAGTCGGTCTCACTCAGGTTAAGCAGGTCGAGTTGAAATAGCAGGTGTTCGCGCAAGTTGTCTTCTGCGCCGCTGCGGTTTTCCAGCAGGCTGGTTTGCTGTTCTTCGCTTGCATGGCTACGAGACGGTAGTGACTGATAGATTTCGTCCCAGCGTGTGTCGAGTGGCAATTCATCCGGTATGGTCTGGTTTTCATCCAGGCGGGCAGGCTCGTCATCAAGTTTTATTTCCTGGGTGGCATCTGGTTGTGATGGCGTTTGTTCGTCAGACTCCTCGGTGTCCAGCAGGGGATTCTGCTCCAGCATTTCCTGGATCTGATTCTGAAGTTCGAGTGTTGAGAACTGCAACAGTTTGATGGTCTGTTGCAATTGCGGCGTCATGGTGAGTGACTGCCCGATCCGTAGCTGGAGACTGCTTTTTAACATGACGGCCTTATTATAAGCGGAGACGGGTTGAAGTGTTAGGGATTGACCTGATCAAAGGCTAAAATTCTGACCCAGGTAGACTTTTCTGGCTGCTTCGTTGTGCAGGATTTCTTCGGGTGTACCGCTGACGATCACATGACCATCATGCAAGATATAGGCGCGCTGGCAAATACCCAGGGTTTCACGGACGTTGTGGTCGGTGATCAGGACGCCAATGTTGCGATCCGTCAGATGCGTGATAATCCGCTGGATATCCAGCACAGAAATAGGGTCGACGCCTGCAAAGGGCTCATCAAGCAGGATAAAGGCGGGTTCTGTTGCCAGTGCCCGGGCGATTTCTACCCGACGACGTTCGCCGCCGGAAAGACTGATGCCCATGCTGTCTCGAATATGGCTGATTTGTAGTTCTTCCAGAAGCTGTTCCAGTTTTTCCCTGCGTTGTTTTTTATTGAGATCTTTGCGGATCTGGAGCACAGCCATGATGTTGTCAGCCACGCTGAGCTTGCGAAAAACCGAAGCCTCCTGCGGCAGGTAACCGAGGCCTAGTCGCGCACGTGCATGCATGGGCAGGGTGGTAATATCTTTTCCATCCAGCGTGACGGTGCCGCCATCTGATTTGACCAGTCCAACGATCATATAAAACGCGGTGGTTTTGCCGGCGCCGTTGGGGCCAAGCAGCCCGAAGATCGACCCGGAGGGAATCGACAGATCGACCCCTTTCAGCGCCTGTTTGGGTGGCTGGCCGCCGCTGGCGGAATAGGTTTTCACCAACCCCTCTATCGCTATCGCATCTGCGGTCAATGTCATTTCCTTCCGGCTTGCCCGCGCCGCGCGGGCTGCTATCATGCCGCCTGACTTAATGCGGGTTATCGCCCAAGGACAAGCAGATCGGAACAGCAATGACCACACAAGCCCCGGAAACCGAGATCGTGGACAAGATGCGCGTCGCCTGCGATGGCGGCGAGGGCGCGCTGGGCCACCCGCGCGTGTGGCTGCACATCCCAAAGGACCGCGGCTGGGTGGAATGCGGCTACTGCGACAAGAGATACGTGCACGGGGAATTCGCCAGACAAGAGGAAAAGG
>DTYI01000037.1 GCA_012961935.1 Thiotrichales bacterium | reverse complement strand
GCCAGCGTTTTTTGTGCGCGCGTAATCCCGACATAAGCAAGACGCCGTTCTTCTTCCAGCATGTCTTCGTCCAGGCTGGTTTTATGAGGAATCAGCTCTTCTTCCATGCCAGCAATAAAGACATGTGGGAACTCCAGTCCTTTGGCGGCATGTAAGGTCATTAATTGCACGGCATCCTGTTGCTGCTCCTCGCTGTTGCGTTCCAGAATATCCATCAGCATCATATGGGCGATGATGTCGCTCAGGTTTTGTTGTTCATTTTTTTTCGCCAGTCTGCCGATCCATTCAATCAGTTCATTAATATTATCCATGCGCTTTTCCGAAATGCTTTCATTACTGCTGATTTCGGACAGCCAGCTTTCGTAATTAATTTCCTGCACAAGTTGACGTACCAGTGAAACCGGGTTGTCAATTTCTGCTCGTCGATTGAATTCATTGATCCAGTCAGTAAATCGTTGTAAGCGCATCAAGGCACGTTCAGTTAATCGCTGCTGCAAACCCATTTCAAAACTGGCGGAAAATAAACTGACGCCACGGTCGCTGGCATAAGCGCCGAGTTTCTCCAGAGTGGCGGCGCCGATTTCACGTCGTGGTGTGTTGACGATACGCAAAAATGCAGCGTCGTCATCGGGGTTGGTAATGAGCCGCAAATAGGCAACGATGTCTTTGACTTCTGCGCGTTCAAAAAACGAAGTGCCGCCGCTGACTTTGTAAGGGATATTTTGTTCGCGTAAATAACGCTCAAATAATCTTGATTGAAAATTTCCGCGATAAAGAATTGCGCAGTCGCCATGGTTCACACGGTGTCGGAATTTTAATTTTAATATTTCACTGACGACTCGTTCGGCTTCATGTTCTGCACTGTTGCAGGGAATAACCTGCAAGGCTTCACCTTCACCTAATGCGCTCCATAATTTTTTCTCTATCGTATGCGGATTGTTGGCGATTAGCTGGTTAGCACTTTCCAGAATGCGTGTGCAGGATCGATAGTTTTGTTCCAGTTTTATAATTTTTAGTGCAGGAAAATCATGTTGTAATAAATCCAGATTTTCCGGGCGTGCACCGCGCCATGCATAAATGGATTGATCGTCGTCGCCCACGACCGTCAGGCGAGCTTGCGGCCCGGCAAGTAATTTCACAAGTCGATATTGGCAGGCGTTGGTGTCCTGATATTCATCCACCAGTAAATAGCGCAGTTTGTTTTGCCACTTTTCGAGCACTTCAGAATGAGATTGAAATAATTGCACGGGCAAAACAATCAGGTCGTCAAAATCCATGGCGTTATAAGCGTGGAGTTGGCGCTGGTAGTGTGCGTAAAGCCGGGCGTGAAACTGACCTTTGGCATCATCTGTTTCTTGCAGTGCCTGCTCGGGGTTGATGAAATCATTTTTCCAGCGCGAAATTTGCCAACGCGCAGCCTCATCCATGTCGAGGTTTTCTTCTTTGCGGCTGAGTTCTTTTAGCAGTGTCGCGCTGTCCTGGGAATCAAAAATAGAAAAGCCGGATTTGTACCCCAGGTTTTTTAATTCACTACGAATTATTTTCAGACCGAGTGTATGAAAAGTGGAAACAATCAGCCCGCGACGTTCTTCTTTTTTTAATAGCTTGCCTGCGCGGGCTTTCATTTCGCGAGCGGCTTTGTTGGTGAAAGTGATGGCGGCGATCTGGCGCGGGTCGTAATTCTGTTGACGGATTAAATGGGCAATTTTTTCTGTAATAACCCGGGTTTTGCCGCTGCCTGCGCCTGCCAGTACTAAAAGTGGTGTACTGGTGTGCTGGACAGCAGCGAGTTGTTGGGGGTTCAGTTTTGCGGTGAGACTCATGGGTGTTATCTTACCCGGAGAAGTGAGGCAGAAATAGACTTGTCGTCTCATTATAATATCTGTTATGGGTGCCATGAAAATCAATACGAAAACGGGCTTGTTGAATATAGCGCGACTGCAGCCGTCCCCAAATTGTGATGATCGGCCAGCAGATGAAGTTTTGTCTTTGATTGTCATTCACAATATCAGTTTGCCGCCGGGCGAGTTTGGTGGGCCTTATATTGATGCGCTTTTTACCAATAGGCTCGATCCTGAAGCGCATCCCTATTTCGCAGAAATTCATGAGGCGCAGGTATCTTCTCATCTGCTGATTCGGCGTGATGGCGAGGTCGTTCAGTATGTGCCTTTCCACAAGCGCGCCTGGCATGCTGGCCAGTCCTGTTATGACGGACGGGAAGGTTGTAATGATTTTTCAATCGGTATTGAACTAGAAGGCACGGATGATGTCTCTTATACAGATGTGCAATATAAAAAGCTGACAGACGTTGTGATCAGCCTGATTAAGGCTTATCCAGGGTTAAACAGCAAACGGGTTGCCGGGCATTGTGATATCGCACCCGGACGCAAGACAGACCCGGGGCCTGTGTTCAACTGGGCGCGCTTGTCAAATAGCTTGAAACAGTCAGTCTGATAACACTTAAAAAGAATTAGCAATCTATTACCGTTGTGCGATTTTCATTTAGTGCTGCAATGGTCTAGAATCCTACGTGCTAAGGGAGTTCCACTGTGTTAGAGCTGCCGTCAGACTAATAATAATTATTTTTTTGTTTCCTGATATGGAGTACCTGTAACGATGAAGTACAAACAACTACTAATTACCACCATGATTGCCGTTGCGCTGGGCAGTAGTACGGCAGCATTGGCTGAAGATGCGACAACTACACTGCCCAATGCGAAACCTGGTGAATGCTATGCCAAGGTGATTGTTCCCGCTCAGTATAAAACTGAAACGCAGGAGGTTGTTGTAAAAGAAGCCTCCGAGAAGATCAATATTATTCCTGCAAAATATGAATGGGGTACGGAAAAGGTGCTGGTAAAAGAAGCCAGCAAGAAAGTGATCCCTGTGCCGGCTGTTTATGGCAAAGTCACAGAAAGAATTGAGGTTAGCCCAGCCAGCAAGTTCTGGACAACCGGTTTACAAAAAGGTGCTTCGCCAGCAAGCCCACATGTACTGGATGCTGCTGCTAAAGGTGGCATCAATCTTGAAGCGGCTGCCGTTGGTCAATGTTTCGTTGAACACTATGTTCCAGCAAAGTACGAGACCAAAAGCGAAAAGGTGCTGGTCAAAGAAGCTTCAGAGAAAGTAGAAATTATTCCGGCCAAGTATGAAATTGTTGAACAAAAAGTACTGGTTAAAGATGCTTCAAAGAAAGTCATTGAGGTGCCTGCGGTTTTCGAAACAGTGACTGAAAAAGTACTGGTTGAACCTGCAAAAACCGTCTGGAAAAAAGGTCGCGGCCTTGCCCAGAGAATTGATAATACAACAGGTGAGATTATGTGTCTGGTAGAAGTGCCCGCCAAGTACAAAACCGTTACCAAGCGGATCATCAAAACACCAGCAACGACCAAGGTTGTTGAAATACCGGCTAAATACACGGTTCAGAAAGTTCGCAAGCTGGTTGCACCGGCGCAGGAGAAGCGTATTAAAATTCCTGAGGAGTACACCACCGTGACCAAACGCATCAAAGTGGCCGATGCAACATTCGCCTGGTCTGATGCTAAAAGTCAGGATTACTCTGCGAAAACACGAACAGGTAACAAGATCTGCCTGAAGTCAGTGCCTGCGAAATACAAGGTTGTGACCAAGCGTGTTGTCAAGACACCCGCTACGATCAAGACGATTGAAATTCCTGCTGAGTATAAAACAGTCAAGGTCCGCAAGCTGGTGTCGCCCGCTCAGGAAAAGCGGATCGTGATACCTGCCAAGAAGCAAATGGTGACCAAGCGCATCAAGGTGGGCGACGAGCGGATGGAATGGCGTCAGGTATTGTGTGAAACCAATATGACTAAGGGAATCCTGACCGACATTCAACGTGCGTTGTTGAAAGCCGGCTTTAATCCTGGTCCGATTGATGGAAAAATTGGTTCGGCCACATTGCGCGCGATTGATGCTTTTCAGCAAAAGAATAGTCTTGAGCGCGGCGGTATCACGCTGGATACGCTTAAAGCTTTGGGTGTTCAAAGCTAACGCTTTTCACCTGTAATATTTAAAGCCCTGTCAGGGAAACCTGCAGGGCTTTTTTGTGCAAAAAATGAAAAGTTTAACCTGAATCCGTATTTTCAGGGCGGATGCGGAGTGTAAGATATTGATTTCACAGTGGAATCTAAAAATCTTAGCTTCACCCTCAGGTTAAGCGGGCATTTTTTGAACCGCTGTGGAATCAAGAGCTTGCGCTATGCGCCGTCATGAAGGTACGGATTCAGGTTTAACTTAAATGTTTTTCGGCGATGGCTTCCAGTATAGGGGGCTTAATATTTCCCTGTTTAGCAAGTTCCAATGCGCGGGCAAGACGTGCAGGTGCGCTACGTCCCATACACTGATGATTTGGGTCGCCTTCGAAAGCGGTGAGCATGGCTTGCATCAGATTATCTTTGTCGAGTGATTCACCCGTGAGCCACGCCTGAATATCCAGGACTTCACGGGCAACTGATTTTGCAAGTTCCTGGTGATCCCGCCACAGCTCATGCACAGTGCCGCCTGTTTCCAGACCTGCGATATTGGTCGTCAGGATGTATAAATTTTTACGTACCAATTCAAACAACAAGCGGTTTTCGTCGTGAACAATTTCAACCGGAATGTCTAATGTGCCCAAAGCGCTGGCCAGCAATTCTGCGTTGGGACCATGTGCGATCGAAGGCACGACGACTTTCACATCCTGACCTTTTTTCTTTTCAAACCAGACAGACATAATGGTTGGGTGGCTAAAGTCATAGTCCTGCCAGTCTTGAGGTAGCAGCTCATTCTGAATCAGTACCAGTGAGTCCCACCAGGCTTCAGGCAGTGTCTCCAGTATGGGGTGCAGGTCATTTTCTCCAACGGCGATAATAACCGCAGCAGGCTCGGGTACTTCAGCAGCAACTTCACGCACGCTGTCTGCACGGGTAACGGGGTAAACGGGATGCCCCAGGCGTAAAAAGCCTCGTGCGAACACGCTACCCATTTCTCCGATACCGATGATAATTATTGGTCTTTTCATTATTGCCTGCCTCGTTTCCTGTGTACAAATGTAAAACAAAAGCACGGCAAAGTCAGCAATACATCCTGCTGGTTGCTCTGTATAATGTTGCGTTTTGACAAAAAAGCCGGAGACAGGCGTGAATTTTGACAAAATCGGTTTGCAGGTTCCCGAGATTCTGCTTCCCTGTAAGTCTGTTGATTTGCAGAAATGGGCGGTTGTTGCCTGTGATCAGTACACCTCGCAACCGGACTACTGGAATCAGGTAAAGGCATTTGTTGATGATGCTCCCTCAAGCTTGAATGTCATTTTCCCGGAAGTGTATCTTGAAGATAAGGACAGTGAGCAGCGCATCGAAAATATCAATAACACAATGCAGCAATACCTTGATGATGGTGTGCTGGAACCGATGCCCCGAAAGGGTTTTGTGTTGGTTGACCGCAAGACATCGCAGGCCGCTTCAAGGAAGGGGCTGATTGTGGCCATTGATCTTGAGCAGTATGATTTTAATAAAGGCTCGCAAACTCTGATCCGGGCTACCGAAGGCACCATTGTTGACCGTTTACCGCCGCGTGTAAAAGTGCGCCAGGATGCGGCCATTGAATTGCCACATATCATGGTGCTGATTGATGACCCCGAGCGCACTGTTATCGAACCGCTGTTTGAAGCCAGCCTTGCGAAAATTTATGACTTTGACTTAATGATGAACAGTGGCCATATCAAGGGCTACACGGTTGATGACCCTGAACTGATCCAGCAGGTTGCTGACAGGCTTGAGCATCTGGCTTCCCCGGAGGTCTTCGCCCAGAAATACAATATTTCTGATGCTGAACAAAAGGCAGTATTGCTTTACGCCATGGGCGACGGCAATCATTCGCTTGCTACAGCAAAGGCAATCTGGGAAAAAATCAAGGCAGACGCTGATGACGTGGACAGCATCATGGATCACAAGGCGCGTTACGCCCTGGTTGAGCTGGTCAATATCCATGATGAAGGGCTGGCTTTTGAACCCATCCACCGCGTTGTTTTTGATGTGCAGCCAGAGCAGTTGCTTGCAGAGCTGCAAGCATATTTCGGCGAGCATTGCCGAGTACATCGCTGTGAAAGCGAAGCGGATATGAAAGCCAGTGCAGCTGCCTCAAATGAAAATAATGTCCATATCGTGCCGTTTATTGATGCGGGTGGTTTTGGCTATATCCAGATTGATCAACCTTCCTACACTCTCGAGCTCGCTACGCTGGAATCTTTCCTGAATGATTATCTCGAAAAGGTCAGTGGCAAGGTGGATTTTATACACGGCGATGATATCGTCAGGGAACTGGGAGCCAAAGCAGGTAATATGGGCTTTTTTCTGCCGCCTATCTCAAAGGATAGCCTGTTCAAAACCATTATTTTTGATGGCGTGTTGCCACGCAAAACCTTTTCAATGGGCGAGGCGGATGAGAAACGTTTTTATCTGGAAGCGCGGCGGATTAAATAGAGGTGCGTATCAAATGGGTTTGTCTGACAGCAGTTGCCACTCGCCACCCTGAAATCCTTCGATGAGCTGAAAGCGGGTTTTGTACTGCATCTTTTGGCAAGATTCAATCCAGTAACCCAAATAAACCCAGGGCTTGTTTTCTCTCCGAGCTGTTTCGATAAGCCAAAGCACCGCATAGGTACCTAGGCTGCGTTTAGACGCGGTCGGGTCGAAAAACGTATACATGGCTGAAAAACCATCAGGAATGACATCAGCGACTGCAACACCCAGTAGTTTTTCTTTGTTGCGAAACTCGATAAATATCGTTTCACCCCAATCGGTAAGCAGAAAATCCTCAAATGATTCTGGCGTGGGATTTTCCATACCGCCGCCAGGGTGGCGTTGTCCTAGATAGCGTTTGTAGAGATCAAAATACTCCTCAGTGTGGCGGGCTGGCGTGGATGTAACAGTTAGATCCTGGTTGCGTTTCCATGTTCTGCGCTGGTTGCGGCTGGGCTGAAAATCCTCAACCGGGATTCGGGTAGCGATGCATGCCTGACAGTCTTTACAATGCGGCCGATATACCAGATTGCCACTACGCCGGAAGCCTTTGTTTAATAGATGGTTGTAGAGCGCTGGCGACAGTTCTGCACTTGGGTCAATGACTGCATTGGTTGCAATTTGTTCGGGTAAATAACTACAGCCATAAGGAGGGCTAAGATAAAGTGTCAGTGATTGCCAGGCTGCTGTCATAATATCAGGGTAATATGATTCTACATGTTTTTGTAGAGAACTTGCTCTTAAGAGGGTATCTTAACAGGCTTGGGTTGGGATCCGTTTTACATTAGTTAGGGAATTGTCTTAGTTAACATTAGGTTGTTCAGATATGTGGAAGTGTTTTATGTGCAGAACAAGATTTTGCACCTGACAACTTCGAGATCCAGGACCGAATAAAAGGTAGCACTTGGAAGATAATCGGTTTGAACCATTTTAAATAAGTAACCACTAATAG
>DTYI01000036.1 GCA_012961935.1 Thiotrichales bacterium | reverse complement strand
TTGTTTTCCCTTTTTGTACTCACCAGAAGAAAAAAGTTTAGAATTTATTTTAGCTGTATCTACTAAATAATATGCTCTATCCGGACTTACAAAAAAATTGCCAAGACACTGGAAGATCGGCGCGAAGCACGCGAAAAATATGTCGCTGAATTTGAACAGCAACTGGATAAAATTTTGCAGGAAAATAATATCCAGGCGCAGGTTTATGGCCGGCCAAAACATATTTACAGCATCTGGAAAAAAATGCAGCGTAAACAGCTGGATGTAGATGATTTATATGATTTACGCGCGCTGCGCGTTATCGTTGATAACGTGACGCAATGTTATACCGTGCTCGGAATTATTCATACACACTGGATTTCTGTGCCGAAAGAGTTTGATGATTATATTGCGCATCCGAAACCCAATGGTTATCAATCTTTGCATACGGTTGTAATCGGACCGCAAGGAAAAACCATCGAAATCCAGATTCGCACGAAACCTATGCATGAATTTGCAGAGCTGGGTTTTGCTGCACATTGGCGTTACAAGGAAGGCAGTAGTCAGGACAGCGCGATGCAGAAAGTGATTCGTTCATTGCGTTCTCTGCTGGATGAGGATGAAGGTGAAACCGGCTTAATGGAAAGTTTTCAGACAGAAATATTTCCTGACAAAGTATTTGTGCTGACACCAAAAGGTGATGTCATGGAATTGCCAAAAGGCGGCACACCACTTGATTTTGCCTATGCGGTGCATACAGAAGTTGGACATCGGTGCCGCGGTGCAAAGGTAAATGGAAAAATAGTGCCGCTGGCTTACCAGCTTCATTCTGGTGAACAGGTTGAAATACTCACCTCGAAAACACCTGCTCCAAGTCGTGACTGGATGAATCCACAAACGGGTTATCTGGCGTCATCGCGTGCACGCGCCAAGGTGCGTCATTGGTTTCATGAGCAGGACAGGGAAGAAAACCTGGAAGCAGGCAAGCGCATCCTGGAACAAACCCTGAAACGTTGGGGGGCTAATGCTGAAAATCTTCCAAAATTAATTCAACATTTTGGTCAACAGGATGAAAATACACTGTTGATTGATATTGGTCGAGGTGATATCCGACAGACACAGCTCGATGCTTTTTTTAAGCCAGAACTGGAAAAGAAAAAACTAAAAACACCGGTTATAAAAAAAGATACAGAAGTAGGACATGCTGCTATTGCGGGTGTAGGGAATTTATTAACAAACGTGGCGCGTTGTTGCAAACCTGTGCCGGGTGATGATGTGATTGGTTATATTACACAGGGGCGAGGTATAACAGTTCATCGGCGGGACTGTCCTAATATGCTTAACTTGCCTGAAACGCGGCGTAACAGGCTGGTTGAAATTGACTGGCAAAAACAGACTGGTATTTATACGGCTGAAATCGAACTGGAGGCCTTTGATCGAACTGGCTTGCTGAATGATGTTACCCAGGTTTTCCTGACGCAAAAAATCAATTTAATTGGTGCTGACACACGCACTGATGTTGATAGTCAAACGGTGCATATGAAACTTACAGCTCAGATCCAGAGTGCCGAGCAACTCGCACTGATCATGAATCGTCTGGCACAATTAAATAATGTAATGGAAGTGCGACGTGCCAGATAATAGATGACATTCAGTTGAGGAAGCTTTCACGTTACAATCTGTAGGCTACTCAAAATATGAGAAAATAACACAATGAACATTATTATAGTGGGTGCGGGTGGCCGCATGGGTCGGACGCTAATTGAAGCCTGCCATGTGACTGAGGATGTGCAATTAACTGGAGCAACGGAAAATTCTGGTAGCAGTTTACTGGGTTCGGATGCGGGTGAATTGGCTGGACTTGGAAAGCTGAATATCACTGTCGTTGATGATTTACAAAAAGCTATTTCAGGCGCTGATGCCGTGATTGATTTTACGCGCCCGGAAGCAACACTCAGGCATTTAGACATTTGCCGTGCGCATAAAAAAAATATCATCATCGGCACCACGGGTTTTGACGATCAGGGGAAAGCGGCAATTGCTGATGCTGGAAAAGATATCGGCATCGTCTTTGCGCCCAACATGAGTGTTGGCGTTAACCTTTGCCTCAAGCTGCTGGATATGGCGGCGCGTGTGTTGGGTGATGATGTCGATATTGAAGTGATCGAAGCCCACCATCGGCATAAAGTCGACGCACCTTCAGGCACGGCTTTAGCGATGGGCGAAGTGGTGGCCAATGCACTGGGACGCAATCTGGATGAGTGCGCAGTTTATGGCCGCGAAGGTGTCACAGGCGAGCGCGACCGCAAGACGATTGGTTTTGAAACTATCCGTGCGGGCGACATCGTCGGTGATCACACCGTCATGTTCGCAGGTGAGGGCGAGCGGGTTGAAATTACCCATAAGGCTTCCAGCCGAATGACGTTTGCAAAAGGCGCGGTGCGTGCGGCTAACTGGCTACAGAATCAACCTGCCGGTTTATATGATATGCAGGATGTTCTGGGATTGAATTAATCAGAGGGTAGGGTGGATGGTGCAGCGCATATCCACCCTGCATTTCAATTAACGCTTTTCAATCGGAATATAATCCCGTTCTTTGCTGCCTGTATATAACTGGCGGGGGCGGCCGATTCGGGCTGTGGGGTCTGACATCATTTCTTTCCAGTGGGAGATCCAGCCGACGGTTCTGGCCAGCGCAAATATCACCGTGAACATGTCCAGCGGAATGCCAAGGCGGCGGAGGATGATGCCGGAGTAATAGTCCACGTTGGGGTAGAGTTTGCGTTCAACGAAATATTCGTCTTCCAGTGCAATTTTTTCCAGTTCAAGTGCGGTATCGAAAAGTGGTGTGCTTTCATCGCCTAATGATTGCAAAAGGTCATGGCACATTTTTCGGATAATTTTTGCACGCGGGTCAAAGTTTTTATAGATGCGGTGGCCAAATCCCATTAACCGGAAACGGTCATTTTTATCCTTGGCTTTGTCCACGTATTTTTTCAGGTTGCCGGATTCGGTAATCTCTTCGAGCATGCGGATAACTGCCTCGTTGGCGCCGCCGTGCGCTGGCCCCCAGAGTGAAGCGATGCCAGCGGAAGTTGCTGCAAACGGGTTGGCTTCTGAACTGCCTGTTAAACGCACTGTTGAGGTTGATGCGTTCTGTTCGTGATCGGCGTGCAGAATCAAAATTAGATCCAGTGCTTTCACATGCAGTGGGTCTGGGCGCGAGTCTTTGGTTGGCACAGCGAACATCATGTGCAGGAAATTTTCGGTGTAGCTCAGGTCGTTGCGCGGATAGATAAAGGGTTGGCCGTTGGCGTATTTGTAACTCCAGGCGGCAATGGTCGGCATCTTTGCAATCAGCCGGTGTGCGGCAATTTCCTGGACTCTGGGGTTGTGTACGTCGCTCGCGTCAGGATAGAAGGCGGAGAGTGCGCCGACCACTCCGACCATAATCGCCATGGGGTGCGCATCATGGCGAAAACCTTTATAGAATCCGCGTAGTGCTTCATGGAGCATGGTGTGTTCTTGAATAATGCCACGGAATTCCGTTAATTCGGCACGATTGGGTAGTTCGCCATTGAGTAGCAAATAGCAGGTTTCAAGATAAGTGCTGTGATCGGCGAGTTGCTCGATTGGGTAACCTCGGTAACGGAGAATGCCTTTGTCGCCATCGATATAGGTGATGGCGCTATCACAACTGGCTGTGGACATGTTGAAGGAGTTAGTGCAGAGACAGCGAGAGAATATAGGCTTGTCGAACGTTCACCTGCTGAAGAGAGGACAATAACAACATCAGTTGTCAGTAAGGCGAAGTTG
>DTYI01000035.1 GCA_012961935.1 Thiotrichales bacterium | reverse complement strand
TCTAGCCGCGCAATACTCGTATCAAGCTGCTTGATTTCCGACAGCATGGGTTCAAGTGTTTGCAGTGAATCCATACTGGCCGTCATCGTTTCCACATAATTTGTCATTGCCGAAATCTGTTTCGTCAGCGTACTGACATCCCTGCTCATGCCATCCATGTTATTCGCTAATGTCTCAATATGCATACCCATATTGTTATCAATACTGGTGGCAATCGTGCGCATATCATGCGTCAGACTGTAGACCAGATAAAACCCGTAGGCCGCCAGAATCATAAAAGCGACCAGGGCCGGATAAACAACCCACTCCCAGCGCTTTGAACTGCGTTCGAAGGACGCGATAAATTTTTCCATGGTGCCGGTTGACACAGAGGCACCGCATTCGCGCATACCAATTGGAATAACGTTATCACCGTTAGTGGAATCAGGCGTTTCTTTATCTGCCATCGCTATCACTCACACCACTCTAAGGAATGCATTATGGCACACTTCAGACAAACCCGATTTAACGCTGGTCAAAGTTTTACATAAAATGATTTTACGATCTCAACGAATGTTTTTTTTCAAAGCGCTCAGCCAGGCGACCAGACCACCACCCAGACTCAGCCAGAACAGCCAACTCGCGCCCAGCCAATAAGGTGGTATCGATTCATTCACCAGCACTGCCGCGCCGACCAGCAATGTTCCGCCCACAATCCACAATGCCGTTTTTTTCTGCCCCGTTTGCAACGTCTCAATTAAGTCAGTGATCTCTTCTGACTTTTCTCGAATCTGCAGCTTGCCCTGCGCAGCTTGCTGGATTACTTCATGCAACAGTAGAGGCGTTTCCGGTAGTTTTTCGAGCAGTTTGGGTAAATGCATTCGCATGCCTTTTATCATGCCGGTAACACCCATTTGCTCCTTCATCCAGCTTTCAATATAAGGCTTGGCTGTTTTCCACAAATCCAGGTCGGGATAAAGATCGCGACCCAGTCCTTCGATATTTAAAAGTGTTTTTTGCAACAACACCAGTTGCGGTTGCACTTCCATATTAAACCGCCGCGCGGTTTGAAATAATCTCAACAAAAAGTGCCCAAAAGATATTTCTTTTAGTGGCCGCTCAAAAATAGGTTCACAGACAGTACGAATAGCCGACTCAAATTCTTCAACACGCGTATCGGTCGGCACCCAGCCTGATTCAATATGCAACTCGGCAACACGGCGATAATCACGCCGGAAAAATGCATAAAAATTTTCTGCCAGATAACGTTGATCACTGTCCGTTAACGACCCGATAATGCCAAAGTCTACAGCAATATATTTTGGCTGTTGCGGGTCTTTCGTGTCGACAAAAATATTACCGGGATGCATGTCGGCGTGAAAAAAATTATCACGAAAAACCTGGGTGAAAAAAACTTCTACGCCGCGCTCGGACAGCACCTTAAAGTCAACCTGTTCACGACGTAATAAATCCATATTACCAATCGGCGTACCATAAATACGTTCCATCACCATTACATTTTTTGAAGTGTAATCCCAGAACACCTGCGGCACATAAAGCAGGTCGGAATCTTCAAAATTTCGCCTGAGTTGTGAAGCATTCGCGGACTCACGCTGCAAGTCCAGCTCGTCAAAAATTGTTTTTTCGTACTCCGCAATCACATCTACTGGACGTAGACGTTTCCCCTCTGACCAGTATCTTTCAGCCAGTCTCGCGAGGATATACATCAGTTCGATGTCGCGGTGAATAGTCTTTTCAATGCCGGGACGTAAAACCTTAACCACAACATTCCGGCCATTTTTGAGCGTGGCCGCATGGACCTGCGCAACCGAAGCGGAAGCCATCGGCTCAGTTTCAAATTTTGCAAACACCTCCTCGACGGATTTTCCGAGCGCTTTCTCGACAATCGCTTTTGATTGCTCACCGGAGAAAGGCGGCACATCATCCTGGAGTTTTGCCAG
>DTYI01000034.1 GCA_012961935.1 Thiotrichales bacterium | reverse complement strand
CTTCATGAAATATCCGGGTTAACCAGCCGTGTTGGTCGTTACCCAGCGAGCTTCGCCAGAATTAAGTGTTTCTTTTTTCCAGAAAGGGGCGTTATGTTTCAGTTCTTCGATCAGGTAGCGGCAAACTTCCAGCGCCTCTTTACGGTGCCCTGACCAGGCGGCGGTGAGGACGATGGGTTCGCTCGGTTGAATATCGCCAACGCGGTGAATGATGAGACATTCTTCGATGGGCCAGTTTTGTTTTGCTTTGTCGATAAGCGTCTTCAGGTATTTTTCGGTCATGCCGGGGTAGTGCTCAAGGTGCATAGTTTGCACATTTTCGCCTTCATTAAAATCGCGCATGCTGCCTACAAAAACGGCGGTTGCGCCTATATCTGTTTTACCTTTAAAACGTGACTGCTGGAATGCTTTTAACTCATCCCAGGGATCAAAAGGCTCGGTTTTTAGCTGGATGTTTTTCATCATCCTAAATTAATTAGTTGGACAGCGTGTAGAGTGGTTCTGCCAGTTTGGTTGGCGTAGCAAAAAAATAAGGGAATGGCCGCTCCCTTGCCGTTTTTTTTGCATAGCCAGGCAAGCTGGCAGGGCCGCTCTACATGCTGTAGCGCCTTAAACGAACAGGCAAGCTTAAATATGGTCGAAAGAGTTAATGTTTTCATATGCTTAACGATAACTTTTAGCGGTCAACAGATTAATTTAGGTTTAACCCCTTTTTCTGTGACATACGTTTACAGAAGTGTTTGATAGTTACTGGTTTTTTATGAATTTGTCCGCTAGATTGGCCGGATGGATGCCGATACGACTGACGAAAAGCTCATGCAGGCTTATGTGGATAATGACCCCGCCGCTTTTGATGCGCTTTATTCTCGCCATAAAGGCGGGATCTACCGTTATTTTTTGCGCCAGTGTAGCGACGAGGCGACTGCGCAGGAATTGTTTCAGGATGTCTGGATGAAGCTGATCCACAGCAAGCAGCGATATCAACCTACGGCCAAATTTTCCACCTGGTTGTATACGTTGGCGCATCACCGACTGGTCGACTGGTATCGAAAGCAAAATGTCAGCATGTCGGTTGACGATAAGCAAAGCGACCCACAGTCACAACCCGCCACCGCTGACTGGCAGCCCGAAAACGAACTGGCGCGGTTGCGCCTGGTCAAAGCATTACAAACTGCCATTACCTTGTTACCAGCAGAACAACGCGAAGTTTTCTTGTTGCATGAAGAAGGTGGTTTTACCGTGGCTGAAATTGCAGAAATAACGGGTGTGAGCAAGGAAGCGACAAAGAGCCGATATCGCTATGCCGTGCAAAAACTGCGCGCCAGACTGGAGGCTGTTCGATGACCGAACCTGAATTCGAAAAAGATAGCCTGATCAGTGATTTGTATGGTGCAATAGAAAAAGAGCATCCGCCCTCTGAAGCGGATCGTGAAATTTTAGCCGGGGCGTACGAAATGAAACCCGCAAAAACAGGTTCACCTTTTTCCGGCGGTTGGAAGATACCGCTTTCACTCGCGGCTGTGCTGGTTGTCGGCCTGGCTGTAGTGCTGCGTCTTGGCGTCAGCCCGAAACAGCCCTTGCCTGAAGCGGATCAAGTCATACCAAAAATGAAAAAAGAACGGGTGCTTGAAACAGAATCCGTCCCAAAAACCGCTGCGCCAGGGAAAGCCAACGTAAATGCTCCAGCCCCAATGACTGTAATGGAAGACGCTGCGGTTTCTTCTGAAATGCCTGAGCAAAAACAGAAACCAATGGCACCTGACCTGGATCCTGAGGTTGAAACATCGGGACAATCTTCAGCCAGAAAAAAGGAGCAGGCAAAAGATAAAATTCAAGTTGAAACGCCAGCTAGTATTTTACAAATAAAGAAGGCGACAGAGCCAACTGAGGATGTGACTGAAGAGGCAGAGAAAGCTGCTAATGAGCCACAAAACGCGGGTAATGGAAAATTGCCCTCCACAGAAGGAATGGATGAACACTTAAAAAGTTATGGCAGCATGGATCAGTTCATGTCTCCTGAATACTGGAAACAGGAAATTTCCTTATTGGTTCTGGGTGGTGAACTAGAAGAAGCGCGTGCGCAATTGCGGCTTTTAAAAGAAGCGTTTCCGGACTATGACGCAAGCGAACTTGATGCCTTGTTTGCGAACAAATAGTCAGCAAAAGCAGAAAATGAGCGCTATATATTTTTAAGCAGCCTCTGACCATTTCGGAGTGAATTGATTATCGGCTCCCTAAACCGGGTTGGTATTAAAAATTCACTCGAGCCTTGCAAATTCCTTGTGCTAAGGTTTTTTGAGGTTCCTGGAGAAATAAAAGGAAAGAG
>DTYI01000033.1 GCA_012961935.1 Thiotrichales bacterium | reverse complement strand
TTCAAATTGCTGGATGCGGGTTTTCGGGCTGGGGTGTGTCGAGGCGAATTCTGCCGGTGCGCCGCCGCTGGCTTTGCCCATTCGCTCCCAGAGTTTAGGCGCCTCGCGTGGGTCGTAGCAGGATCGGGCGGCATATAGTAGGCCGATGTAATCGGCTTCTGATTCATGTTTGCGCGAGAAGGGTAATAAAATACCATATTGGCCACCCGCGCCCATGGCGCCCATGATTGCACGCTGAGTGTTGATATCCATACCGCCGCCAATCGCTGCACCTGCGGCCATGGTGCCGAATTGCATCAGTTTCTGGTAGGCCATGCGCTCTGCGCCATGCCGTGCGATTGCGTGGGCGATTTCATGACCCATGACAATTGCCAGCCCGTCCACGTTTTCCGCGATGGGAATAATGCCGGTATAGACGGCCACCTTGCCGCCGGGCAGACAGAAAGCATTCGCCTGGTTCGAGTCGATCAGTGTGTATTCCCACTCAAAGCCTGGATCTTCGTTGCTGGCGGCGCGCGCAATTTTCTGGCCGATTTCTTTTACAATCTCGGCGTTGCGCCCGCTTCTGACAACTTTGGAGTCCTTCAGAATTTGCTGGTAGGACTGTAAGCCCAGCGCCATTTCCTGCTCACGGCTGAGGTCAACCAGTTGCTTGCGGTCTGTCAGCGGAACGCGCTCCTGGTGGCTGAAATAGTAGTAGCCAAAGTACAGGCCAAACAGGATGATGGGGATCCAGCGCAGGCTGAATCCGCCGCGCTTGTGTCGCCTTGGCTTGCCATGTTGGCCGGGAGTACGCCGGGTTCTTCTTGGGATCAGCATAGGTAGAAAATAAAGCTAAGTAGCCTGTGTTGCAAGTTCGTTTCAGTGATAACATGTAAATACTTTTAGATTAATTCAGAAATATTCATGCATCGCGGTACGCTTTATATCATCTCCGCGCCATCCGGGGCGGGGAAAACCAGCCTGGTCAAGGCCCTGTGTGAGCAAATGTCGGGGATTGGTATTTCGGTTTCGACGACCACGCGCGCGCAGCGTCCGGGCGAGGAAAACGGTGTTGATTACTGGTTTGTTGATCAGCAGACTTTCGAGCAAAAACAAAAGGAGGGGGACTTCCTTGAGTCTGCGCGGGTGTTTGATCATTTTTACGGCACCTCAAAGTCAGCGGTAGAAACGCAGTTGACCGCAGGTGAGGATGTCATCCTTGAGATCGATTGGCAGGGTGCGAGACAGGTGCGTGAACTCATGCCGGAACATGTTTCCGTGTTTATATTACCGCCTTCGCGTGAGGTGCTGGAAACCAGGCTCCGCAGTCGTGGTCAGGATAGCGAAGATGTCATCGCCCGGCGCATGCAGGACGCAGTACAGGAAATCAGTCATTACAATGAGTATCAATACCTGATTATTAACGATGATTTTGCGACAGCACTGAGTGAGTTGCGCTGTCTGGTGATGGCTCAGCGTCAGAAAATGACGCGCGCCATCGAACAAAATCAATTATTAATCCAGTCATTATTGGAATAATTGTCTAATTTCCATACAATTAGGTCATACTAGACTTAGTTTAAACCTTTGAGGAATTCAAATGGCACGTGTAACAGTTGAAGATTGTGTAGATAAAATGGGTAGTCGCTTTGAAATTGTGTTGGCCTCCGCACGTCGTGCCCGCCAGCTTTATTCCGGCGCGGAGCCTCATCTCGAATGGGAAAACGATAAGCCTACCGTGATGGCATTGCGGGAAATTTCCGAAGGCTATATCGACGCCAGTGTGCTGGACGAACCTGAAGATCTGATGGCGGCCAGTCTGGCAGAAGAGCTTGAAGTTGAAACCAATGTTCCACTTGCATCACCCTTCTGATTCCTTCCCGGTGACCTGATGCGTCGAAGGCTGGCGCATGCGTTCAATCCCCGCCTGCTCCCGGCGATCGCTTGCAGGCTTAAAATATTCACAGCGCTTGATCAGTGCGATAGATGACAACTGTGGACACAAGTCTGGATAAATTTCTGGAATCAGCTTCCAGGCCAGCCACAGGCTCGACGTCTTCAGAACGTTTTCTGATCAGTGATTTGTGCGCGCTGCTCGAGTCCTACCTCGAACCGGAAAAAGTCAAAAAAATCTACAGTGCGTATTTGTTTGGCGCCCATGCCCATGAAGGGCAAACCCGCATGACCGGCGAGCCGTATATTTATCACCCGCTTGCTGTGGCGCGCACCATGGCGGAAATGCGCATGGACGCAGAAAGCATCATGGCGGCGATTTTGCACGACGTGATCGAAGACACGCCCACCGCCCGCGAACACATTGCAGAATCCTTCGGCGAAGAAGTGGCCACGCTGGTTGATGGTGTGAGTAAACTGACGCACCTTGATTTTGAATCCCGTGCCGAAGCGCAGGCGGCCAGCTTCCGCAAAATGATGCTGGCGATGACGACCGATACCCGCGTGATTCTGGTCAAGCTGGCAGATCGCTTGCATAACATGCGCACCCTGGCTGTGATGCGTCCGGAAAAGCGCCGCCGGATTGCACGTGAAACACTGGATATTTATGCGCCGATTGCGCAACGTCTGGGCATGAATGCGATGCGTCGCGAGCTGGAACTACGCAGCTTCGAAGCGATGCATCCCATGCGCTACCGGATACTATCGGCCGCTGTGGATCAGGCAAAAAGAAGGCACAGGGAGCTGATGCAAACGGTCGAGACCACAATCGTCCAGCGTCTTGAAGAACACGGTATTCATGCCCGCATTTCCGGCCGCGAAAAAAATCTCTACAGCATCTATCGAAAAATGCGCGACAAACATTTGTCCTTTAACGAGGTTTACGATGTTTTTGCCATTCGCATCGTCGTTGATAATATTGATACTTGTTATCGTGTGCTGGGTCTGATGCACACACTGTACAAACCACTGGATCGATTCAAAGATTACATCGCCATCCCAAAAGCCAACGGTTATCAGTCACTACACACCACCCTGTTCGGCCCCAAAAGTACGCCGATTGAAATCCAGATTCGCACCGAGGACATGGAGCATATTGCAGAGGAAGGCATCGCAGCTCACTGGCATTATAAAAGTGGTGAAGCGCACAGCAGCGCGGCCCAGCAACGTGCTCACGAATGGCTTAAAAGCATGGTCGAGCTACAGCAAAATACGGGTAATGCGCTGGAGTTTCTGGAGAACGTCAAGGTCGACCTGTTCCCGGATGAGGTCTACGTCTTCACGCCCAACGGTAAAATAATGACCTTGCCACGGGGTGCGACCGGCGTTGATTTTGCCTACGCAGTGCACACCGATATTGGTGATAGCTGTGTGGCGGTACGCGTCGATAAAAAAATCTTGCCGCCTAGTGAAATACTGGAAAATGGTCAGACGGTAGAAGTCATCACCGAACCGGGTGCGTACCCCAACCCTGCCTGGCTGAACTTTATTGTCACCGCCCGTGCCCGTTCGAGCATTCGTCATCGTCTGCGTACGCTGGAAGATGATCAGGCCATCATACTGGGTAAGCGAATGTTAAATCGTGCCCTCAAAGATGAAGACAGCAGCATTGAAAAACTCCTCAACCACCACATTAAAAAAGTGATCAAGCAATATCATTGTGATGATTTTGACTGCCTGCTCAGAGAGATTGGTTTAGGTAACCGGGTAGCGGCACTGATCGCAAGAGAATTGTTGGGTAAAGAAAAAGGCTGGCTGGGAAAAGGTAAATCATGGCGAATTAAAAAGCCACGCGACTGGAAATGGAGAAAAGAGGATGCGCCATTAGTGATAAAAGGCACCGAAGGCATGGTGCTGACCTTCGCGCGGTGTTGCAGCCCTGTTCCGGGTGATCCCATCGTTGGCATGATCAGTAGCGGTAAAGGCATGGTCATTCACCAGGAAAACTGCCCTAATGCAAAAGCGTTTCGCAACAGACGCAATCGAAATGTAGCCGTGCAATGGGCTGAGCATCCCGAAGGAGAATATTCAGCAACTATCCGCGTGATTACCATGAATCAGCGTGGGGTATTAGCAAGAATGGCAACCGAAATTTCTGCCATGCAGGCGAACATCGAACAGGTCGATGTCAGTGAACGCGACGCCATGTCCACACAAGTTACCTTCACCGTCAGCGTGCACGACCGAAAACATCTTGCAGATATCATGCGCCGGCTCCGCGGTATAAAAGAAGTCATGAAAATCAATCGAGTAATGGGTTAACGAAAACAAAAAAAGAGAAAATAAAAAATGACACGAGAAATTATCAGCACCAACAAAGCACCGCAGGCCATCGGCACCTATTCACAAGCTGTAAGAGTGGGTGACACTATTTATCTTTCAGGCCAGATTCCACTTATCCCGGAAACAATGGAGTTATTAGAAGGCGAAATTAAAGATCAAATTCATCAGGTCTTTAAAAACCTGTCTGCCGTTGCTGAAGCCGCCGGTGGTACGCTGGCAGATGTCGTCAAACTCAATGTGTTTTTAACAGACCTCAGCCACTTTCCCGTGGTCAACGAAGTCATGGCCGAATATTTTTCCGAACCTTATCCAGCGCGCGCGGCAATTGGTGTGGCAGAATTACCGAAAGGAGCGGGCGTGGAAATGGATGCGGTGATGGTGCTTGTCTAGCGCAGAAAGGTTTATTAAAGTTGTGTCATAGGCAGAGCAATCCGCATAAATGAAAAAACAGAATCAATCAAAATTCAGCGGTCGCCTTCGTGTAATATGCGTGCTAAGCATGCTGTTGCTCATCGGGCAGTTTGCTGCGATTGTTCACTCTGTGGAGCATCCGTTCCATGCTCAAGACCAGTCGTGCCAAATATTTTTCCTGTGTGAGAAATCAGGCAATGGACTGATTGCTCACAATTTACAACCGCCTGTTTTTGTTAGCCATACACTACCCTCCGTCCAGATAGTGACTGTCTGGTTATCCTTACCGCAAACGGTCTTTCACATCCGCGCACCACCTTCTTTCTCGTAAGAAAGTTAATAATTTTTTAATCGCCACAAGTCTTTTTTCTTGCGGCTAATATTTTTTTACGAGAGAGATACTCATGCATAAAACAATACTGATGGCTGCAATAGCAGCCACGCTATTCAATTCAACTCTGGTTTTGGCCGAGCGTGAAGAAATCAAGGTTAAATCGGAACAGACCAATACCTCATATGCTTCATCCACGGCCAGTAGTGCATTTAACCCCGCCATCAGTTTAATTCTGGATGGTCGTTACGCCAGGTTTGGTAATGATCCAGCAGAGTATGAATTGCCCGGCTTCGCCCTCGGCCCTGAATCAGGTTTAGGTGAAAAAGGCTTTTCTGTGGGGCATACCGAACTCATTTTGAGCGCCAATGTCGATGACAAATTTTATGGTCAGATGACGCTTGCCCTTGCTGAGCATGAAGGGGCAACGGAAGTGGAGCTGGAAGAAGCCTTTATTCAAACACTTGGCCTGGGTAATGGTTTAACCATAAAGGGAGGGCGCTTCTTTTCCGAGATGGGGTATCTCAACAAGCAACATGCCCACAACTGGGATTTTACCGATGCACCGTTAATTTATCGCGGTCTGTTTGGCAATCAGTTGATTGATGATGGTTTGCAATTGAGCTGGATTGCGCCCACCAATACCTTTTTGCAATTGGGAGCAGAAATATTAGGCGGTAGCCGCTACCCCGCAGGTGGCAAAACCAATGGCATAGGCGCATGGACTGCCTTTGCTGATATAGGTGGAGATATTGGTATTGAACACAGTTGGCAATTAGGTTTGAGTCACTGGCAAGCAAATCACATCGAAGGTCGGGAAAGTGGCGGTCATCATGGTCATGGTGACGGCGCGGCGGAGACCCCTTCATTTAGTGGTGACAGCAAAATCAATGCAATCGATTTTGTATACAAATGGGCGCCCAATGGCAACCCGAAAAACCGCAACTTCAAACTTCAATTTGAATATTTTGACCGCAAGGAAGATGGAACAGTGACCATGCTCAATAGTGGCCCTCCGGTAGAAACAACCCGTTATGACGGGCATCAAAAGGGCTGGTATGTTCAGACAACCTACAAGTTCAAACCGCAGTGGCAGGCAAGTTTGCGCTATGGACAGCTAGACAGCAACAACACAGCTTCCGATGCCGGTGTATTCGGTGAAGCGGGGCTGGATAATGAAGGTCATACGCCTAAACGCATCAGTGCTGCACTTGACTGGCTACCCAGTGAATTCAGTCGGGTTCGTTTGCAATACAATCGGGATGACTCCTATGAAAAGACTGATAATCAGCTGTTCCTGCAATATACCATGAGCCTCGGCAGTCACGGCGCGCACCAGTTTTAGGAGAAATACGATGTCAATTCGATTGAAAAAAAGCGTTTGGCTATGTGTTTTGCTATTGTCTTTGTGCTCGAATAGCGTTGTTGCTCGAATCAATGTCTTCGCTTGCGAACCTGAATGGGCGGCACTGACGCGAACGCTGGGAGGCAATGCTGTCGAGGTCTACAGTGCCACCACCGCCCAGCAAGACCCGCATCATATACAGGCGCGTCCCAGCCTGATTGCCAGGGTGCGCCGTGCTGATCTGCTGGTGTGTACGGGAGCGGAGCTGGAGCTTGGCTGGTTGCCCCTGTTATTGCGTAAATCCGGCAATGGCAATATCCAGCCCAATGCCCAGGGTCACTTTATGGCGGCTGATCACATCACCCTGCTGGAAAAACCAGCCGTGCTGGATCGCAGTCTGGGCGATATTCACGCAGCAGGCAATCCGCATTTTCATTTTGACCCCTACCGCATCTTGCAGATTGCCAGGGCACTCACGACCAGGCTGACAAAAATTGATCCTGCCAACAGTGACCTTTATCAGAAAAACGGGATGGATTTTTCCCAAAAATGGAATCAGGCGATTCAAAAATGGGAGCAGGAATTTAAAGCTTTACAAGGCAAGCGTATTGTCGTGAGTCATAATAACTGGGTCTATCTGGAGCAGTGGCTGGGTTTAAAAAGGGTTGCTACACTGGAACCGAAACCGGGTATTCCACCGACTAGCGCCCATTTGAGCAAAATGCTTGCCCGGCTAAAACAAAATCCAGCCGACATGATTTTGTACGCCAACTATCAGAATGATAAATCCGCCCGCTGGCTGTCGCAAAAAACGGGGATTCCTGTTATTGGTTTGCCCTTTAGCGTTTCCGAAAAAGAATCTCTGATGCAGTGGTTTGAGCGATTCCTGAATCAGCTATTGAGTGCGGGTTCATGAGCTTTGAAGGGCTGGAATTTTCCATCCTTGGGCCGGCGTTTATCGCCGGCCTGCTGATACTGGCGACCCACGTGCCGCTAGGGCAGGAAGTGCTGAAACGCGGCATCATCTTTATTGATCTGGCGATTGCTCAAATTGCCGGGCTGGGCGTGATTGCTGCCTGGCGCTTCGGTTGGGAAACGCATGGCTGGGAAGTGCAACTGATCGCGCTAACTAGCGCCCTGATGGCAGCGGCAGCATTAGGCACTCTGGAGAAACACTACCAACAATTTCAGGAAGCCCTGATCGGCGTGACCTTTATACTGGCAGCAACTGCCAGTATTTTACTGCTGGCAGACAACCCGCACGGCGGCGAATCACTCAAGGATTTGCTGGTGGGGCAAATTCTCTGGATTACATGGGATCAACTCTTGTCAACCGCTTTAGTGACAGGTTTTATTCTGCTGGTTTGGTTCAGCTTGCGAGCGCGATTGAGCCATTTGGGATTCTACTTGCTGTTTGCACTGGCCGTCACCAACTCCGTACAGTTAATTGGAGTTTATCTGGTGTTTGCCAGCCTGATTATCCCTGCTCTGGGCAGTGCCGGAAACAGAAAAGCATTGCTGATGGGTTATGTGACTGGCGGATCAGGTTATGGGCTTGGTTTAATCTTATCTTCATTGTTGGATTTACCAAGTGGAGCCGTTATCGTGTGGAGTATTTCCGGTATTGCGATTTTGTTCAAACTCATCAGACGCCCTGTATTCAATAAATAGTAAATATGCGTATGATTCAGGGATTCGGCAGGAAACCTGTCTTAATTCGGATACTGTTATGAAAATTATTCTTCACATTGGTTTTATCCTTGCTATGCTGAGTGCAGTAACAAGCGTTTCTGCAGAAGTGAAGCTTTCAGGCTATTTTATTGCACGTTCGGAATGTCCTGCTTATCAGTCCTTCCGCCGTAAAACCAATCCCGGAAATGTTTCAACTAATATTGACCAGGCTTATGATTTATTCGCGAAAAATAAACAGGCGGCAACACACTATCGGATTAAAATGGATGCGTCACCTAAACTGCGCTGGGTTGCAGTTACTTGTGGTGAGCATGTGGTGCCGGTTGATGTCATTGCAGCACCACCGATTGAACAGCCAGCGAGTTCCGCGTTAGAAAATTATATTCTTGCCGTTAGCTGGCAGCCGGGTTTCTGTGAGACGCGACCGTCAAAGCCGGAATGTCGGAGTCAGACAAAGGATCGCTTTGATGCTTCCAACTTTACACTGCACGGTCTATGGCCTCAGCCACGTAATAATATTTATTGCAATGTCGCGCCTGAAGTTGTCGCAACAGATAAAGATAAAAAATGGGGAGACCTCGCTCCGCTGGTGCTTGAAAATGAAACGCGTGCGGAATTAAATAAAGTCATGCCGGGCAGCCAGTCAAACCTGCATCGCCATGAATGGATTAAGCATGGTAGCTGCTACAATGGCGAGCCGGCAGAAGTCTATTATAAAGACTCGATTAAATTAATGTATGCGTTAAATAATTCAGCAGTACGAGATTTATTTGTTAACAATATCGGTAAAGAAATTACATCTACACAAATTCGTGAAGCATTTGATATTCATTTTGGTGATGGCGCAAGTGATAAAATTAAAATTGCCTGTAAAAAAGATGGTCGCCGTCGATTAATTACCGAAATTACCATCGCCCTGAAAGGTGATCTCGATGAGTTGACAATGGCGGATGCGATGTTGGCGGCAACAAATGCAAACAATGTGGGTTGCAATAAAGGTATTGTCGATCCGGTCGGACTTCAATAAATAACAGAAGAAATATAAGGAGCCTCTGATCAATTCATGAATGAGCATCTTACTGCTAAAATTTCCGGGTACTGCGTCGCCTGCATGGATGCAGGTGAGGGGCGTGAGCAAGGATGCGGAAGCTTTGCGAATCTC
>DTYI01000032.1 GCA_012961935.1 Thiotrichales bacterium | reverse complement strand
TTCCAAAACTCCTTTATAACGACTATTATCTTGGACTGAAGATCCTCGTGTCGGCAGTTCGATTCTGCCCCCGGCCACCATTTTCCCCACCTTTAAACCTTATCGTTTCTCATGTGTCACAACACATTAGGGAATCGAACTGTGCCAGTTCGATTGATTCACCACTTCCTTGTGGTTCACCCTTCGGGCAGCTGCGCTGTCCTAATCAGATCCGGTCAGATTAGTCTGCCCCCGGCCACCATTTTTTTATTTTTGCTTCAGCCGTCTTCTTTGACGCATATTCTCAATGACTTTCAATTGTGCGGGCGGCAGCCAGTTCAGCTTTGGCCTGGGCGTAGTCGATGCCGATCACGCCCTGTTTGAGTATTTGATCTGCTTTCTCTCTGGCGATTTGTGCTCTTTGTTCGTCAATCGAGCTGGCACGCATCACGGTATCAGCCAGAACGCTTACCTGATAGGGTTGGATCTCGGCATAACCGCCTGAGACATAATAAAGTTTTTCGCTGTCATCTTGCAGGATAAGGCGCATTTCACCAGCTGTTAACCTAGTGAGCAATGCGGTATGTCCGGGCATGATTCCCAGCTCTCCCATCAGGCCGGGTAAAACCACCATCATCGCCTCGGCATCAAAGATATGTTCTTCGCCACTGACGACATCAACGTGGATTGTTTTCATCAACCTGCGTATTTAAGGCGTTGTTTCATTTGAGCATGAGTGTCTTGCGTGCCAGCTATCCATGATCAGTTCAACGGCTGTCTCAATACTGATTCGTTCGGTGTTGATGGTGAGGTCGTAATCTTCAGGGTGATTTATTTTTTTATGGTAAAGGGTTTTCATAAAGTTTTCCCGTTCATCATCAATTTCAAGTACCTGCCTCCTGGCCTCCTCCTTCTCCACTTGTGCCCGGGCCGCAAAGCGTTTCGCTCTGATATTGAGGGGTGCCACTATTCGAATGCGTAAACAGGCACTATGCCCGAGTATGTAATTGGCGCCTCGTCCCAGCACAACGCCACCGATACTGCGGATACCCAGGAGTACGCTGACAAGGTTCCTCGAATATTTGGCCTCAAGCCAGGGCCGATTTGTAAACGCGGTTTCGAGCCAGTTGGGTTTCATTGAGGAAACTTTTTTTTCCAGTTGGTGGAATACTTCGGGTTCGACACCGGCTGATTTAGCCACTTCTTCGATTAGCTTTTTGTCAAAATAAGATACGTTCAAACGTTCCGCACATAATTGTGCGATTTCCTCACCATACGAGCCACATTGCCGTGATATCGTAAGTACATGTCCAGGCGATGAGTGCCCGCCTGCCAGTTCATGATCTTTGATCCAGGCTGAATCAAGCATGGCTTTGATAACTTGTTGGCTGTCTACTTTCATGGTTTGATTTCTGCTGTTTCTTATATGACTGCGGTTAGTATAAGGCAGAGGTGGAACGCAACAACTTATTGCCATGAATCTTTTTGCAGTGTGCGAAAAAAAAGTCAGGCTACAGGTGGTAGCCTGACTTCGCTTTGCGCCATTTATTACTGACAGTTATTAACCGCTGTGAACACTGACACTATACGGCCCAGTGCCGAAGTCTGAGTAGTGCCGGACTCTGGCGAAGTATTCACCGGGTGTTAGCTGGGCGCGAATCCGCGAATTTAAAAACATGCCGCTGTCATCATCCATGGCGATTTCGGCGGTCTGGTCGTCCGGTCCGAGCAGGGTTAAAAACGTGTCGGTTGAGCCTTCAGTTTCGACGGTGTAAGTACCCTGGTTATCAATACGGAAATGGTACAGATCACTTTCCCGGCCGACCGATATGGCCGCGTTGATGGCCGGGCCATCGACATTGATGTCCGGGATGGTTGTGTCTACTGCGTTAGATTCCACACCGATGGTGTAATTACCCGTGCTGTTCGGGCTGTATAGCCGGATGTGAACAAGGTAAGTGCCCGCAGCGAGTGTCTGGCTGATGCGGGAATTCAAACCCTGCCCGCCATCATCATTGGCCGCGATTTGCTGGTTGGGGTTGTCAGGCCCGAACAGGGTCATGAACGTGTCAGATGGCCCGGTCGTTTCGATGGTGTAGCTACCAAAGGCGGGTACTTCGAAACTGTACAGGTCTTCTTCGCCGGGGATGCTGATACTGGCGTCGACCGGACTCCCGATCGTCAGGGCAATAATGTCTGGTTGGGTAGAGGGTGGAGGTAAGGTGCCGGCCAGCAGTTGATCGTACTGGATGTTCAGTGCGCTGCTGTCGAGCACGTCGAGCGGCCTTGGGCCGATCGGTGTGGCATTTGTGGCGGCCATCGGGTCGGTCAGGTTTTGCCCGAATGCAGCGCCGCTGACCGGCAGGTAGCCCTGATTCGGGAAGCGCAGTTGCCATTCATGCCAGAGCTTGTCGACCATGCAATGATGCATGAAAAAGATCGGGTCGTTGGGTGAGGTCATCGGCAGCATGGAACCTGCAACCCAGCCATGTCCGCGGTTATGCAGGTTAGGGCCGTCAAAACCTTCCAGTTGATTGCGGAAGCCGGTGTTGACGAACTCATTCCAGGGTGAAACATCGTAGGGCGTTAATGCCAGTACCTGTTCAATCTCATCCAGTGTCGGTAAGGTTTGTGCCCAACCCTGGCTGCCGAAGTTACGTGTCAGTGGACCTGCTGGTGCACCGCTTGAGCTGACAATCGTCCACTGGCTTGCGCGAAACGGACCGCGGTTGACGATCTGTGTGCCGACGTCACCGTTGCCGCCGAGCAGGTCATCATCCCACATCGAGGCGTTGGCGCCGCCTTCGGGCCAGTTCCAGTAAGGCAGGCCGAGGTTGGGATTGCCCGAGACGCGTTGCAGTTCTTGCTCGAAGTCCCAGATGTAGCGCCGATGCCAGGGCAGAAATGCCGGGCTTCGGTGTATCGCGCGCATGTTGGCGTTGGCGTGCCGCAATACGAACTGGTCATAAATGCCGGTGCGCTTTAATTCATGCACAGCAGCAACGAACTCAGCTCGCTCAGCTGTGCTTAGTGTGTTTGCATCTTTCCTGATAGCCATGATTTTTCTCCTTTAATGCGAAATAACGGGTTTAAATTCAGATGTGTCGCGGACAATCGCCTGCGCCAGATCAATTAACGAGTCGTACTGGGTGTAAGGCAAATATCGGGATGACCATTTCTGGTTTTCCAGAGTGTGCTCATAATCAATTTCCTTGTCATTGATGGTCAAGTAAGTGTCATCCTTGATTTCGATAGTGCAGCCTTCAAAAGTTTCGTGATAATTAGACATGGTAATGTCCCTCCTTTGGTTTGAATGAATTCATGGGTTTCCTTTCTCCTGCTTGCAACTTAGCTTGCTGTGGTAAGTTTCCTGTTTGATTTGTCCGTGGCTTCTAATCATTGCCCACAGATCAACAAAACGACCTTGTGAAGCGTCTTTGTTTAAATTAATAAAACCGATGGTTTTGGGGAATTTATCCAGGCTGCCGTCGGTTTTTTCAAACCGCGTTCCCAGTAACTCCAAAGCATAGCCGTTATGTAATTTATAGAGCCTGGACTTTCCGCTGATGCTGACATCTTCAATGTGAAAACAGGCGTTGTAATGGCCGTTGAGTTCAAATTTTCCATTAGATGAGATTTTCAACGTACCCGTTTCAAGCGTTGGCACACTTGGACATTCTTTTGGGGTTTCGGTTGCCAGCTGGCAATGCAGATTACCGAAGGGGTAATTTTCCTGCTTGCAGCCAGACACTAGCAGGGCTGGAACAGCCAGGGTGTGTAACAACGTGAGATGTCTTTTGTCCATAACGCCTCTTTAATAAATCCGTTTCCGCAAGCAGACAGCCAGGTCAAATCTTGCTGGTTACTATCTTTTAGTTCTAGATGGAAGGTCTGTCAATAATTCGACCATGATATTTATGTGATAGTTATCAAAGTTTTGGAGGATAATTGTTTTTAGGGATTAGCAAAATACTATCGAAACGATAGTAACAATAAAATATACAAATAATAACGCCTGGCCTAATATTTCTCCTGTAGACCGCAAGTATGAATTATTTGTGGCATTTCTAATTTGATACGACAGGAGAAAACCCATGTCAAAACAAAAGACCATGACAACAGCTGCTGGTTGCCCAGTGGCTGACAATCAAAATTCCATTACCGCTGGTGCGCGTGGGCCGGTGCTGATGCAGGACGTTCATCTAATGGAAAAGATGGCACATTTTAATCGTGAACGTGTACCTGAACGTGTAGTGCATGCGAAGGGTGCAGGAGCATACGGCACATTCACAGTAACAAAGGATATTTCAAACTATACCTGCGCGAAACTGTTTTCAAAAGTTGGTAACAGTTGCGAAACCTTTGTGCGTTTTTCTACCGTGGCGGGTGAACTGGGTTCGGCAGATACGGTGCGTGACCCGCGTGGTTTTGCGGTGAAATTTTATACTGAGGAAGGTAACTGGGATCTGGTCGGGAATAATACGCCGGTCTTTTTTATTCGTGACCCGCTAAAGTTTTCTGATTTCATCCATTCGCAAAAACGTCTGCCGGATACAGGTATGCGCGACAATACAATGCAATGGGATTTCTGGTCGCTGTCGCCGGAGTCACTGCATCAGGTAACCTGGCTTTTTGGTGAGAGAGGCATTCCGAGAACACTACGCAACATGGACGGTTTTGGCAGTCATACTTTCAGCTTGTGGAATGAGCTCGGTGAACGTTTCTGGGTAAAGTGGCATCTCAAAACAGAACAGGGAATTGATTGCATGCCAGCGGATGAAGCGGCGCGGATTGCGGGTGAAGATCCGGATCATCATCGCCGTGATTTACATGATGCGATTGCCCGGGGTGACAATCCAAAATGGGTTGTGAAAATACAGATCATGCCGGAGGCGGACGCAGAAAATTATAAGCTTAATCCGTTTGATCTGACCAAGGTCTGGCCTTATGCCGATTACCCTTTAATCGAAGTGGGCGAGCTGGAATTGAACAGAAATCCAGTTAATCATTTTGCAGAAGTTGAACAGGCTGCATTCGAACCGGGTAATTTACCGCCAGGGTTTGGCGCCTCGCCCGACAAAATGTTGCAGGCGCGCTTGCTGTCGTATCCAGATGCGCATCGTTACCGCATCGGCGTGAATTATGCGGCGCTCGATGTCAACAAGCCGCGTTGTCCGGTGCACACTTATCATCGTGATGGTCAGACCCGATTTGATGGTAACGGTGCAGCAGAACCAGTCTATCAGCCGAATAGTTTTAATGGCGCTACCGATAACTTTCCTGTGCAGGAACCACCGTTACGCATCAAAGGTGATGCAGATCGTTATGACCACCGGGAAGGAAGCGATGATTACAGTCAGGCAGGTGACCTGTTCCGATTAATGACACCGGAAAAACAGCAGGAGCTGATTGATAATATTGTTGCAGCCATGCAGGGTGTTCCGCAGGAAATTCAATTGCGGCAGGTTGGTCATTTTATGAAAGCGGATCCCGCGTATGGTGAAGGTGTTGCAAGAGGATTAAAAATTGATTTTTAAAAAGTACAATAAAATGAATACGTACTGACAAGCGACATTTTTCATTTAATTCTGTCCGGCGCCATCTGGTGTTGGACAGAAATTATTATTGGCTTACTGGCTATTTGTTATACTCGCTGTTCACGTCAAATGGTACGCAAGACAAACTTGTTCTGTGACTGGGAAAAGAGCGCCGAAAACAGGGCCACAAGTAGTTGACCTATGTTATCGACAAAACCACAGCTGTTTGGTTGGCTTGCATCCTAAAAACCAGAGCTATTTTTCCAGGCTGCCCGATCTGATTTGAGGACAAGTATGCAACACGACATTATCCAGCGCGAACTGGTGATCAATTTAAATACCACGCACTGGCAGGTGAATACCCTGCACATTAGCGAAAATATTCTCGGCCCGGTTGACTACGGTTGGCAACGTTACAAGGATTATCCAGACAGCTTTACCTTTGGTCAGGGGCTTCTTGCAGGCAGCGCAATCCCTGGTTCGCGCCGGCTGGTTTTTTGTGCATTCAGTCCGCAATGGGACGGCTTCTACGTTTCCAGTATGGGTGGCGCGGCCTACACTTTTCACGGTCTCGGCGTCAGTTTTGTCGCCTTGCGCGGTCGTTGCAAAACACCCAGTGTGCTGATCCTGAACCACCAGGACGAACAACTCAGCGTCCGCCTCGAACCTGTCGATGACTATCAATCCTGCTGGCAGGGTTATCAGGGTTCGGCTGATGAAGAACTGATTGGTTTTTTTGGTTTACAACAGGCTCTGTTCGACCGCTATTCTGGTGAATACCATCCCAAACGGGTACGTGTTTTTGCCGTAGGTCCTGCCGCCGAAGACACACCCGAAGGTATCATCGGCTCCAGCACGATTCGCAAGGGAAAAATCACCCCCGTTGTCGACTGGTGTGGGCGTGGTGGTCTCGGTAGCCGTCTGTTACAGCAGCACAACATTGTCGGTTGCGTTTTTGGCGGCGAATGGAAAGACCCCGACCTGTTGACCTCAAAAGAACTGGACGGCTATTTTCTCGAACACTTCGGCCAGAAAGTCGTCAAGGCGGACCTGGCCATGACCGAAAAATACCGCTACTCGGAAAAGTTTCAGACTGGCGGCACTTTCGGCGTCAACATGTACCAGACATCCGACCGCCTGCTGACTTTCAATTACACCAGCGCTTACGCAAGTGAAAAGGAACGGCGCGCACAGCACAAGAATTTTATTCTCGATCACTATTTAAAACAGTTTAACGAAGAAACAATTCAGCCGAAAAATTTTGAACACTGCGGTGAACCTTGCGCGGTCGCCTGCAAAAAACTCAACGGTAAATACAAAAAAGATTACGAGCCTTATCAGGCGCTTGGTCCACAGACTGGCATCTTCGACCAGCGTGCTGCGGAAATATTAAATGACTTTGTCGATGCCATGGGGTTCGACGCTATTCAGACTGGTGGCTACGTTGCCTGGATCATGGAATGTGTTGCAAAAAATCTGATACCGGCTGACGAATTTGGCTTCCCTCCCGCAACAGAGCTGAACTTTAAATTTGCCAGTGATGCGGATGATTTCGATATCGTTAATGACAGCATGCGCAATGCAAAATATGCCATCGCAGTCGTCAAAGCCATTCTTACGGATGAACGCGCAGCCGTGTTTAAACAAGGCATTCGTGGTGCGGCCTATGAAATGGAAAAACGGTTCGACACCCGTCCACTGCACCGCGCAGTTTTTTTATCACACGGCGAATACGGTTACATGGTGCCCAACCAGTACTGGGTGCCTGGCATGGGTAGCCCAATGCCGATCATGGGAAAATACTATGTTTATTACGGCCCGGAATTTCTCATGCCGGCCGAACTTGGCAAGAAAAATGTCGAGCGCATGGTGTATGAATTATTCAGTGACAATACCGGCATCTGCCGTTTCCATCGTAAATGGTCAGAGTCGATCACCGATGAAATTCTGAAATCCCATTTTCACATGGAAGCTGACTACAAAAAACACCAGTACAAACTTGCGAATGAAATTCACCAGCGGGAATCGAACAAAAGCATTCCCTGGGAGACCGAACGCATGGCAGATTTGTTGTTGACCTTTTTGAAATACTGGGGTGATTTTGGATTGAAAGACCCCGACCTGCAGCGCTGGATGAAACTGGCAGAAAATGACAAGCTTCTTGCTGCCCAGGCTTTCTGGCAGTCCATCATGAAAGGGCAGGCTGATGCCTTTGCCGCCGGGCCTGATGCCATTACCGATATTCTGACGCCCGCACAGGCGGCAGCCAGCTCTGATAAATAATCGCCATGAATTTTTTACATAAAGCGTGTAAAAAACAATTCAATCTCTCTGGCGGCTTTTTTGTGATGAAATAATTTAGTCTCTGCCGCAACAGGCGGCACCTGCGATCTGTACAGGTGGGCAAGGAACATCACCATAAGAACAATAGACACAACAGTCGCCTTTCTTTGTCTTGATGACAGTTTTACAATTTGTGCATCTATATGAAAATTGGCAGGTATTTTCAGGCATTTCTTCTTCTTTTTTAAAGCCGCATTCGGGGCAAGTTATAATGGAGTTTAAAATCATCTGATCATTCCGATAGTCGTTGCTTAGGGCCTGTTAACACTAATCTGACAGGCTCTGCTGAGCCACATTTTTC
>DTYI01000031.1 GCA_012961935.1 Thiotrichales bacterium | reverse complement strand
GTTATGCCGTGTTTGTACGTAGTGATACGAACGTCGAAGATTTGCCCGGATTTACAGGTGCAGGGCTTAATCTGACGGTGCCAAACGTAGTGGGTTTTGATCAGATTGTTGATGCGATTATACGCGTGTGGGCATCACCTTTTACTGAGCGGGCTTATGCCTGGCGTCAGGGCCGGATGCGTTCTCCTGAGCATGTTTACCCTTCAGTTATATTAATGAAAACCGTGCCAGTAGAAAAATCCGGTGTTTTGATTACGCAGGATACAGAAACCGGTGACCCAGACTGGTTAAGTATTGCAACCAATCACGGTATTGGTGGGGCTGTTCAGGGACAGGCAGCGGAAGAATTGCGGCTGCATGCTGAGACAGGAGAAATTCGTCTTCTGGCTGATGCAACCAGCCCATTCATGCGGCTTGCTGACAGGGTAGGCGGCTTAAAAAAAGTGGCCACACCACCGACAGGTTTTGTCTTGAAACAACATGAAATTCTACAGTTAATTCAATTAGTGAAACGCATTAAAAAAGAATTCCCGCAATATGATCATTCCACTCAGTCAACTGCTGCTGATATTGAATTCGGCTTTGAGAAAGAGCAGATGAGATTATTTCAGGTTCGACCCTATCTGCGCAGCCAGAGCGCACGTAATAATCAATATTTGATCAGTCTCGATCAAAAAATGAAAAACCGTGCCTGGCGACCCGTTGAATTATCGGAAGTACCGCTGTGAAAAAATTGTGGATGAAAATATTCAGTTTGTTCGCGATGGGGTTGGTTCCGTTTTATGTTAACAGCTACCCGCTAGATGGGTTTAATTATACGGAGATCCCCCGGCTGGAAGGCTATCGGCTGGCACAAGAAGGGAAAGTCAGAGGGAGACGTTTATATCCAGGTGCGCTGCTGAATCTGGACCAGGTTGATTTACGCTTGCAGAGAGAAAATGAGTTTGTCCTTCCTGCAAAAAATATGGAATTGCAAAAACAAATCCTGAAACTTCTGGGCAGAAATAAAAACCGTTATTCAATTGCCGTACTGGATTTAAGCGATCCCGAAAACCCTGCTTATGCTGGTCATCGTGATGATGTTAATTTTAATCCTGGCAGCGTGGGTAAACTGGTTGTCGCCATTGCGTTGTTTCATGAACTTTCTCTGGCTTTTCCAGAAATAGAAAAACGTGAGTCTGTGTTACTCGAAACGATGATAACGGCTGATGCTTTTATCAAGTATGACAGTCACAAAGTACCATTCTGGAATGCGGAAAAAAATCGCTTAACACACCGTAAAATTCGTATTGGTGATGAAGCTAGCCTGTGGTCGTGGCTGGACTGGATGTTATCGCCCAGTTCGAATGCAGCGGCATCCATTGTACAAAAACAGGTCATGTTATTGCATCACTTTGGATCTGAGTATCCGGTTACAAAAGACAGAGCGGAGGACTATTTCAAACACAGTAGCCCGGCTGAACTGGTTAATGATTTCAGGGATGCACTCGATGGTTCTTTACAAGCCCAGGGAGTCGATACGGAAGTGCTTCGTCAGGGTGCATTCTTTACCCGCGAAGGGAAAAGACGCGTACCCACAGGTGGTAGTCGCGCGACGGCAAAATCATTACTGGAAATCATGGTTAAACTGGAACAGGGGAAAATTGTAGATGAATTTTCAAGCCGGGAAATCAAGCGACTGCTCTACATGACACAAAAACGCATTCGATATGCTTCATCTCCTGCACTCAAAGACGCCGCAGTTTATTTTAAATCTGGTTCACTTTATCGCTGCAAGGAAGAATCCGGGTTTGTCTGTCAGAAATACAAAGGGAATGTTTTAAATTTGCTGAGTTCTGTAGTAATCGTAGAAGACCCGCCAGGTAGCAAAGATGGCCTGTATTATATGGTGGTCGTGTCTTCAAATATTCTCAGGGTCAATGCAGCGGTGGGCCACCAGTCTCTAGGCACGTGGATTCACCGTTTAATGCAACGGCGTCATGAGAAGGCAACTGATAATTAGTGCAAGAATGCGAGTGGTGCAGGTTCTACGATGAGCTCGTCGAAGGCAACAATTAGTTCACTCAGCCACTGTCCGCCTCTGGGATCTTCCGCCAGTGCAACGGCGATATAAGAATGGCCATCATGCTCAATCAGTGCGCTATCAGCATGCCATTGTTTCCAGGATCCGGATTTACGATAAATCTCGGCTTCGGGATGCTCTGCTTTTAATCCCTTTACAAATTTGTGTGCGATACCAGGCTTGCTCAGGATTTCCTTCATTTCTTTTGTCAGGGCAGGCGACACCAGTTGCCCGGTTTCAAGCAGATAATAAAATCTTGCCGCCTGGAATGAAGTCGCGCCGTGGGACAGGTTATGCAAAGGATCGCGTTTCCATGCGCCACCTTTCCCATATTCCTTGCCGACCCACAATCCACCATTATTCGTTTTGTCGTAAAGGTGGTAACGAGGTGATTGCAACAAATTTGCCAGATATTGCTTACCGACACGGTTAAAAACTTCGGTAGCAGCTTTGTTAGAAGAAAAACGAATCATCTGAGTAAGCAAATCCCTGAACTCGTCATCCAGTGTAATATCGCCTTGTTCAATACGCTCGAACGCGCCGAGCAAAATCGCAATTTTGGGTAAACTAGCCGCATACATCATGGTATTGCCGTTAACCGATGCAACCCTGGGTTGGTCTACATCCGTAATATCTATAAGCGTGATCGCCAGCTTCTTCTGACTTGCAGCGTCGGATAAACCTAATTGTTTGAGACGTTGCTCAAGATTTGCCTGTAGATAAGCGTTTATAGTGTTGGGGAGAGGGGCCAGTTCTGAGTCAGCATAGAGGGTGCTGACATGGAGTAGCAGGAAAAAACTGATGAGCAGATACTTAATATTCAATGGCTTACAAATCATAATTAATCTATTATAGACGTTAAATGATGCAGATTCTTCAAACCTTGCGAAATGCCTTAGGTCTTAAAGACCCTACAAAAACTGCGACGATCATGCGATCGGTTGCATTATTTGTCAATTTTTTCTTGATAATCACGGCGTTATACCAGATAAAACCGGCCAGTCGTTCACTGGTTCTTGAAGTCATCAATGCCGAACAGTTGCCTTATGTCTGGATCGCTTCAGCGCTGGTTCTGCTCACCATAATCGGTTTTTACCACAGGATTTTACGACGCTTCCAGCGTATCCAGATTGTGCTGGGGACTGCTGTGTTATTTATGACAATGCTACTTATATTCCGTCTCCTGTTCCGGGATGCGGGTTTTTTAACGGCGGTCGCGTTTTATATTTTCGTCGATATTCTCAGCGTGGTCATGGTCGAGCAATTCTGGAGTCTGGCGAATAGTATCTACAATACCAAAGACGGCAAAAACTGGTATGGCCTGGTCGGAACTGGTGGCTTACTGGGGGGTGGCGTGGGAAGTGCCGCAGCAGCCGTATTGATCAAATACACACCATTGCAAACGCCGGATTTGTTGCTGGTGGCAGCTGGCATCATTGGTCTGATCTGCATACTGACTGTTTTAATGGGTTATTTTAAAATTTATGAGGAACACCAGTTAGTCCAGACTTCGATGCTCAGGCGGCATGGGCGCGGCCGATGGGAGCTGTTTGCCGGAAACAAATACTTATTCCTGATAGCCGCAGCACTGCTGATGGCGCAACTGATTTCGCCAATGGTTGAATTTCAGTTTATGAAGATTGTTGCAAGCACCTATCCGGAACGCGAGGTGCGGACAGCCACCTTATCGCTGTTTTTTACGGTGCTGAGCGGTTTCTCGATATTCGTTAATTTGATCCTGACGCCCATCATCCTGCGCGTATTTGGTATTCTCGCTGGCCTGATGGCGCAGCCGGTTGTACTTGCGTTAAGCGCTTATGGGTTTGGGCTAAATCCAGGATTTCTTGCCGCAGCCGTCATGAAAATCAGTGATCGTGGATTATCCTATTCACTGACCAGAGCGACCAAGGAATTACTTTATATCCCAGTGGATACGATTGTGATGTATCAGGCCAAAGCCTGGATTGATATGCTAGGTTATCGGAGCTTCAAATTAATCGGCGCCTTCTTCATATTAGTCTTAACCCAATGGACAGCTATTGTGCCGAATGTGATTCCACTGACCTGGGTTATTATTCTGGGCTGCGCTATCTGGATGGGTATTCTGATCGTGCTAAATCGTAGCTATCAGTCAAAATATCTTCAGAGCAAAGGAGTGTTTACAACAATAGATGGTGCCCAGGAGAGGACTTGAACCTCCACGGGGTTACCCCCACTAGCACCTGAAGCTAGCGCGTCTACCAATTCCGCCACCTGGGCTTTAAGGCTAGCAAGCCCTAAAGTGCGCGAAAAGATACCCCCATGCCCATATATTGTCAATCTGAAAAGCCAGTTTTCTGTTAGTCTATGCGCCAAATTAACGAGTAAAATCCTATGTCAAAGAAAAAACAGTTCAAAGACCCACATTCCAAACGAGAAGCTGCAAAATATGAAAACCCGATTGCAAGTCGGGAGTTGATTCTGGAAGTTCTGGGTAAACAAGGGCCGTTGAATCGCAAAGAGTTAGCCAGTATTTTTTCAATAGATACTGATGACGCACGCGAGGGTTTGCGCAGGCGTCTGCGTGCCATGGAACGTGATGGCCAGATTGTTCAAAATCGCAGAGGTGGCTATCTGCCTTTGAAAGAATCGGACCTGATACGTGGTCGGGTGATTGCCCATCCAGACGGCTTTGGTTTTCTGGCCAATGACGAAGGCGGAGATGATCTTTTTCTTTCGCCGAAACAAATGCACAAGGTGTTACACGGTGATCGCGTGGTTGTCCGTGTGGTGGGTGTGGATCGCCGTGGCCGACGTGAAGCAGCGATTGTTGAAGTGCTTGAACGGGCGCATAAACATATCATTGGACGCTATTTCAAAGAAGGTGAAATAGGGTTTGTCTATCCGGATAATAAACGTATCCACCAGGATATTTTGATTCCACCCGGACAGGAAGGCGAGGCTGAAGAAGGGCAGATCGTCATGGCTGCGATTGTTGAGCAGCCGACACGTCATAGTCAGCCCATCGGTCGAATCACAGAAGTGATTGGCGAACACATGGCGCCGGGCATGGAAATCGATGTTGCTATCCGCAGTCATGAACTGCCACACGAATGGCCAGCTGAAGTGCTGAAGGAGATCAAAGCCTTTTCAGATGAAGTCCCTGAAGCGGCTAAAAAAGGCCGGCTGGATTTACGTGGCGTTCCGTTGGTCACGATTGATGGTGAAGATGCACGGGATTTTGATGACGCCGTTTATTGCGAGCCGAATAAAAACGGCTGGCGCTTACTGGTTGCCATTGCCGACGTTTCTGCCTATGTCACAACCGATATGGAGCTGGACAAGGCGGCGGTGGAAAGAGCGACGTCGGTTTATTTCCCCAACCAGGTTATCCCGATGCTGCCGGAGGTTTTGTCAAACGGCCTGTGCTCGATTAATCCTGATATAGATCGCCTCTGCATGGTTTGCGAAATGCAGATCAACAAGCAAGGTGAAATCACGGATTATCAATTTCACGAGGGTCTGATGCGCTCGCATGCCCGGCTAACTTACACCGAAGTGGCGGCAATGGTGATCGACAAGGACGAATCTCATCGCAGTACCTGGAAAAAAATTGTGCCGCATCTGGAAAACCTGTATGCACTGTATCAGGTTTTTCATGCGGCGCGCGAGAAACGGGGTGCGATTGAATTTGAAACGACTGAAACCTATATCGAATTCGACAGTGAACGCAAAATCAGCCGCATTGCACCACGTACTCGGAATGATGCCCACCGCTTAATTGAGGAATGCATGATTGCAGCCAATACGGCAGCAGCACGGTTTTTAAAGGCGCATGAAATACCTTCACTTTACCGCAATCATGAAGGGCCAAAAGAAGAAAAAGTTGAAGACCTCAGGCAATTTTTATCAGAACTTGGACTGAAAATTTTCAGCGGTAAAAAACCGTCCCCCAAAGACTACGCGATTGCACTGGAAAAAATTAAGGGACGACCTGATTTTCATTTAATTCAGACCGTTATGTTGCGCTCATTGATGCAGGCGGTTTATTCACCCGATACAGAGATTGGGCATTTTGGTTTGGCGCTGGAAGATTATGCACATTTTACATCACCCATCAGGCGTTATCCTGACCTGCTGGTGCACCGTGCAATCAGGCATATTCTGCAAAAGAAAAAAGCAGCAGGTTTTGGTTACACGACTGCTGACATGCTGGCGCTGGGTGAGCACTGTTCTATGTGCGAACGCCGCGCAGATGATGCAACGCGTGACGCCGTGGACTGGCTTAAATGTGAGTACATGCAAGACAAATTAGGTGAGCAGTATCCTGGCATTGTTACCACCGTTACTTCATTCGGTTTGTTTGTGGAACTGGATGAAATTTATGTTGAAGGCCTGGTGCATATTACTTCATTACCGCACGATTATTACCACTTTGATCCGGTGCGGCACAGGCTTGAAGGTAAGCGCGACGGCAAACAGTATCGACTGGGCGATCAGATTGAAGTCATCGTTTCAAGGGTCGATCTGGATGAAAGGAAAATTGATTTTGAACTGGCCGGTGTAGAAAAAACAAAAAAGCCAGCACGCAAAAAGAAAGGAAAGAAAAAGAAAAAATGAAGCAGGATAAAGTGACTGGTCTGCACGCGGTTGAATCTCTGTTACGAAAAAATCCAGATCAAATTGACCGATTATTTATAAAACAGGGCAGAACAGATAGGCGTCTGCAGAAAATCATTGACCTGGCAAAACAGAAAAACATTTCTGCTGAACTGGTCGATGCAAAAACCCTCGATCATGAAGCGGATGGCTTGCGTCACCAGGGCGTACTGGCATTTTGCCAACCCACAAAAGTAAAACATGAAAATGATCTCTGGCAACTGCTGGAGACCTTAAAAGAACCTGCTTTTTTGCTGGTACTGGATGGTATCACCGACCCGCATAATCTCGGCGCCTGTTTGCGCACGGCCGATGCGGTTGGCGTGCAGGCTGTCATCATTCCCAAAGACAAATCCGTTGGCTTAACGCCGGTTGTGCGCAAAGTGGCCAGTGGTGCAGCTGAAACGGTTCCCCTGTTTCAGGTAACCAACCTGGCCCGAACGCTGGATACATTAAAGGACATGGGCGTCTGGTTAACGGGCACTTCTGACAAGGCGGGGCGAACGCTTTACGAAACAGATTTAACCGGATCTGTCGCATTGATTGTGGGTGCGGAAGGTAAAGGTTTAAGACGCCTGACCGAAGAGCGTTGTGATTATCTTGTTTCTATTCCGATGGCAGGCAGCGTTTCAAGTCTGAATGTTTCGGTTGCTACCGGAGTTTGTTTGTATGAAGCCTTACGGCAGCGAATGCTTAAGGAATCTCTGATCAATTCATGAATGAGCATCTTACTGCTAAAATTTCCGGGTACTGCGTCGCCTGCATGGATGCAGGTGAGGGGCGTGAG